>URCU01000018.1:0-24692 GCA_900546425.1 uncultured Collinsella sp. | reverse complement strand
CTTATGCGATCGTCGGCAGCGTCAGATGTGTATAAGAGACAGCCCCTACACGCGCTTCAATGCGCGTATTTCCACATCTGAAAGATACCAAGTCACCGCTTGTACGAGAAGAAATACAGCTCATTTCTCCGGTGAAAGGTTCTTTCATTACCGTAAACGGTTGATGAAAGTTTACCATCAACTATTGAAACGGCAAGGTGTATCTTGAAACTGAAAATGCCCCTATACTACGACATTACATAACAAGTCCGATTTTTATGCCAGCCAGGAGCCGTCCCATGTCCGATAGCAGCAAGAGCGCACTCTCCCTTATTAGTATGCACAGGGGGTACAGCGAGTCCGAGCAGCGCATTGTCGACTATATCCTAGAGCACCAGTCCGAGGCCCCGCGTCTGACAGCCGCTCAGCTTTCGCGCGCTGCCGCAACCTCCGAGGCAACCGTCTCGCGCTTCTGCCGCAAACTGGGTTTTGGCAGTTTTCGCAGTTTTCAGTTTTCGCTGGCGCGCGATCTGGAGAGCCAGCGCAATGAAGGACTCACCGACGAGGTATCGCTCGACAATATGGAGCAGAGCCTCAAGAATATTCTCGCTGCCAAGGTAAGCGAGCTCAATGCGACTATCGATGGCATTGATCACGACACGCTGGCAGCCGTCGTGCACGCGTTTAAGAACGCAGGGGCTATCGAGTTTGCAGCCGTAGGCAACACCAACGCCGTCGCGCTCGACGCGACGTTTAAGTTTTCGCAGCTGGGCCTTCGCTGTATGGCAAGCACCATCAGCGAGACCTCGATTGGTTTTGCGCTTACGCTGCGCCCCGGAGATGTCATCGTGCTGATCTCGAACTCCGGCAAGTCGCGTCGACTGAATCGCATGGCAAAAGCGGCTCGCGGCTGTGGCGCCACCGTTGTCGTCATCAGCAGCGACAGCAAGTCCCCGCTTGCTCGCCTGGCAGACTACACCTTTAATACTGTGAACCACGAGGCACTGCTCACCACGGGCGACTTTGCGTTCTCCAAGATGAGTGCCACGATGATCATCGAGGTTATCTACAACTTCCTGCTGCCCGAGATTGAAGACGCCCGCGAGCATATCAGCTACTACGAGGAGCTCATCCAGCCGGATAAGGTCGTGGAGTAGGTTTTATCAGGGGACGTTATGTACCGTTCCGATAAAACTATGCCGGTTTACTACGATGAAATCGGAATATGCGACCACATCGTGTTTTAAAAGAAAACCGCAGGGGTTCTACCTGCGGTTTTCTTTTTACAATTTTAGCTGTGCTCGAGCTACGCCGATTCATCGTAGTAAACCGGCATAGTTTTTGACGGTCGGGCCAGACAAGCAAGTGGCGGTGCAACAATTGCTGATATTTTGTCCCCGCCAACACTGTCAGCTCGTTCTAACCTCGAGCCTCTTCCAACATCTGCTTGGCATGTGCCAGGCTTGCCTCAGATTGATCGCCACTCAGCATACGGGCGATCTCTGCGATGCGGGCGTCCCCGGCCACCTCATCCAGATGCGTCTGGGGAACGTCGCCGGGCTCTTTGCTCACCACGTAGTGTTTGTCGGCCATGACAGCGACCTGCGCCAGGTGGGTTACGACAATCACCTGATGCGTAGCGGCGAGATCTGCCAGCACGCTCGCGAGGGCACGTGCTGTAGAGCCGCCGACACCGGCATCGACCTCGTCGAACACCAGCGTATCCACGCCGTCCGCGTTACCGAGAACGACCTTGCTCGCCAGCATGACGCGGCTCAGCTCGCCGCCCGACGCAATGCGGCGCAGGGGGCGCGGCGTCAATCCGGCACCAGTGCGATACAAAAGCTCATAGCTCGAAGGCCCCGCCAGCGTCCATTCGGCACGCGGAAGATCGCGCGACTCCCAAACGAGCTCGGCGTCGCCCATCTCCAGGCGCGCCATCTGACGGCCAACCTCGTGGCAAAAGCGAGGGGCTGCGGTATTCCGCACGCGTTTAAGCGCCTTGGCAGCAGCAAAAAGCTCGCGTTCGGCACACCCGAGCGCCTCGCGAGCCTTCTTGATCCGCTCATCACCATCATCGACCAGCGACAACAGCTCTTGTGAGCGATCGCGCATGGCAAAGACATCGCCCATGGTGGGTCCCCACTGACGTAGCAAACCCTTAAGATCGGAATAACGCTCGCGCATACGAGCCAGCTCGCGCGGATCGAAAGCGACCCCATCGCGATAGGCGCGCAGCTCGTTGGCACAATCCTCAAGCGAGATGCAGGCATCCGAAAGCGCATCGGCAATGTCGCCCAGCTTTCGATCGACAGTAGCCATACGAGAGAGCTCCGCCACGGCACTGTTCACGGCATCGAGCGCTCCCCCTTCAGCTGCAAGCGATGCATGGGCATCGTTGGCCGTGGCCACCAACACCTCAGCATGCTCGGAGCGCGGCAGCAGCTCCTCGAGCTCCTCATACTCACCCGGCTTGGGGTCGACCTCGGCGATGCGCTCCAGGGCGAAGCGCGCCTCCTCGACGCGACTCCCCTGCGCACGCGAGGCCTCTTCGACGCGACGGACCTCCTTGGCAGCCGCACGCGATGCCTGAAAGCAAGCACGGTAGTGCTCGAGCGCCTCGAGTGCCGGGCGCCCTGCCCAGGCATCGACCATGGCAACATGATGCGCCGGGTCGAGCAGGCGCTGGTGCTCGTGCTGACCGCAAAGATCCATCATCACGCCGACGCGCTCCGAAAGTTCGCGCACGCTGGCGATGCGGCCGTCAATTTTTACACGGCTGCGGCCCTCGGCAGAAAGGCTGCGCTGCACGGTGAAGCCCTCCGTGTCGTGTGGGCCATCAAACAGGCGCGCCTCGACGCTGGCAAGTGCCTCGCCCTCGCGCACCGTCGACGAATCCGCGCGCTCGCCCAAAATGAGCTTGAGTGCCGAGAGCAGCGCGGTCTTACCGGCGCCGGTTTCTCCAGTCAGAACCGTTAGACCCGTGCTCGGAACCAACGTCGCCTCGCGAATGAGTGCAATGTTGGAAACCTGCAGCTCATCGATCATGACGCACTCCGTAGAACACGCGGCTCACCGAGTTATAGAAACTCTCGGGACCATAATCAAGCAGCAGCACATCGCCGGGACCACGGCGCACAGCCACGCTCTCGACCGTGCCATCGCAGGTAATAAACTGTCCATCGATGGCGATCGCCGGAACGCTCGGGCGGTCATCGGACATAAAGATCTCCACGACATCGCTCGGCGAGGTCAAAAAAGCGCGAGCCTGAATAGTATGCGGAGCGATGGGCACACAGACCATGCCCGTGTAATCGGGGCTGACGATGGGGCCGCCGGCAGAAAGCGCATAGCCGGTGGAGCCAGTCGCCGTCGATACAACCACGCCGTCACCGCGCAGGCGGTCGATATGATGGCCGGACACCGTGATGTCGAATTCGACCATATCGGACAGGGGCCCGCGCGTAAGCGCCATATCGTTGAGGGCAAACGTGCGCACAACATCCTTCGTGCCGTCTTCGCGAACCGAAACAATATCGGCGGCGATGGTGGCACGGCGGCTCACATGGAGCTCGCCGGACAGGGCATCGCTCACGACCTGCAAAATGTCGCGCTCCTCGGGGCTCGCGGCCGTCAAAAAACCCAAATGACCATAGGAAAGACCCAAAATGGGAATCTCACGGTAGTTGAGAATGCGGGCGGCACGCAGCAGCGTGCCGTCGCCGCCGAGCGTAATAACCAAGTCGGCATCGTCAACATCGGGCGCGCTCTGGATCTTGGAGCGCTGGTCGGCAGCCCATGCGACCTCGTAGCCCTGGCGCGAAAGCCAAAGCTCGAGCATCAGGCCGCTCTCGACCGCCTCTTGCTTGTAGTAATTGGGAACCAGAAAGACCTTCATAGCGTTGCAGCTTTCTCGCTCAAAACCGATACCTGGGATTGCAACTCAGCCTCGGCGCGCTCGCCGGGGGCAAACCTCGTGCCGTACAGGAAAAACTCAACGTTACCCTTGGCGCCATGGATGGGCGACACGCACACGTCGCGCGGGAACAGGCCCTTAGCGGCAAAGAGCTCGATCGCCGCCACGAGCGTATCGCAACGGACGGCGGGGTCTGTCACGATACCGCCGTCGCCCACCAGCGCAGCCGGTGCCTCAAACTGGGGCTTTACGAGCGTGCAAAACGAACCCGACGGCTTCAGGCACGCCAGCACGGCGTCGATGATATTCGCAATACTCGTAAACGACACATCGCACACCGCCAGGTCGAAAGCGCCGCCGTAGCCGAGCTCGGGCAGCTGTGTCACGTTGGTGCGCTCATGGAGCGTCACGCGATCGTCTTGGCGCAGCGACCAATCAAACTGGGCGCGGCCCACATCGACCGAAACAACTGTAGCGGCGCCGCGCTTGAGCAGACAATCGGTAAAGCCGCCCGTGGAGCAGCCCACATCAAGGCAAGCAAGGTCCGTGGGATCGATACAAAACGCATCGAGCGCACCCTCGAGCTTGAGCCCGCCGCGCCCCACATAGGGAATACGGCCCTTCACGTGCAGGGGCAAACCGGGCGTCACCTTAAGGCCCGGGGAGGTCAAACGCTCGCCACCACTCGAGACCAAGCCGGCCATAAGAGTGCGAAGGGCATCCGCGCGATCGGCGCAGATGCCCTGTGAAATCAGTTCGTCATCGAGACGCACACGTTTCATGAATGCCATCAACCATTCGTATCCGGGGACGCGGCCTGGCTATCCTGGGATTCGTTTGCCGCATCCTCATCGTATTCCTGCTCGAGCTTATCGGCCTCGCGAGGCGTCAGCTCAAACTTATCGACCATATCGACCGCACGGGAGCCCAGCTCAATCGCCTCGTCAAACAGATCGAGCGAACGCTCCAGGGACGTATCCTTGGAGCGAACGGTCGCGATAATCTGGTCCAAGCGGTCCGAGATCTCGTCGAAGTTGCGGACGGAACCCTCTGGCATGGCTACTCCTTGACGGTACCGGTCTTGGCCTCGGCGACCTCGGCATCCTCGTCGAGAACGCCGGTCGCAGCCTGAGCGGCGGCAACCTTGGCGGCAGCCTCGGCGGCCTGGGCCTCCTCGCGGGCACGGTCCTCGGCCAGTAGCTCCTGATAGAGGTCCTCGCCCGGCAGCTCCTCGCTACGAGCGATCTTGCCCAGCACGCCGTTGACAAACGACGCGGACTGGTCGGTGCCATAGGCCTTGGCAAGCTCGACCGCCTCGTTGATCACGATGGCGTCCGAGACCTCCTCGTCGGTGAGGAAGCGCATCTCATAGACGGCGATACGCAGCAGATTGCGGTCGGCACCGGGCATACGCATAAGATCCCAGTTCTTGGCGACGGAGCGCAGGGCGCAGTCGATGCGGTCGATGTGCTCGTAGGCACCGCGGCACAGCTCCAGCGCGTAGGGATCGAGGGGACCCTTCGAGATCAGGAAATCGCCCTCGAGGACGCGCTCGAGCGGGCTGTCCGTGGCCTCGGCCTGGAACAGCAGCTGCAGCGCCTGACTGCGGGCAAGCGTACGCCCGCGATAAACCTTAAGGCTCAAAGGTTACTCCTTGGGGAAAACGAGGCCGTCGATGCAAACGTCAACGCGCTCGACCTCGACGCCCACCTGGGCGTCGATGGCGGCAACCACGGCGGCGCGAACGGCCTCGGCGAGTTTCTTGAACGGATAGCCAAAGAACACCACGACGCGCACGGTAAGCGCGAGCTTGTCGCCGATGACCTCGGCCCCGACCGCCGGCTCAGAAGCCGGGGCCTTGGACGAAAGCATCATGGAGACAAGGTTGGTGGCAAGGTCCTTGACGCCCACGGAGGCGATGCCCTCGACATCCGTGACGGCGCGCGAGACGATGGCGGTCAGAACATCGGGCGAAATGCCGATGCCGTCAATCTTGATTTCCTGGGGCATGAGTCCTCCTAGAAGAGTTGGTTGCTAGACGCGGGAGACGAACTTGCCGTCGCGGGTGTCAACCTTAATGACCTCGCCCTCGTTGAGGTACATGGGGACCTGGATGACAGCGCCGGTGTCGATGGTGGCCGGCTTGGTGGAACCCTGGACGGTATCGCCCTTGAAGCCCGGGTCGGTCTGGACGATGGTGGTCTCGATGAACATCGGCGGGGTCACGCCCATGAGCTCGTCGTCGGCGAAGAGCAGCTGGCAGGTGTCATTCTCGCGCAGCCACTTGGCGTTCTCGCCCACCATATCCTCGGGAACGGGAACCTGCTCGTAGGACTCGTTATCCATGAAGATGTAGTCGGCGCCGTCGTTGTAGAGGTACTGGAACTCACGGGTGGTGAGCATGACGCTCTCGAACTTGGTGCCGGCGTTGCAGGTGTTCTCGACGACGCGGCCGCTCTTGATGTCGCGGGTCTTGTAGCGCACGAAAGCGCCGCCCTTGCCCGGCTTGACGTGCTGGAACTCGACGATGGTGTAGACCTTGTCCTTAATGCGGAGACCGAGGCCGTTCTTGAAGTCGGCGGTAGAGATAGTAGGCATAGCGACCTTTCTTGTTATTGGCTAGACGCACAAACGTCCAAATTACATACGAGCGAAATTATACACTTGCAGACGGCGGCTGCGGCGAGCGCATAAAAAGAGAACGCGGGACGCCCGAATCGATCCGGACGCCCCGCCTCCAAAAACCCAAATGGATGGTTTAGCAATCGATAATATGCAGGTCGTGCGGGGTCTTGGTGAAGGGCTCGTAGCCGTTCTCGGTGACCACGCCGTAGTCCTCCAGGCGCACGCCGCCCACGCCGGGCAGGTAGACGCCGGGCTCCATGGTGATAACCGAGCCGACCTCGATGATGTTCTTGCTGCGGTTGAAGTTGGGCAGCTCGTGGATGTCGATACCAACGCCGTGGCCCAGACCATGGTTGTAGTAATCGCCATAGCCGGCATCGCCGATGATCTTCTTGGAAAGCTTGAAAATGTCGTTGCCCTCGACGCCCGGATGGATGGCGGCGACGCACTCCTCGTGCGTACGACGCACGAGCGCATACAGGTCGAGCTGCCCCTGGGTAGGCTCGCCCATCACGACGGTGCGCGTCATGTCGGAACGATAGTCGCAGTAGCCCGCGCCGTAATCCATGAGGACAAAGTCGCCCTTCTCAATCACACGGTCGCTCGGGACGGCGTGCGGATTGGCGGTGTTGGGGCCGCTCGCCACAATGGAGCCGAAGGCCAGGCTGTCGGCGCCGTTGGCGAACATAAAGTTCTCGAGCTCGTTGCGAACCTGCTTCTCGGTCATACCGGGCTTAATAAAGCCGAGCATATGCTGGAAGGCGGCGTCGGTGATCGACTGCGCATGGCGCATGAGCTCGATCTCCTCGGCGTCCTTGATGGCGCGCATCTTGCGGATGTCGTCATGCATCAGCGGCAATATGCAGGCGACGGAACAATCCTCCAGACCACGCTGAATACCCTGGTAGAAGTTGATCTGCATATCGTCCTCGACAGCGCAGACGCGGCACTTGTTGGCTGCGATCTTGCCGGCGACCCAACCGGGGATGGTGCCCTCGTCCATGTCGTAGACCCAGGGGCTGCCGGCGGGCGTGTTCTCCTCAAAGCTGTTGAGGTAGCGCGAGTCGGTATGGAACAGGCACTGGTCAGCCGTAATAAACGCCGCGTGCGGGAACTCGAAGGTGTAGTCGAAGACGCCCTTCACGCCCGTGAGCCAACGAAGATTGGCCTCGTCGCGTACCACGATAGCGTCGTAGCCGCGCTCGACCATCAGGGCACGGACACGCTCGATACGACCGGCAGGACCGGCAGCAAACTCAGACATGCAGATTCCTTTCTTATTGTCTCAAAAAGTGCGGGACGGGTCTCAACCGAACGACGGAATCGCATGCGATCCGCAACCGATTGAAAACCCGCCCCTCAACATGATACGAAAGACGATGGATGTCAATAAATCTTAGAGAAGTTCTTTGCGAGAAGCCAAGTAGGCGTGAGCATGGCGCTCAAGAACCTCGTCCTCAACGCTCGTTAGACGAATGGCGCCGAGTGCCGCGGGCAGCGGCAGCATGCTGCGGTTCGAGCGGGCGAACTGCTGCCTGCGGAACTCCTCGATAAACGCGGTGGGCTCCAGGTCGAAGGCAAGCTCCTCGATGCCAAAGTCCTCCAGGCAGTCATCGACCTCAAAGACGTAATCGATATCGAAGTCGCAAGCATCGTGGGCAACGCGCGCCTCAAAACGCATGCCCTCGGACAACAGCTGGTAGGCAGGGATCTGCGAAGCGGCATCGCCCAAGCAGGCGCGCAGGGTACGCTCCCCCGTCTTGCCAAAATCGAGCGCATGGCGGGCGCTCGGGTTCGTGGCCATCAGTACGTCCTTGCGGGCAGTCTGAGACCACTGAACGGCATTGACGAGCGCGACCTCCTCGCCCGCGAGAATCTCGGGGACGGTCTCGGTAAACTGATTCCAGCGGGACTTGCTGCTCGAAAGCATGGTGCCAACAAGTACCACATAGCCGAGCTTGAGGTCCTCGGGGTCCGCCTCGCGAACAAGGTCGAGGTCACACACGACCAGGCCCGGCTCGGGACGGAACGCGATAGCGGGAAGCGCATTCGCCGACGAGGCGACGAGCGGCTTCATGGTCGTCGCGACCGTAAGCATGGCATCGAACGTCGTCGGTAGCAGGGCGCACTCGGTGCGACCGCACCACTGATTGGCACACCAGCAAACGACCGAGCAGGTTGCGGCATCGCCAACGGCAACAACGAGATCGTCGCAGGTAATGACATTAGCCGACAGGGCGCCAAAGACGGTATCGGCATCGCCCAGCGTAGCGCCGGCAGGCGAAACCTCGAGGACGAGCAGCGACACGGCAAAGCCGGCATCGACCAGTGCATGCTCGACGACCTCACCAAAGCGCTCGGATGTGGCGTCGTTCCAAACCACCATCGCGCGCTTAGGCTTGCCCACAGCCGAGGCAAACATGCGCGACAGCTCCTCGAACGCACCCAATCCGACGCGGACATCGACACTGCGGTTTTGGAAATTGATAAGTTGACGGCGAATCATAGCAGCCCACGCTCCAAAAGCATCTCGGCACAAAGGTAGGAAACGTCCTCGAAGGACTTGTTGCGAATATCAAGGGTAATATCGGCGGCCTGGCGATACAGCGGACGGCGATGCTCAAACAGGCGCGCAGCATGCTCGGGCGAGCGGAAATCGGGCCGGGTATCGGAGCGACGAATCTGACGCAACGAGTCCTCAAAGTCGCCTTCGAGGTACACACACGTACCCATCTCGTGCATCAGTTCAATGTTCACCGGCGTCTCGACGATGCCACCTCCGCACGATACCAGCAGGCTGCGCTCGCTTTGAAGCGAACGGAGTGCCGAGGTCTCGAGCTCCCGAAAACGATCCTCGCCCTCGGTCTTAAAAATCTCGGTCACCGACTTGCCGCATCGACGCACAACCAAACGATCGGTATCGATGAATCGACGCTTGAACATAGTGCCCACGTTGCGCGCAAGCGTCGACTTGCCCGCGCCCAAAAAGCCGATAAAGAAGATATGGTCGCAGCCGTGTTTGATGTGCTGAGACATGGCGAAACCTATTCCTCGCAGGGAAGGTCGCGCAGGGCCCGGCGCTCAAAGATACGGAAGATCTGCGTGTACCACAGGTCCTGGGTTGCCTGCGGCTTGACCAGAATAGTGTCAACGCCGGCAAAGTTTCCGCTCCACACGTCCGTGTACAGTTGATCGCCGACCAGAACGGCCTCGTCAGCCGTGGCGCCCAGACGCTTAAGACCCGCTTTGAGGGCAAAGGGCGCCGGCTTCATGGCATGGCTGATGGCCTCGAGCCCCAGCTCGCGCGCCGACGCCATAACCTGGTCGCGATGCCAGTTGTTGGACACCATGCACAGCTTAAAGCCCTTAGCATGGGCGGCCTCGAGCCAGGCGGAGACCGCAGCGGGTACCTGCTCGGTATCACGTGGCACCAGGGTGTTGTCGCGGTCGAGCAGAATGGCGCGCTTGCCGTCGGCCCAGAGGGTATCGAGGTCGATGCGATCGACCGAGGCAACATATCGTTTGGGGCTAAAAATCCTCATGATCAATTCCAAGACTGTTGATGCTCTTCGTAGGTCTTCGAGAAATACTCTTCGTCCTGCGTAATGTAGAAATACAGGTCGTCGGAGTCGGTCGGCTCAAGGGTGGCCTTGAGCGCCTCGAGCGACGGAGAGCAAATGGGCGTGGGCGGGAGGCCCTCGTGCTTATAGGTGTTATAGAGGCTATCACTCTGCAGGTCGTCGGCGGTAACCTCGCCACCGGTGACGTACATCATGGTCGCGTCGCTGTTGAGGTAGCGCAGGCCATCGAGCTTGCCCGCCAGACGGTTATAGAAAACCGATGCCACATGAGCGCGCTGATCGGCGTTGAGGCCCTCGCGCTCGACAATCGAGGCAAGGTTAACGATGTCGTAATCGGACATCTCCACGCCATAGCGCTCCTTGATCTTGGCCTCGCAGCTGGCAAAGTCAAGTGACTTATACTCGGCGTTGAACTGGTCAAGCATGGCGCGAATCACATCATCGGCGCTTGGGTCCTTACCAAGCGAATAGGTCTTGGGGAACAGGAAACCCTCGAGCGAATCGTTCACGGCGTCTTTAAGGAAAGCGTAATCATTCACATAATTGCTCGCCTTGGCCTGGTTAAGGAAGTCCTCCTTAGAAATACTGTCGTACGCCTTGGCCACGCGGTCGGCAACCTGGTCAACCGTCAGGCCCTCTGGGATAGTCAGCGCATCGGAGCCCGCATTGGGGCCTTCCATGAGCTGCTGAACGACCTTGGTCGCGTCCATGAGTGTGGTGAACGAGTAGGTGCCAGGCTTAAGCGACATGTCGGCGTTGAGCTTTTTGACCGCCGCGTAATAATCCTTGGGATCATCGACGATATGGTTCTCGGAGAGAATCGAAGCGATGCTGTCACCCGAGGCACCATCGGGAATCGTGATAGTAACTTGCTGGCCAGCAGCGACTTTCGCATCCCCACCGCCAAAGAAGCCCTTGACGGCCGGCACGACAAAGAAAACGATCGCGACAAGCGCAAGCACGGCGACGACGCCACCGATAATCATAGGCACCGGGGAGCTTTTCTTTTGGGTACCACGGCGGGCGTGCGTGTTATAGCTCGAGCGCGTGGCCGGAGCAACGCCATGCGAACCATGAACATGATGTGCGTGGGAGCGTGATTGCGGGGCCTGCCCCTGCGTGCGCTGGGCAGGAGCCTGTTGCTTAAAACGAGCGCCGCCAGCGGGCCGCGCGGGACGAGCGGCGGGCTGTTGAGCAGCACGCTGAGTAGGCTGAGCCGAACGCTGCGTCGGCTGTGCCGGGCGCTGACCAGGCTGAGCAGGACGCGGCGCGGGCTGCCGTGTACGACTCTGCTGGCGCGGATCGGGAGCGCTAGACATGCTGAACCTCCTCGTTTTTACGATCGAGCCATGTCTGCAAGAACAGGCTGGCGGCGATCATGTCAATCTTGCCCCTCATCTGCTTTTCGTTAAGCCCCTGCTCCCGCAGGATTCGCTTGGCCTCCTGCGAGGACAGACGCTCGTCCTCAAACTCCAGCGGAAGTTCGAGCTCGTCGGCAATCTTTTGGGCCACGGCGGCGACGCGCTCGGCCTGGGGGCCGGGCTCACCGGCCATGGTCAAGGGACGTCCGCTTACCAGGATATCGGGCTCATAGTCCTCGACCAGGTAGCGAAACGTCTTTGCCATGCCAGTGACCTCGGCAGCCGGCAGCACCTTGACAGGCATCGCCATCTTGCCATCACGGCTCGAGACGGCAATGCCAATCCTGGTCTCCCCTATGTCCAGCGCGAGCGCGACCACAGCGACAACCTAGGTTCTTAGGCGCCGAGCGCGGTCTTGGCGGCCGCGAGGGCATCGGCGATACCGGCGGCGTTCTTGCCACCGGCCTGGGCCATGTTGGGACGACCGCCACCGCGACCATCGACCAGGCCCGCGATCTGCTTGATCACGTTGCCGGCGTGGAAACCGGCCTTCACGGCGTCATCGGAGCCGGCGGCGAGCAGGGCCGGGGTGCCCTTCTCGGTCACGCTGGCGACGACGCAGGCGACAGGGCCGGCGACCTTCTTGTGCACGGTATCCCAAACGTTGCGCAGGTCTGCGGCCTCGAGACCCTGAAGCTCAGCGACAACGAGCTTGTAGCCATTCAGCTCGACAGCGCCGTCGATGGCGCTGGAAATGGCGTCGGAGGAGCCACCGGTCAGAGCCTTCTTGAGCTTGTTGGAAGTCTCGCGCAGCTCGGCCTGCAGGTTCTCCACGCGGGCGGGAACCTCGTCGACGCGGCACTTGAGCGCAGCGGCAGCGGCGTCAACGAGCGCCAGGCGGTCGGCCATGTAATCGAGAGCGCCCTTGGAGGTCACAGCCTCAATGCGGCGGACGTTCGAGCCCGTGGAGGACTCGGAAATGATCTTGAACAGGCCGATCTCGGCGGTATTGGCGGCATGGGTGCCACCACAGAGCTCGCGGGAGAACGGCTGGTCCTCGGCGCCCACGGAGACGACGCGGACGACATCGCCGTACTTCTCGCCAAACAGTGCGACAGCGCCGGCGGCCTTAGCCTCGTCGATGCCCATGACACGGGTCACGACCGGCTTGGAAGCGAAGATCTGCTGGTTGACCAGGTCCTCGACAGCCTTGAGCTGCTCGGAGGACAGGGCCTCGAAGTGCGTGAAGTCAAAGCGCAGGTGCTCGGGCGTCACCAGCGAGCCGGCCTGGGAAACATGCTCGCCCAGGACCTGCTTAAGCGCAGCGTCGAGCAGGTGCGTGGCGGTGTGGTTGCGGCGCAGGAAGCCACGGCGCTCGGCATCGAGCGCGGCGGTCACGGTTGCACCGACGGTCAGCGTGCCCTCGGCAACGTGCGCGACGTGGGCATACAGGCCGTTGTGGTTCTTGGTATCGGAAACGGTCAGCGAAACGCCCTCGGCACAAAGCTCGCCGGCATCACCCTGCTGGCCGCCCATCTCGGCATAGAACGGGGTGCGGTCGAGCACAACCTCGACATCCTCGCCCGCGGCAGCGGACTCGACGGACTCGCCGTTGCGAACAATGGCGACAACCTTGGAGCCCTCGATGACGTCGTTGTCATAGCCGTCGAACTCGGTCGCGGAAACCTTGTCGGAAAGCTCGACCCACACGTCGTTGAAGCTACCCCAGGCGTCGCCCTTGGCGTTGGCGCGGGCGCGGGCCTTCTGGTCCTCCATGCAGGCGGTGAAGCCGTCCATGTCGACGTCATGGCCAGCGGCGCCGGCGATCTCGACGGTCAGGTCGATGGGGAAACCAAAGGTGTCGTGCAGCTTAAAGGCAACGTCGCCCGGAAGCACAGCGCCCTCGGCGAGTGCGGCCAAGGCCTCGTCCAGGTAAACACGGCCGTTGTCGAGCGTCGTGGAGAAACGCTCCTCCTCGGATGCGACGATGCCCTTGACGAGCGCGACGTTCTTGAGCAGCTCGGGATAGGCCTCGCCCATCTGAGCGTTGACCTCGTCGATAAACTTGGTCAGGAAGGCACCCTCGATGCCCAGCAGGCGACCGTGGAACACGGCGCGGCGGAGCAGGCGGCGAAGGACGTACTCGCGGCCCTCGTTGCCGGGCAGGATGCCGTCCGAGATCATAAAGTCGACGGCACGGGAGTGGTCGGCGATGATACGCAGGGAGCGGCTGGCGCCGGAGTAATCGTCGGCGTCATAGGTCTTGCCGCTGATCTCCTCACCGAGCTTGATGAGGTGCTGCATCAAATCGCCGTCGTAGTTGGCGGTCTTGTGCTGCATGATAGCGGCCATGCGCTCCAGACCCATGCCCGTATCGAGGTTGCGGTGCGGCAGCTCCGGCATGGAGCCGTCCTCCTGGCGGTCGTACTGGGTAAACACGAGGTTCCAGAACTCAAGGAAGCGGTCACAGTCGCAGCCGGGCTTGCAGTCGGGGCTGCCGCAACCGACCTCCTCGCCCATGTCAAAGTAGATCTCGGAGCACGGACCGCAGGGGCCGGTGGGGCCAGCGGCCCAGAAGTTGTCGTCCTCGCCCAGACGCGAAATGTGATCCTCGGCAACGCCCAGGGAGCGCCACACGTCGTGGGTCTCGTCGTCCTCGGTAAAGACGGTGAAGTACAGGCGGTCGAGCGGCAGCTTGAACTCCTTGGTGATGAGCTCAAAGGCCCAAGCGCAGGCCTGCTGCTTGGAGACGCCGCCAAAGGAGAAGTCGCCAAGCATCTCAAAGAAGGACAGGTGACGGCCGTCCTCGCCGATGCAGTCGATGTCATTGGTGCGGACGCACTTCTGGCAGGAGATCGCGCCAATCTCCTTCATGGTCTTCTTGCCCTGGTAGTACTCCTTAAACTGGTTCATGCCGGCGTTGGCAAGCAGCAGCGAAGGATCGTCGGGGACGAGGGACGAAGAAGGATAGAGCTTAAGACCGCGCTCCTCAAAGAAGTTGAGGAACTTGGAGCGAATCTCGGCCGTAGTCATTGACGGGTAGTCAGCACTCATAGAGGGAATCTCCTCGGTTTCACATCGAAACAGTTCAAACGTAACGATATTACCATCCCACCGCGCCTGTGCAAAAAAGAGGACCGCCAAACAGCGACCCTCCAGCGAAAGTGCATGTTATTTAGGACTAAGCAATCCTTTGAAAAAAAATGGGTTTGGTAAAATGCTATATAAGAACCATCCGGAAGGAGCGATCGATGAAAAGCAAACGATTTGTCCTGAATGCACTTCTGGTAGTAGTACTTTTAGCGCTCTTGGCCTTCTCCCAATGGTACGCAAACCAACCAGCATTTGGCTACGTACTGTATGCAGTGACGTCCGGCGACAACGCTTATTGCCCTCTACGCGCAATTGACATTCTCTATTTCTATGTAGCCGGCCCCTTATCAGTTGCTTTGCTCGTGTTTCTTATCTTCTACAATATCAAGAAACGTTAACGGAGCTTATTTGGAATCCGAATCATCCATGGAGCCGTCGATGCCGGTTTTGGTGTCGTCGTCCGTATTGGAATCGTCATCCTTGGCGAAGGGGTTCTTGAAAAAGCCTGTCGCGTCGGGCTGAAGACCCGACAGCTTAATCCAGGGATTCTCGAGCTCGGGCTTGGGCATAGCTTTGGCCTCGGGCGCGGTCTCGTTGCCGATGAGCTCGGACTCATAGATGAACGTATCGTCTCCAAGCGCGTCATAGGCGGCGACCGGGTTGCCCTCGGCATCGCGATACGGAGTTCCCTTAAACACGGCGCCGTCGTATGCAACGAGCTGGCGGCCGGTCTCGTTCTCAAAGTAGTAGACGAAAATGCCCTTGAGGGCCGCGCACAACGGGATGGCGATGACCATGCCAATGGGGCCCATGAGTGCCGAACCGATAACGAGGGCCGTCAGGCTCATGATGGGATGCACCTGGACCGAGCTTTGCATGACCTTAGGCGAAATGACATTATCGGTGACGTTTTGGGCCACCATGGTCACGATCAAGGTCCACAACGCCAGCATGGGGCTGAACATAAAACCGAGCACCGTGGCGATCGCAGCGCTCACCCAGGGACCGACAACCGGGACCAAATGCATGATGCCGGTAAAGATGGCCATGAGTGCCGCATACGGATGGCCAATGAGCGTAAAGCCGATAAAAGCGAGGATGCCGCCACAAATCGACGTTACGACCATGCCACGCATGTAGCCGCCGACCGAGCGCGAAAGAATCGCAACCATAAAACGGTACGAGGTCTCCTTTTCCTGACCAATGATGGTGCAGACCTCGTGGTGCATGCGGGGATAGTCGCAGGCCAACCAATAGGCAAGCACCAAGCCCAGGAAGATGACGAACAGCTGCGAGGCCGTATTGGTAATGAGCGGGAATACACCGCGGCCAAGCTCGGCGGCAATCTGTGAGACATACTTGGACGCCACCGTGACGAGCGAAGAAAGGTTATCGTCCAGATACTCCTTGAGCGGCGTGTTGTTGAGCGTCTTGGCATGCGAGATCATCTCATTGAGGTCGCCACCTGCAACACGAAGCTGCTCAGGCAGGCGGCTCAGGACTTCCATGATCTGACCAAAGAGAATCGGCGACAAGATGCAGACGACACCGACGAGCACGGCAACGACCACAATAAGCGCGATGAGCGAACCGATGCCGCGATTCACACCATGGTGCTCGAGCCAGTTGGTGATCGGCGACATCACAAAAGCGATGATGGAACCGACAGCGAGAAACTCGATGACCGGCGCCAGGATGCCCATAAGGTTAAAGATGACGGCGGCGATGACAATGCAGCCGACGACGCCCCAAATGCGCAACGTCAGAATACGGGTATCGCGCAGCGTGCGGTCGGTTTGTTGGGGGTGCTCATTCATGAACGAACCATCACTCCGTCGGGGTCGATCTTGTCCTGAATCTTCTTAAGGGTACGGCGCAGTAGGCGCGAGACCTGTACCTGCGAGATGCCCAGCTTCTTGGCGATCTCGATCTGGGTCATGCCCTTCACAAAGCGCAGCTCAATTACCTCGCGCTCGCGCGGCGAGAAATCGCGAATGGCCTCCTCAATCACCAGGCGGTCATCGGTAAAGTCAAGCTCGTTGTCGTCGTCGGCATAGCGGTCGAGAATCGAGGGCGCATCATCGGAATCGGACGCGCCGGGAGCCTCGATGGGCACCGAGGTATAGGCCGAGGACGATTCCATGGCTTCGAGCACCTCGTCGACGGTCACGCCCAGGTAATCGGCGATTTCCTCAACCTTGGGCGAACGCTGTAGCTCGTTGGTGAGCTTATCGGTAGCCTGGTTGACCTTGGCCGAGAGCTCCTGCAAGCGACGGGGCACGCGCACGCTCCAGCCCTTGTCGCGGAAATGACGCTTAATCTCACCCAGAATGGTAGGTGTGGCAAACGTGGTGAACTCGAGCCCGCGCTCGGGGTCAAAGCGATCGATAGCCTTGAGCAAGCCCAGATAGCCGACCTGCAAAAGGTCGTCGAGCGGCTCGCCGCGGTTCTTAAATTTGTTGGCAAGAAACCTTACCAGGTTCATATGGGACATGACGAGCTGCTCGCGGGCATCCGGATCACCGGTCTCCTTATAACGACGAAACAGCTCGCGGGTTTTCTCCTTGTCCCAAGCGGTCTTGCCGCTCCGGGAACGTTCGGTCATATTAGATATCCGCCTTGAGGTCGAGGGAAAGCGTTAGGGGCACCGTAGTCTTTTCGTAGGAATCGCACACGCTCGCCAAAATGAGCTCGGCATATATGGCAGCCTGGTCATCCTCATCGACAGTCGCCTGATCGCCAAAGGTAAAGGTCATACCCACGTGAGATTCGTCGACATCGAATTTGATCGAGATATCATCGGAATCAACAGCCGTACAGCCAAAAATAAAGGCTTCCTCGGCGGCCATACGAATATCCTCGATGCGATCGACGGACATAGAGCACAGGGCGCCGACGTTGGCGGCCGTCATGCGCACCAAGCGCGCGAGACGCGGATCACCGGCAACGCTCAGCGTAATGGGGCAGGTTGCTTCGCTACTCATCGCAGGACTCCTCGGAGGTCTCGGCGGGCGTATAGGTGTAATACTGAGCAGGCTTGGCTGCGGCCTTCTGAGCTGCATCCGCACCATCGGCGGCCTCGTCCTCAGCCTCACCAATCAGAACGCGCTCGGTAGGCTGCTCGGCCTCGACGGCGGCGAGCTTGCGATCGGCGTCGGCTGCAGGAGCCTTCACCTTATTGAAGAGCTTCTGCACGGCGCCAGCCGCAGAGTCGGTCACGCTCGACACGGCGTTGCTTGCCTCGGCCACGCTGCCCGTAACCTCAGAGATGTCGCGAACCACGGCTTCGACCTCAACGAGGTTGGACGTCAGAGCGTCAACGGCAGTCTTGCTCGACTTGAGCAGCGGCTCCACCTGGGCAAGTGCCGGCGTAAGCTCGTCTACGGCGCCATCGAGCTTTGCCACCACGGGCTGTGCCTCGGCGAGTGTGTTGTTGAGGTCGCTCACCGTCTTGTCGAGCGAGTCGACGACGGTGCGGGTCTTGCGCAGCGTGAGCGCGAGCTCGATAACAGCCCACACGCCGGCAATGGCAAGTAGCAGCAGGACAATTTGAATGGGACCCATACAAGCCTCCCAAAGGAATCGAAATACAGACGCTGTTTATGGTACCCCAAAGAAGGGGAAAGTTACCCAAAGGGAATGCGCGAGGCGCCAATGACCTACTTAGGAGCGTTGCCGCTACGATCGCGCTCGCTTTGCTCCACACGCCACTCTTCCCAACCGCGGCCGGCAGGCTGCCAGAATGCGCCGCGCTCCAGACCCTCGGGCAAATAGCGCTGGTCGACCCAGCCTTCGGGATAATCATGCGGATACTTATACACACCGTACTCATCGCTGCCCGGGCGATGACGATCGCGCAGATAACTCGGTACCTCGCGCAAGCCGCTGCTACGAATATCGGCCAGCGCCGCATCGATCGAAGCCTCGCACGCGTTGGATTTTGGCGCCAAGCACACATAGAGCGCAGCCTGAGCCAGGTTAATGCGACATTCGGGATAGCCAATGACCTCGGCAGACTTAAACGCGGCATGCGCCACCAAAAGCGCCTGCGGATCGGCGTTGCCAACATCCTCAGAAGCGTGGATCATAATACGGCGCGCAATAAACTTGGGATCCTCCCCTGCGTCAATCATGCGCGCGAGCCAATAGATCGTGGCATCGGGGTCGCTGCCGCGCATAGACTTAATAAACGCACTGATAATGTCGTAGTGCATGTCGCCGTTTTTGTCATACGAAAAACCACGACGCGGGTTGGCAATCTTAACGTCATCCACGGTGATGGGATAGCGCTCCCCCGCCGCCGGCGCTGGCGTCCCGTCCGTATCGGGACGCGTGACGGCAATCTCGCTCGCAAGCTCGAGCGTCGTGAGCGCCGAACGAGCGTCACCCGCGGCCAGCGCGCAGATGGTTTTAACCGTATCCTGATCGGCCGAGAACTTGCCGTTCAGACCCTGCGGTGCCTCGAGCGCACGCTCGATGAGCGTCGCGATGTCCTCGTCCTTTAAGTGCTCAAGCTCCACCACGCGACCACGCGAGAGCAACGCCGAGTTGACCTCGAAGTACGGATTCTCCGTCGTGGCGCCAATCATAATGACGGTGCGGTTCTCAACAGCATGCAGCAGGGCATCCTGCTGCGACTTAGAGAAGCGATGAATCTCGTCGATAAATAGAATAGTGCGGCGGTCGTAGGTATTCAGGCGCGTCTTGGCCTCGTCAATCACGCGACGCAGGTCCTTCACGGTACCCGTCACGGCGCTGACCTCGACAAACTCGCTCTTGGTATGGTTGGCGATGATATGCGCCAGCGTCGTCTTGCCCGTACCGGCCGGCCCATACAGAATCACGCTCGATAGCACATCATGCTCGATGGCCGCACGCAGCCACGAGCCCTTACCGACGGCCTTTTGCTGACCCACGTATTCGTCGAGCGAATTGGGGCGCATGCGCACCGCGAGCGGCGCATTTTTAAAGGAACGCTCGCGCGTCGAGGCAGAAAAAAGGTCGTCCATAGCCATCCCGTGCATCAATCAAAAACGTTTTTCACTAACAGTATACCGAATATATACGAACTACCGTTCGTTAATATAGGTACGGTGCGGAAACTTTAATCCCGGGAACAACTTGCTCGTGAGCTCGCAGAAATAGCCGTCCGTCATGCTCGCGATGTAATCCACCACCGCTTGATCCTTGTCATCCTGCCAGGCATAGGTACGATCGTAGTAGGAAAGCTGCTGCTCAATGCGAGAAATATGATGCTTAAAGATGTACGAGGACTCGTCACCTTCGTTTATATCCTGCAGGCAACGGTCGTAGAGCTTTTCGAACGCCTCGCGCAGCTCCGCTTCGGAGTCGCCTTCGATGCCGCCCTTGCTATAGATCTTTACGTAGTTCTCGCGCTTGGCTCGGCGAATTTCCTCAAACAGCTCCTCGCTCATCTCGATGCGCGGCTTGCCATAGCTGTGCTCAACGATATCGATGGAGGCATGCGTAAGGATCCAGCTGTTGTATGCCCCACCCAGGCCATCGTCAAAAGCATCGGGCGCCAGTAGGCCCGCCGCAATGGCGTCTTGGCGATCGCGCCCAACGTAGGCAAGGATATCCGAGATTCGGACCACGCAGCCTTCAAGCGTCATGGGACGCAGGTGCTCAATTGCGCTATAACCCGTGGCAATGCAGTCCTCAACCGTCTGATCGAACTGGTCAAAGGAATCCATGTCCGAGAGCTCAAACACGCGTTGCTCGTACTCGCCGTTATGGCACAGCACGCCATCAAGCGTCTGGAGCGACACGTTGCGGCCATACAGCGCATCGAGCACGCGGACCGACTGCACGTTATGGAAAAAGAAGCGGCCGGTGTGCTCGTGGTAGATATCGTTGAGAAAGCGCTCACCGGCATGACCGAAGGGCGTGTGGCCCAAGTCGTGGCCTAAGCCAATCGCTTCGATCAGATCGCAGTTAAGCCCCAAGGCGCGACCGATATCGCGTGCGATGCGCGATACAAGCTGCACGTGCAAACCGCGGCGCGACAGGTCGTCGTTGCTGCGAAAACTGAAGACCTGCGTTTTGCCTGCATAGCGGGTGTACGCCGGAAGATGAAGAATCTTTTCGGTATCGCGCATAAACGCCGGACGCATAAGCGTGCCTTTGTCGGCAGCGCGATCAATACGACGAACGACCTGGTCGTCGTTGCAACGATACGGGTTGACGGCGCCCGAAGCACGATCGGCGGAAATGCGCTCGACAAGCTCGGGCGACAACGCCGAGGGAATACGGTCCATGCGCGCCTTAATGACGGCCGTTTCTTGATTAGTTGCCATGGCATGCTCCTTAAGAAGGATGCGCAATCAGTTACAATGTGCAGCCCACGACCTCGATTATGGCAAAAATCGGCACCAAAAACGGGAGCAATGGCAGGGAGTGCAATTTTGTAATGAGGCAGGAGAGGGCAAGGACCAGGAGCGCGACGGCAAATGCCACGATGCCGCCCATAGGGTCGAGCGTGCAAAGCGCGAAGAGCGCCTTGACGTCCCCCATGCCGATGCCGGGGGCGTGGCGAACACGACGCCAGAGCGACTCAGTAAGCACAAGGGCAAGGTAGACGATGACCGCAAGACCGGCGTGGTCAAGCGCCGTATTAACACCTTTGTCGAGCCAAACGCCTGCTAACGCCGCCACGGCACACGCGCCGGTAAGCTCATTGGGAAAGCGTCGCTCACGGGCATCAACCACCGCACCGGCAAAGATGCAAATCCAAAATGGGATGTAGGACATTGTGCACCTCCATGGTCAGCTGCTCAAACGCAAAAACCACCACAAAGGTGCCTGTCCCCTTTGCGGTGGTTTTGGTGGTGGTTATTTGGCGCCTTGCATGACCTCGTCGAGAGTAACGTTGACGGCGTGCTGCGTCGGGACCCAGTCGACCTTTAGGAACAGAGCAGCCACCGTGATGGGGATATAGCTGAACATAAAGATCGGGAAGGTAAACAGGTTGGTCACCAAACGCCACTTTTGCGCGCAATGAATGTGCTTGTACTCGAAGATGGTCGTGAGTAGCGCCAGGATAAAGAAGGTCTGGTACATCATCACGAAGGTCATAATGAGCGAGGCGGCACAAGCCTGCATCTCGACCTCGGTGGCCAAGAAGCCGTGCGAAAGCCCGCCCACGATGAGGAAGGTCGCGTTGGCGAGCATGGAAATCAGCGATAGCAGCATACCCGGCGCAATCGTCATAAACATGTCGTAGGCAGCAAAGCGATGATAACGGAACGTCGACTTGACCAAGTGCTTACCATAGGTAAAGAACACCTGGTAAAAGCCCTTAGTCCAACGCATACGCTGTTTCCAGGACGCCTTAAACGTCACCGGCTGCTCGTCAAAGAACTCCGCCGGCGCATAACCGATGCGGATGCCGTGAATGGCGCAGAACGTGGTGAACTGGATATCCTCGGTCAGCGTATGGAACTGCCAACCGTGCATGCCCTCGATAACGCTGGCGGAGATGAGGTAGCCCGAACCCGAGACGGCGCAGGACGTCTTGCAGATGTTACGCGCGTTGTTGAGAAAGCGCGCCTCGCGAAGATACCAGGTGGCGTTGGCAGACGAAATCCACGAGCTGCCGAAGTTCTTAGAGTTGCGGTAGCTAGTGACCACATGGAATCCCTGGTCAAAGGCATCATTCATCTTGGACACGTAATCGCGGGAGATAACGTTGTCGGCATCGAAGATGAAGTAGCCCTCAAACGTGTCGGGATACTCGTTAAGGATTCGGTCGAAACCAAAATCCATAACCCAGCTCTTACCCTTGCGGGCCAGGTCGTTGCGCTCATAAACAATGGCACCGGCCTCGCGCGCGAGCTGCGCCGTGTTGTCGGTGCAGGCGTCGGCGACCACGAAGACCTCGATGAGTTCGGAGGGATAATCCTGGTCCTTGATGGAGCGAACGAGATTGGCGATCACGGCCTCCTCGTTATGCGCCGCAATAAAGAAGGCATAGCGGTGGAGTTTTTTGGCCTTGGGAGGCGCGACCTCGCCACGAAGAGCACCGATGACAAAGAAGACCACCTGGTACAGAAAGCAGACCGTGAGCAGCGTGACGACAATCTGGTTGAAAATCACGATGGATGTGTTGGTTTGTAAAAAGGCGAGCATGCAGGCTCCCAGGAACGCGTTACGTAAACAATCGTATATCTTACCGCAGGCTTACCGAGTTCAAGAAACCACCTAATAACGGCTAGGCTTCGAGAAGGCCAAGCTGCGGGACGATGTCGTCGCCGGCGGCGGTGCGGCCAAGCGAGCGCGGGGCCAGGTCGTCAAGAACCGCAGCGAGATCCCACGGCAGCTCGTCGCGGCATTCGATGCGCTCGCCCGTCACGGGATGGTCGAATGCGACGCGCCAGGAATGAAGGAATTGCCTGGTCAGACCCTGATCGGCGCGTGCATCGCACTTGCCGTAGAGCGGATCGCCCACGCAGGCGTGGTTGATATGGCGCATATGCACACGAATCTGATGCGTGCGGCCCGTAAACAGGTGGCACTCGACGAGCGTATAGCCGTCGTCGAAACGCGTGGAATCGAAGCGCTCGAGGACCTTAAAGGTCGTAATGGCCTGGCGCGCGAAAGGATCGTCCGAAACCGCCATCTTGACACGATCGCGCGTCGATCGGGCAATGCCGGTGTTGATGGTGCCCTCGTCCATGGCGATGTGCCCGTGAACAAGTGTGATATAGCGACGGTCGAGCGTACGCGTGCGGATGAGATTTTGGAGCTCGCGCTGGGTGTCGTCGTCCTTTGCCGCAAGCATGAGACCCGAGGTATCGCGATCCAGGCGATGCACAATACCGGGGCGGTCCTCGCCCTGCACGGTGCCCAGATGGTCGATACCACAGTGATAGACCAGGGCATTCGCGAGCGTACCGCTCTCATGACCATGCGCAGGATGGCACACCAGGCCGCGCTGCTTGGAGAGCACAATGAGATAAGCGTCCTCATAGCGAATGTCGAGCGGGATGGCCTCGGGAATCACATCGGTGGGATCGTGCGGCTCGGGCAAATCGACCGAAATACGATCGCCGGCTCGCACGGCGTACTTTTTGGACAGGCAGGTTTCGCCATTGACAGCGACGGCGCCACCCTCGATCAGATGCGCGCAGGCAGAACGTGTAGGGCAGCCGTCATTGGCGCCCAGATAGGCGTCAAGACGCTGACCGGCGGCATCGTCGGCAACAAGAATATGGATGTCGGCCATTAGCGCTCGTTCCTTTCGCGAATCTTGCGGGCACGCTCCCCGCGTTGCTGGGCCTTGCGCTTAGCGCGGGCCTCGTCACGGGCGTTAAGCTCGGCGGTCGCATCGACCTCACGGGCAGCGGGGCTCAAGAACATGTAGCCGAAGAGGGCGAGCACGACGCCCAAGGTAATGCCAATATCGGCCACATTGAAGACGGGGAAGTCAATGAAGGTGGTGGCAATAAAATCGGTCACGAAGCCAAAGGCCAAACGATCGACAGCGTTGCCAATAGCACCGCCCGCAACCATCGCCATGCCCACAACCTCAAGATGGGCGAGCTGGGGCGCACGAACGAGGTACACGGCAATAGCGATAATGACCGCCAACGCCAGCACGGCAAACGCGATGCCATGCCCCTCGCCCATACTAAAGGCAGCACCGATATTGCGGACAAACAGAAAATCGATCAGGCCGGGGATAACGGTCATATGCAGGGCATCGCCCACGGCACGAACCGCAAGCTTGGTCAGCTGGTCAACAAGCAGCACAACGAGCGCTACCCCACCAGCAACACCTAACCGCCAACGCAAAGGCGGCGTCATATCCGCACCACGACCCAAAGAAATCCCCTACCCTCAAGAACAATCGAATTCCGTTTAACGCAGTAGATAATCATACATTGACGCAAGCAAGAAGCGACAAATCTCCCAAGAACGGAAACACCGCAGGTAGAGCATAAATGAGCGAGCGGGTCGCATTTGAGACAAGGTGACGTGAAATGAAAGGGCGCTGACCTTTCGGTCGCGCCCTTGAAATTGAACGTCAGATTGTCCAAATGCGGCCCGCGCAGCGTCGGCAGGTCCGCCGTTCGGTAGAACGGCGGAACCTAAAGGGCGTCGGCGCAGCGCTTGCAA
>URCU01000017.1:0-25518 GCA_900546425.1 uncultured Collinsella sp. | reverse complement strand
TGTATAAGAGACAGGGTCATAACAGGCGAGGGCAATATGGATGAGCAGTCCGCCGCCGGTAAGGCGCCGGTTGGTGTGGCTCGCCGCGCCAAGCGATATGGCAAACCGGTGGTTGCCGTCGTGGGTGGTCGCGCTGACAACCTCGATGCGGTGTATGGGCAGGGCGTCGACTTGGTGCTTCCGATCTGCCGCAAACCCATGTCCCTCGACCAGGCGCTCGAACCACGGGAAGCCACAACCAACCTCATCTGTGCCGGCGAGGCAGCCGCCCAATCCTACGACCTTGGCCGCATCTAAAACTCATCCCCTCGATAAGTTGCGGTGAAATAGTTCCTATTTGGCGGCTCAAACAGCAAAAACAGGAACTATTCCACCGCAACATCAAGAATGGCTATCCGAGGCTGGCCGCCTTGGGCCTTGGATCGGACCGTCCGCCATGAAATGCGGCCATCTACTACGTTTAGCCGAGCACCCTCGACCATCCCGGAATATGCAAAAATAAAACCGCAGGTAGAAAGCTTGCCGATTTTCGAAAAAGCCGGCTATGGTTGACCCCTGCGGCCTAAACGTAGTAGATAGGCCCCTTTTGTGGCACGGCAGCAGACCAGTCTTTTTGGGACGGGGCTTATTTGACCACCTGTCGATCTGATTGCCCAAGTAGTCAAAAAGCCCCGTCCCAAATTAGCTACCTTGCCCCATCGGGCGGGAGCGGGTAATATATATCGAGCGCCTAGCGCGTTCGATGGGTTCGGATGACGACATGTTCCGAATCTGGTCAGGTCCGGAAGGAAGCAGCCATAAGGAGCCTCTGTCGGGCATCCGGATCCATCGAGCGCACGGGCGCTTTTTGGTGCCGCGATATGGCCCGGCCGGCGGCGAGGTATTTGGTGTCTCGCTGGTCCTCGGCTGCGCCTGCGGGATCGCTCGACTACCAAATACCTCGCCGCCGGCCGGGCCCTGTCGTCCAAAAATCACCCGTAGAGGCGCATTTATCTGATAATTGAATTCCTGGCGTTATGCCGCTCGCTGGCGTTGCCAAAACATTGGCTGCTGCATGCCTTGGGCACTAGTGACCGTTGCCCTTACATCTGTAACGAGTTGCTTACGCATCTCCAGGGTTCTCCGTACTATCATGAATCAGATTGAAGAGAGATGATGATAGGGAGCGCCTTTTTATGATTGAGCTGCTCAGGCGTTTTGGTGGCAAGTTTCGCCGCTATATGGTGGTTGGCCCTGCGTGCAAGTTGATTGAAGTGATCTTTGACCTGCTGACGCCGCTGGTGATTGCCCAGATGATTGATAAAGGTATCGGTGCGCACGACGTGAGTGCCGTCGTCCACTACGGCATGGTGCTCGCCGCCATGGCCGTGATCGGCATCTCGTTTACGCTCGTCTGCCAAAAGATGGCGGCGCTTACCTCGCAGGGCATGGGCACCGACATTCGCGGTGCGCTCTACCAGCACATCAACAAGCTGAGCTATGCTGAGCTCGATCGCTTTGGCACGCCGTCGCTCATCACGCGCATTACCAACGACGTCAACCAGGTGCAGCTTGCTGTGGCGCTGGGCGTGCGCATGCTCATCCGCTGGCCCTTCTTGGCGGTGGGTTCCATGGTCGCGGCCCTTGCCATCGACCTTAAGCTCGGCATCATCTTTTTGATTTGCACGCCCGCCATCGGCCTGGTGTTTTGGTTTGTCATGGCGCGCTGCATCCCGTACTACAAGCAGCTGCAGGCAAAGCTTGACCGCATCGCGCTTATTTGCCGCGAGGGACTTTCGGGCGCCCGCGTGGTCCGGGCGTTTGTGCGCGAGGGTCACGAGCGTGAGCGTTTTGCCCAGGCGGCCGATGACCAGGCGCGTGTCGCAATCGCGGTGGGCAAGCTCTCGTCGATTCTCAACCCCGTCACGTTTTTGGTGATGAACCTGGGCGTGTGCGCCATCCTGTGGGTGGGCGGCATCCAGGTCAACGTGGGCGAGCTCACGCAGGGCCAGGTCATGGCGTTCGTCAACTACATGACGCAGACCCTGACCTCCATCGTGTATGTCGCCAACCTGGTCGTGGTCTTTACCAAGGCGAGCGCCAGTGCGTCGCGTATCAACGAGGTGCTCAATTGCGCGCCGAGCATCACCGACGAGGGCAACCAGCCGGTTGCGCTACTCGAGCCGAGCGCGATGGGCAACGCTGCTCCGGTCCCCGCGCTGAGCTTGAGCCATGCGAGCTTCTCGTTTGGCGCCGGCGCGGCCAATGCTGTCAACGATGTGACGCTGGAACTCCCGCTGGGCAAAACGCTCGGCATTATCGGCGGCACGGGCAGCGGTAAGTCGACGCTCGTCTCGCTCATCCCGCGCCTGTACGACGCGGGCGTCGGCAGTGTGAGCGTGATGGGCTCCGACGTGCGCGCCTGGCCGCTCGATCAGCTGCGCCATGTGGTCGCGACTGTTCCGCAGCGCGCGTCGCTCGTGAGCGGCACGATCCGCAGCAACCTAACCTGGCGCGACGAGTCGGCAACCGATGAGGAGCTGTGGGCGGCGCTCGATATAGCGCAGGCCAGCGAGTTCGTGCACAACAAGCCCCAGGGCCTCGACGCCCCGGTCGAGGCGGGCGGCAAGAACTTCAGCGGCGGCCAGCGCCAGCGCCTGACCATTGCGCGTGCCCTGGTGGGCTCGCCGCAAATTCTGATCATGGATGACTCCGCCTCGGCGCTCGACTTTAAGACCGATGCGGCGCTTCGCCACGCCATCCGCGAGCGCAGCGTACGCGGTGCCGCCGCGGGCGGACTCCCGCTAACCACGGTGATTGTGAGCCAGCGCGTCTCGACCGTGCGCGATGCCGACATGATCTGCGTGCTCGACCACGGCTCGGTCGCGGGCCTGGGTACGCACGACGAGCTGTACGCAAGCTGCCAACTCTATCGCGAGATTTGCCAGTCGCAGCTTCGTCGCGAGGAGCTCGAGGGTCAGCAGGGGAGCACGACGCCCGCGTCCGCCCCGGCTGCCCCGGCATCCACTTGCGCAAAGGAGGGCTGCTAAATGAATCCGTATACTTCTTCCGGTTCGGTCGCCACGATGACGGCCAACGTGTCCGGCAACGATAACCTTAACGACCTGGGCGACGGCCCGCGTCAGCCCGGCGACCCCGAGCGCTATCCCGCTGGTGCGGTGACCCGCCGCCTGCTGGGCTACGTCCGTCCGCATCGCATTTCGTTTACGGCGTCGTTTGTGAGCGCCGCCATCTCGGTGGTCTTGCAACTCTATACGCCCATCCTCATCGGCGAGGGCATCGACCTCATCGTTGCCGCCGGGCAGGTGGACTTCGGGTCGCTGCTGCCGCTTGTTACCAAGCTCGCAATCGTCGTGGTGGGCGCGGCAGCCTTCCAGTGGCTGCAGGGCTACTGCGTCAACCGTCTATCCTACGAAACGGTGCGCGACATGCGCGTGGAGGCGAGCGACAAGCTCAGCCGCATGCCGCTCAGCTTTATCGACGGCCATGCCCACGGCGACCTCATGAGCCGCGTGGTCAACGATGTCGACCAGGTGGGCGATGGCCTGCTGCAGGGCTTTACGCAGCTCTTTACCGGCGTCATCACCATCGTGGGCACGCTCGCATTTATGCTCTCCATCAACCTGACCATGACGCTTGTGGTGGTGCTCGTTACGCCGCTTTCCATCTTTGCGGCCGGTGCCATCGCCAAGCTTTCCAATAAGAGCTTCACTGCTCAACAGCGCATCCAGGGCCAACTCGGCGGTCATATCGAGGAGTATGTGGGTGAGCAAAAGCTCGTGGACGCCTTCGCCTACGGCCCGCACGCTCAACAGCGCTTTGATGCCCTTAACGCCGAGCTCTATACGGCGGGCGAGCGCGCGCAGTTTATGGGTTCGCTCTCCAACCCCGGTACGCGCTTTATCAACAACATCATCTACGCCGTGGTTGCCGTGATCGGCTGCGCGGGCGTGATCACGGGCGTGCCTGCGGCGCTCACGGTGGGCGGCGTGCAGATCTTCCTGTCCTACGCTAACCAGTACACTAAGCCGTTCAACGAGGTCACGAACGTCATCACGCAGATCCAGACCGCGTACGCCTCGGCGCGCCGCATGTTCGCGTTGCTCGACGCGCGCGAGCAGGAGCCCGACGCTGCGGATGCCATTGAGCTCGCCGCCCCGAAGGGCGAGGTTTCGTTTGAGCATGTGGACTTTAGCTATGTGCCCGGCCGCAAGCTGCTGCAGGACATCTGCATCGAGGCCAAATCCGGCATGCGCTTTGCCCTGGTCGGTCCCACGGGCTGTGGAAAGACGACGCTCATCAACCTGCTGCTGCGCTTTTACGATATCGATGCTGGGCGCATCGTGGTCGATGGCTGCTCCTCGCGTGACTACACGCGTGCGAGTCTGCGCCGCGCCTTTGGCATGGTGCTGCAGGACACCTGGCTGTTCGAGGGCACAGTGGCCCAGAACATTGCCTACGGTTGCCCAGATGCCACGCGCGAGCAGATTGTCGAGGCCGCCAAGCGCGCTCATGCGCATAAGTTTATCGTGCAGCTGCCAGGCGGTTACGATACGGTGATCGGCGAGGACGGCGGCACGTTTAGCCAGGGTCAAAAACAGCTGCTGTGCATCGCGCGCGTCATGCTCACCGATCCGGCGATTCTGCTGCTGGACGAGGCAACGTCGAGCATCGATACGCGTACCGAGCTGCAAGTGCAGGCGGCATTCGACGAGCTCATGGCTGGCCGCACGAGCTTTGTCGTAGCACACCGCCTGTCGACGATTCGCAACGCCGATTGCATCCTGGTCATGCGCGACGGCGAGATTGTCGAGCGCGGCACGCACAACGAGCTGCTCGCGGCAGGCGGCTTTTACGCCGAGCTCTACCGCAGCCAGTTCGCCCAGTGAGCAAGGCGTGGGGCAAATGAATCAGGTTCGTTCGTTCCACGTCTTAAGTATTTGGGGGCTTGCGCTGCGGACGTTTTGCCCTCATCGGTGTCGCCCATGTCGCCAATCGGCAGAAGGCGGTTTACATCTGTCACGTTAGTACTAAGATATTCATCTAATAAATTGCATTAGTGGCTTTAGTTTTGGGGGAAACGAGCAACGTGACTATGACATGCTCTTTGGTGGTCAACAGCAAGAGCGGTAATACCAGGATGGTTTCGGGCGCAATCAAGCGTGCCCTGCAGGCTGCAGGCGTCGAGTTTATTCACGCTGCCGCGCTGAGCGACGATGCGGATGCAGATCAGGTTGCGCTCGAGGCGCAGGGTGCCTGCGCTGCCGATACGGTGCTCGTTGGCTTTTGGTGCGACAAGGGCGCATGCACGCCTTCGGTCGCGGCGTTGCTCTCCGCCTTGCACGGCAAGCGCGTCTTTCTGTTTGGTACCTGCGGTTTTGGTGCCGATCAGAGCTATTACCAGCAGATTATCGACCGCGTAACTTCCAATTTGGCTGGGGATGCCGAGCTTGCGGGCTGGGCAATGTGCCAGGGCAAGATGGGTCCCGCGGTCAAACAGCGCTACGAGGCCATGCTCGAGCAAGATCCCGACAATGTCCGCTTTAAGATGCTGCTCGATAACTGGGTCGCCGCAAAGGATCACCCCACCAAGGAAGATCTGGACAACATGGCTGCAGCCGCCAAAAAGGCCGTGCTGGGGGAGTAGCTCCCATCGCTGACGGCGGTCGGTCCATCTTTCTAAATGAAACGTCCTCCCGGGCGTCGGGGCACGAAGTTCCCTGCTCTACAGTCCTGCGCAAGACGAAGGCCACATTAAGTGGCCTTCTTTGCGTGCGGAACTCGCGATGAACTTCGTGCCCCGCCGTCCGGGAGGACGCCTCTTTATTGATGGGAGGCCTGATAGGTCGATGGTTCCGTGCCCGGATGCGTCCAAAGTGGGACGGGCTTTCCGGATGGGCAGGCTTTCGAAAAATGCGTCCCGGAATTTGCCTTTGGAATGGGACGTAGTTTCCCGTTGAGGCGCCTCAAAGTGGGATGCGGTTTCCGGTTGAGGGTCTAAGGGGAAAGTGCGTCCCAGAATCGACGCTTGAAATGGGATGCAGTTTCCCGATGAGGCACTCGACGGAAAATACATCCCAGAAATGGCCTTTGAGCTGGGATAAGATTTCCGCGGCATCTCGGATTCTCAAAAATGAGACACGCCGTTGGCGAAAATGAGACACGTGATATCGGGCATCGGATGTATCATTTGCAAAAATGAGTCCACTCCACTCGAATAAAGCGAGGTCCCTCATGTACGTTCCACACCCCCGTATCCGTAGGCTGCCGAAAATCCCGCTTGTTGGGACGGCGGCGCTTGCTGCGTTGGTCGCCACGAGCGTCGCCTGCTTCACGGCCACGCCCCAGGTTGCCCAGGCGGCAGACGCGCCCGCAATCACCGATATGACCGAGCAGGATTATCAAGCCCTGGGTCTGGGCACGAGCGAGGACATTCCGGCCGATACCGTTGGCCCCTATTCCACTGATACCCCCACGACGTTTGCCACGCGCAGCGAGGTCTATATGGCAGCTAACGGTAGCCATGGCAATCGCTACACTCTGCGCGACAAGCTCGAGAACGTCGAGCGCGGTGACATTGGCGGCAGCAGCAAACTCACCGATGGCTACGGAAGTGTGTGGGGCGCCGCAAAGTTCTGGCAAAACGTCAACAACTTCGATACGAACAGCGATCTCTACAAGCATAGCGACTACGGTGGCGGCACCTGGTCGTACCTAAGCAACAATGAGTCCTCAACAGTACTCGCCAACGACAACAACGGTTTCTCGGGCATTCACGCCACGAGTGTTGAGTTCTGCAGCGACGCCAGCACGGGCAAAAAGAGCCGCGTTGCCGAGCTCCGTGCCTACGGCGACAGTTCCTCCACGACGATTGACGGCAAGTCATACGCCGGAAAGGTTGAGCTGGTCCTCTACTCGTTTAGCAACGGGCGTACGCGCACTCTCGACACACACCTGCCGGTGACGGTCAACACTAATATGATGTACGAAGGCCGTTTTAAGTACCTGGATGCCGGTTACCTGCAAGAGCACGACGCCGTCTTTGATGTCGAGGCGGGCGATGTCGATGGCGACGGCGTCGACGAGCTTTTTGTCTACGCGGGCTGCTATGTCGACGAGAACGGCGTGCGCAAGGCTGTAGTCGACATGTATGACTTGGAGGGCGGCAACTGGAAGCAAAGCGTCGTCAAGATCGATGCCGGTAACGCCGCGGACTACACCACGCACAACAAGGGCGGGAACGACTCCTGGACGCAGCTTCAGTCAGCTCCTGTCGTTTCGCTAGCGGCCGGCGACCTCGATCGCGATTTTTGCGATGACCTCGCCATCGTGGTCTCGGCACCCTACGGCAAGAAGAATATTGATAAGTCGACGCATTGCGAGCTGTTTTCGTGGGATGCATCCAAGGGTGCGCTCGTCCATGTCGATGCTCTGGGCGACGCGGGCGCAATCTCCCTCTCCGCGAACGGCAAGACCATGGTCGCTGCGAATGCGACGTTCGGCACGTTTGCCGCCTACGATGAAGAAGGAAAGAAGACGGGTGAAACCGTCACGGGCCTTATTCTTGCGGGCTATGACTGGCAACGCAGCGCTTTTGATTACGGGCGCTTCTGACGGCAGCAAGGGGCTGTACGGCGCGCTGTACCGCTACGCGTATTTTGACTCGGAGTCTGGCGAGTTCAAGCTTTCCGATTGTAAGGAATACAGAGACGGGCTCCTCGCCTCCTATGGGCTGATGCATGTGCCCAACAGCGCATGGAAGGATAGCGCTCAGGATAAGCGCTATCCGTGCACCTTGGCGCCTATTGCCCTTGCCACTGCCAACCTTGACGGCCTGTCCGAGCAGCTGGCGGTTGACGAGGTGCTCGTGGGCGGCGATGTGTTCCGCGACTTTGCCTGCAACACGGCACAGAGCGGGGCTCAGGGCTTGGGGTCCATGGTCGGAACCATGAGCATGAGCGGTCAGCAGTACAACAGCAGCAACAAGCATGACCACAAGGGTATAGAGCAGGTGTGGATCAGCGACGTCAAGGCGGGCAGCGTCTCGGGTTCGGACCGCTATAACGAGAGCTTTATCGCTGTGGTGGGCAAGCACCGCGACGAGGACCTGCGCAAGAACGATGACTACTATTGGATGACCGCCTCGCATTTTTCGCTCGACGAGAACGGAAAGGTGCGCCGCGGCGAGGAGCAGGTGATTAGCGAGAGCAACCGTCGCGGCACTACCTACGGCACATTTATCTCGCTCGCGCTGCCCGATGTCGACAACGACAGCGTCAAGATCACGTACAAGGACTGCTACAAGGTCTATACCAACCCGCGTGTGCTTGCCGTGCTGCAGGATGCGCCCTATGTTGAGGATCTGGAGCAGGCATACGGCTATCTGGTGTTGGGCGGCACGTCATACGGAGAGGAAAAGGGCACGGGGACATCCCAGGGCTATACCATTGGCGCCGAGTTGGGCGTTGCCGTCGAGGTGCAGACCGGTCCGCCCCTGGTCGCGATGAATGCTTCAGTCGATTTTGCCGCCGAGGGATGCTATGACTACCGGAGCGAGCGCACGGTCAGCGCAAGCGTAAGCTATGAGTCGCATGCCGGCGAGGGCGACAAGGCCGTGCTCTACACGATTCCGATGGTCTATTACGAGTATGAGATCGAAAATGAGGAAACTGGTGGCAAGGGCGTGATGGCGGCGCCCGTGTCGCTCGGCGCGCAGACCTCGGTCGTTAATGTCGAGGCCTATGACCGCATTGCCAAACAGCACAATATGACGCCGCTCAGCTACTTTTTGACCAACCGGTCGGGAGAACCCGGAACCTATCAAACGACGCTCAACGGCGAGACTCCCGTTGGGGATTCCTTTGGCCTGGGCAAGCCTGGCGTAACGCGCGCCTACACGCACGATGGGTTTAACGGCGCCGCCGCGCAGTCGGGGGCGAGCATTGAGCAGACCATCGAAGTCGAGGAGGGCAAGGAGCAGGAGCTCGAGCTCGGCTTGACGCTGAACGGCAGCGTTGTCATGGGCGCGAAGCTCGCAAAGCACGAGTTGTTTGGCGGCCTGTGCTTTGGTGCCAACGCCGGCTTTACTACGGGTAACTCCTCGAGTGAATCGACCGAATACGGCGGCACCGTCGACAACCTGCCCGAGGCCGCGCAGGGCAAGTACGGTTTTGTGTGGCGTCTGGGCGTCAACGCGGTGGATGTCGACAAGTTCGAGGCAGGCTCGGGCGACAAGCTCGGCACCAAGGACACCGACCAGTTCTGGATCGTGGGCTATGACGTTAAGGACGTCGAGATGCCCGACGCGCCGGCCGTGACGGGCTTTACGGCAAACGCCGTCGATTCGACCAGCGTTACGTTTAGCTGGGACGATGTACTCGCAAACAAGAGTGGCTTTAGCTACGGCGTGGGCATGCTGCAGAGCAATGCGGCGGATGCGGTCGTCAATAGCTGGAAGATTGCCGACAGCACGCAGACCTCGCTCAAGTGGGATGGGCTGCAGCCCAATACGGAGTATCGATTCGCCATCGCCGCCGTTAAGAATGGATCCACGACCGAAACAGGTATTCGCTCGGCAATCATCACGGTCAAGACCATGCCCGATGGCATGACGATGACCGTGAGCGGACCTGCGGCGGATGCTGCGGAGGGGTCGGATCTTGGATACGACTCTTCGGTTGAGCGCACGGCGGGAAGCCACCTGACGCTCTCGGCGATTGGCCATGTGAAGCAACTCGGTGCCGACGATAGCGAAACAGGGCTGGCACCGACCTATATGTGGTACCGCAAGGGCCGCGGCGAGACAGAGTTTAAGCTCGTGGGTGCCGATGGCAACCTCGCGGCTGGAACGGCCTCAAAGCTCGAGATTGACCTGACCGCAGACGATGACGGTGCGCAGTATTACTGCCACGTGGGATACAACAACGTGGGCCTCGACACCGGCACGACGCTCGTGAATATCGAGGCCGAGGAGACGGCGCCCACAACGGTGAACGCCACCCCGATCCGCACGCGCCGCCTGTTCTCACAGGCAAGTGCGGGCGCCAAGAAGTTCCTGGACCATACGCTGGTAAATACCGCCGGCCCAACCGATTCCGAAGGCTCAAAGGACCCCGAGACTCCTGAGACCCCGACGAACCCGGACAAGCCCAAGTCCGACAACGGAGCTAAGACCGACACCAAGGTCAAGACTACGACCACAGCGAAGAACCTCGCAAACACCGGCGACCAAACATTCGCCCTAGTCGCCACCGCAGCAGCAGCGGGAGCAACGCTCGTAGTGATAGCCCTCATCATGCTGATCAAGCGCCGCAAGACCCACTAGTAGCCAGTCGAACATATCGACAACCCAAAAACCCGGGTAGCCAAAAAACAGGCCACCCGGGTTTTCTGTTGAGTGGAGACTCCGCAAGCGGAAACTGCATCCCACAATTAGCGCCCGGAACGGGACACATTTTCCGTCAAGCCCTCATCCGGAAAATCCATCCCAGTTTGAGCGCCCAGACCGGGACGCACTTTCCCAAAGGGTCCTCAACGGGAAACTGCGTCCCATAATTAGGCCGAGAAATGGGATGAACTTTCCCAATGAGAGCCAACCGGAAACCACGTCCCAGAATCAGCCCCCAAAGTGGGACGCACTTTCCCAACGAGCCTCAACCGGAAAATACATCCCGGAATCCAGCTGAATAGTGGGACACACTTTCCCAATCGGGTCCCAAGCGGAAACTGCATCCCATTCCAGACAAGAATTCCGGGACACACTTTCCGCAAACAAAGAAGGCCACTTAATGTGGCCTTCGTCTTGCGCAGGACTGTCCGAGCAGGGAACCTTATATGCCTCCGCCCGGACAGACGTTTCAGTTATGAACTCGCAGCTAGTCGTTACTTGATCTTGGTCGTGCCCGGCGCCAGGTTGGGGTCGGTCTCGTTGGCCTCGGTCTGGAAGTGCTCCGTATAGACGTTCTTGCCGTCGCGGAACATCTCGTAGTACTGCATCTTGGCGTAATCCTCGCGCGCCTTGGTGGCGGCTGCTGCGGCGGCGTCGTCGCCGGTGACGTTGGAGGAGAGTGCCCAACGCAGGCTGGCGTCCTCGTAGCCCACGGAGTTGATGGCGGGCAGCGACTCGCGCAGCGTCATGTGCGCCTTCTGGTAGTCGGAGAGGGGTGCGCCGATCAGCTGCATGAGTTGCGTGGACAGGTAGTTGGTGGACAGGTCGTCGACCTCACTCGTCTGGTCGCAACCGGCAACGTCGTAGTTGGCCCAGATGATGTAGTCGGTCTGCCACAGACGCTCCTGATGCGTGGCGTCGTCCTCGCCGGTAAACCACTTATCGTTGAACTTGGACGGGAAGAACGGCTGGTGGTCGCCCCAGAACACCACGACCACCTTACGGTCGAGCTTGCTCAGGGCGTTGAGGAAGTAGCGAAGCGCCTGGTCGGACTGCTCGATGCACGAGACATACTCGTCGACATCGGAGAGCGTACCGTCCTCGACGGTCTTGGCGTCCAGGTCGGTCGTGTCGATGTTCAGGTGCATCTGCTTGTCGACCGGCAGCAGGCCCGTGTCGTAGCCCGAGTGGTTCTGCATGGTCACGTCGAAGATAAACTGCGGATCGGCGTTCTGATCGAGCAGCTCAAGAATCTTGTCATAGGTAGCCTGGTCAGTCACCATGCCGCGCAGGGTATCGGCACCCTGGAAATCGTTGATGGACAGGAACCGGTCAAAGCCAAAATCCTTGTAGACGTTCTCGCGGTTCCAGTTGGTGGCGTGGTTGGGGTGCATGGCCGTGGTGGAATAGCCGAGCGACTTGAACTGCTCTGCCAGGTTCCCGGTCGTTTCCATGTTGTAGATGGTGTAGGGGTACACGCCCGAGCCCAGGTTGGCCATGGAGTTGCCGGTCATAAACTCAAACTCGGTATTGGCGGTGCCGCCGCCGTAGGCGCTCACGTAGAGCTTGCCGCGGCTGAGGCAGTTGGACAGGTTCTTAAAGTACTGCGGGCCCTCGTAGCCGGCGCGCATGTTCTGGTAGATCGACAGATCCGAGAAGGTCTCGTTCATGATGGCGATGACCGTGGGCTTCTCGCTGTCGAACTGCTCCTTTGCGGCGGTGCGCTCGTCACTCTTGGCGGCGTCGGACTTGTCGTAGGCCTTGGCGTACTTTTTGAGCGTGGCCTTGGCATCGTCGACGGAGTAGTCGGCGGGTTTGGGCGGCTTGATGGACTGCGCTGCGCTAATGAAAGCGGGCAGGTAGCCCTCGCGCCAGTAGCTCTCGAGCGGGCGCCAGGTGTAGACGGTGATGCCGAGGGTGTTGTAGTAGTCGATGAGCGTGACGTGTGCGGTCACACCGCCCAGGCACAGCACGGCGACGAGCAGGTTGGTGAGTAGCATGCGCTTGGCGTTGGCGGCGCCCTTCTGACGGTGCGGTGCCACCAGGCCGGCGTACTCGCACAGCAGCATGGCGATGGCGGTAAAGCCCATGGACAGCACGCAGAACAGTGAGATCGAGAAGGTGTAGCCGGTGCCGGCGACCGCGGCGGCGGTGGAGATGGCCGAAAGGTCGCCCGGCTGGATGGGCATGGATTTAAACGTGATGACGAAGAACTCGGCAATGCCCAGGACAAAGAGGGCAAAGGCCAGGACCGCGGGAGCTGCGCCGTGGCGCTGGAACAGGAAGAACAGGCCGACCATGAGCGTGGTGATGATGGCCCACTCGAGCAGGATGCACAGGGGGTAGACCCAGGTAAAGTCGTGGTTGGACGAGACCTCCATGCCCAGCAGCGCAAAGACGCCGGCGAGCAGCAGGCACAGGACGGCGGCGACGAGCGGTTTACCCACAAAGGCTCCGCGCAGGCGGGCGAGCTTGCCGGTGGGGGCGGGGGCGTCGGGCCCGGCGAACGCAAAGACGCGCGGGGCGATGCGGTCGCGGGCGATACTGGCCCAGGCGCAGCCGGTGAGGATGGCATTGGTCAGGATGAGCATCACAAAGGCGAGCGGCTCGTTTTGCGCGACGAGGCCAATAGCGCCCCAGACGGTCAAAAAGAGCTGGAACAGGCCGAAGGCGACGCTCCAGGCGAAGGCGCCCTTGGTGACGGTGTCCGACTGAGCGCGAATGGCCTTGGCCTCGCGCAAAACAAGGTAGACGGTCGCCGCAAGACCGACGAGCGAGATGGCGGCAGCGAACATGCTGAGACTCCTCACAAACTTAAAACCTACGAAAGCGGGGGTTTACCCGATTGTTACCTAAATATGCGCTGCATTTGCGGGCTGCGCACAACAACCAGCCATATTAACGCGCATGTGCGGCGGCGTGGCGCAATGTAGTGGCGACCTGCGCGATAATGGACGGGAATTACACGGAAACGTAAAGGCTTCTTAAAGAATTGGCGAGGATGAGGCGATGAACGAGCGGGTTTGTATGACGAGTGCGGGCGACGTGGGCGCTGGCATGGACGCGGGCGGTTATCCGGTCGAGACCACGGGCAACGCGGTGCTGGACACGTTGGAGCACCGTTCCTCCACGCGTGCCTTCGCGCGCGATGACGACGACCGTCCCGTGGCGGTGACCGACGAGCAGCGTGCGGCGATTCTGCATGCGGCGAGTCGCGCGCCGTCGGCGGGCGCCATGATGATGTATTCCATCGTAAGCATTCGCGAGCAGGCCACGCTCGACCGCCTGGCCGATCTGTGCGACCATCAGCCCATGATCGCCAAGGCACCCTGGGCACTCATATTTGTGGTCGATTATGCCAAGTGGATCGATCTGTTTGAGCACGTGGGCTGCTTTGAACCCGAGTTTGTCGAGCGCACGGGCAAGGCGCCCCGCCGCGCGCCGGGTCTGGGCGACTTTGCCATCGCGGCGCAGGATGCCGTGATCGCCGCGCAAAACGCCGTGGTTGCCGCCGAGGCCCTGGGGCTGGGAAGCTGCTACATCGGTGATATCGTCGAGAATGCCGAGGAAGTTGCCGAGCTGCTCGATCTGCCGCCCTATACCATGCCACTGTCGATGCTCATCATCGGCACGCCCCGTAAGGAGCGTCCGGCCATTGCGCATCCCGTGGTGAACCTGGTGCACGAGGAGCGCTACTGCCGCGCCGACGCCGCGACCATGGACGCGCAGGTGGCCGAGATGGACGCGATGTTCCGTCCGCATGCCCGCGAGGTAGGGGAGCGCGTCGTGGACATCTATACCCGCAAGCACACGAGTCCCTTTATGGCCGAGATGAGCCGATCCATGGAATGGTGGTTCAAAAACTGGCTTGGAAAATGACGAATGTGACAAAGTGGTAGTCCCTTTGTCACATTCCATATCGCCGCGGTGGCCTAAAGGCCGTATAAATGTTTATCTAGCTGGGAAAACAATGCCATTCAAACATGGGCCGATTACCTATAATTCCTTCGAACATTAAAGTTGGGAGGAAACCGGCTTATGGAACAGAAGGCCAAGGAGGCAGCCTCGCACGCTGCGATTCCTGTGAGCATCTCGGCGATGCTCGTCACGCTGGGCGTGGTGTACGGCGATATCGGCACCAGCCCTATGTATGTAACCAAGGCGCTCGTTGCCGGCAACGGCGGCATCGGAAGCGTGACGGAGGAGTTCGTGCTTGGCGCGCTCTCCCTTGTCGTGTGGACGGTCACGCTGCTGACCACCATCAAGTATGTGCTCATCTCGCTGCGCGCCGATAACCATGGTGAGGGCGGCATCTTTGCCCTGTACAGCCTGGTCAAGCGCTGTGGCAAGTGGCTTATCATCCCCGCCATGCTGGGTGGTGCCGCGCTGCTCGCCGACGGCATCCTGACGCCGGCCGTTACCGTTACCACGGCCATCGAGGGCCTGCGCACCATCCCGGCGGTCCATGCCGTGCTGGGCGATGACCAGGGTCGCGTCGTCGCCATTACGCTCGCCATCATCATCGTGCTCTTCTTGGTGCAGCGCATCGGTACGGCCAAGATCGGTCACGCCTTTGGCCCCATCATGACGTTGTGGTTCCTGTTCCTGGGCGGCACGGGTCTGTTCTTTGTCTTCCAGCACCCCGCCGTGCTGCTGTGCCTCAACCCGGTGCGTGGCATCGCCTTTTTGCTGAGCCCCAACAACCACGCGGGCATCATGATTCTGGGCAGCTGCTTCCTCGCCACCACCGGTGCCGAGGCGCTCTACTCCGACATGGGCCACGTCGGCCGCGGCAACATCTACGCCACCTGGCCGTTCGTTAAGTGCTGCCTGCTGCTTTCCTATATGGGCCAGGGCGCTTGGCTTATGAACAACGCTGCCAACCCCGAGCTCATGGGCATTGCCGACCTCAACCCGTTCTACCAGATGCTCGCCCCGGGCCTGCGCCCGTTTGCCGTTGGCCTTTCCACCGTCGCGGCCATCATTGCCTCGCAGGCGCTCATCACCGGCGCGTTTTCGCTGGTGTCCGAGGCCAGCCGTCTGGACCTCATGCCGCACATGCAGGTCTTCTACCCTGCCGAGACCAAAGGCCAGCTCTACATCCCCATGGTCAACAACGTCATGCTTGTGGGCTGCGTCATCGTGGTGCTGCTGTTCCAGAACTCGGCGCATATGGAAGCCGCCTACGGCCTGGCCATTACGCTGACTATGATGTGCACCACGCTGCTGCTCTTCTTCTACCTGCATGAGGAGCGCAAGCTCAAGGTTGCTCCGTGGATCTTCGCGGCCTTCTTCCTTTTGCTCGAAGGCTTCTTCTTCGTGAGCTCGCTCACCAAGTTCTTCCACGGCGGCTACTTCACCATCCTCATGGCTGCACTCATCATGGGCATTATGGTGTGCTGGTACAACGGCACGGCGGTCGAGCAGCGCCAGTTTACGCTGCTGCCGCTGCGCAGCTACCTGCCGCAGCTCAAGCGCCTGCGCGACGACGACCGTTACGAGCGCATGAGCGACAACGTCGTGTACCTGACCAAGGACACCCATACCGACTACATCGACCGCGATATCGTCTATTCGATCTTGGACAAGCATCCCAAGCGCGCCCGCGCCTGGTGGTTTGTAAATGTCGAGACCATGGACGAACCGCACACCTTTGCCTATTCGGTCGAGACGTTCGGCACCGACTACGTGTTCCGCGTGCATCTGTACCTGGGCTACAAGATCAACCAGCGCGTCAATGCCTACCTGCGTCAGGTTGTTCAGGACCTGGCTGCCACCGGCGAGCTGCCGCCGCAGACGCATGACTACTCGGTCTACAAGGATCCGGGTAACATCGGTACGTTCAAGTTCGTCCTGATCCGTAAGCTTCTGGCGCCCGAAAGCGATGTGGAGCCCAGCGAGCGCACGGCCATCACGCTCAAGTACATCATCCGCCGCGCCGCCGGCACACCAGCGCGTTGGTACGGCCTGGAGAACTCCAACGTGAGCTTTGAGTACGTGCCGCTGTTCACCAAGTTCAAGGCCGTGAACAAGATGCAGCGCCTGGCTCCCAACGAGCGGCCGTAGTCGACGCTCGAGGTTTGTCTGCGAACGGGCGGGCTTGTAATGACGGAGATTGAGTCCTGGGAGGAAACCATGGATGCAAAGGTGCTTGACGGTTGCGATCTTGCGACCGAGCTGGTGCGTGAGGTACGCGCCGATGCTGCCGAAGATCGGTTCTTTACGAATCGGGCCAACATGGACATGGCCGACCGCGTGATTTCGATCGTGGTGACGGTGCTTGTCGCGGCGTGCGTGTGCGCACTGCTCGCGCACGTGCTGTTTGTCTAACGACCGCAGGTTGCAAAGGCTTTACACTTGGAACCACCACAAGGGGAAACCACCACAAAGGTGCCTGTCCCCTTTGTGGTGGTTTTTGTTTTTGAGAGAGGGGCGGGGCGCTGATGGACGTCCGTACGGACTGCGATATTGCCGATAGCTTTTGGTGGCGGCGCTCAACGCTGACGCGCCGCACTCCTCTGTATGACGCCTGCGTATCGGTGGGGCTGCTGGTCGCGGCGACGATTGTGGGCGCGCTGCTCGACCATCCGGGTCTCGCGCCGAGCATCATGATCGTCTATGTGTTCGCCGTTCAGCTGTGCGCATTTTTTACCTGGAGTCGCCTGTATTGCTTGCTGAGCTCGGCTGCCGCCGTGGCGCTCTACAACTTCTTGTTTGTCGATCCGCGCTACTCGCTGTCGCTTATCGACCGCGGCTATCCCGGCATGTTCTTCATCATGTTCGTGGTCTCGCTTGTGTCGAGCTCGATTGCGTTGGCCCTGCGCCGCGCCTTGGCACAGGCTGCCGCCAGCGACCGCCGCACGCATATGGTGCTCGAGACCAACCGCATGTTGCAGCGCTGCGCCGATCAGCATCAGATCGTTCACGCCATGGCAACGCAGCTGGCGCGTCTTTCGGGCTGTTCGGTCGTGTGGTACAGCGCCGACGACGAGGGTGATGACCTGCTGCCGCGTGCGACGTACACAGCCGTGGGCGATGCCGCGCCGGTGCACGAGCTGGCGCCGCAGATGCCGCCGCGGCTCTCGGCGTCCGCCTATGTGGGAACGCCGCTCGATGCCACCTATGGCGGCTCGGCGTTTTATGGCATCTACCTGACGGTTCGCACAGGCGACGGCTTCGTGCGCTCGGGCGACCCCGCCTCGGTGGTGGGCGTGCTGGCTATCGTTGCCGAGCCCGATGTGCTAACACACGAGGAACGGACGCTTGCCGATGCCATCGTGAGCGAAGGCGAGCTGGCGCTCGATCGCGCCCGCGCCATGGAGGCCCGCGAAGAAGCGGCGGTGCTCGCCAAAAACGAACAGCTGCGCGCCAACCTGCTGCGCTCCATCTCGCACGATCTGCGCACGCCGCTTACCAGTATTTCGGGAAATGCCGACGTGCTGCTCGATCAGGGCTCGACCGGCACCGCGGTGCTCGATGCCCAGACGCGCCGCGGCCTGCTTCTATCCATTCGCTCGGATGCGCTGTGGCTCAACGCCACCGTCGAGAATCTGCTCGCCATCACCAAACTCGAGGGTGGCGGCATGCATCTGTCGACTACGCTCGAGCTTATGGACGATATCGTCGAGGAGGCGCTGCGCCACGTAAGTCCGGCCGTGCGCGAGCACGACCTTAAGGTGGTGCCGTGCGACGAGCCGGCGCTCGTTAACGTCGATGCGCGCCTGATGGTGCAGCTGGTGGTCAATCTGGTGAACAATGCCATCACCTATACGCCCGCAGGCTCGCATATCGTGATTTCGATTGGCGTCGACGATGGACGCGTGGCGTGCTCGGTGGCCGATGACGGCCCGGGCATTGCGCCCGAGGACCGCGAGCGAATCTTTGAGTCGTTCTACACCGCCAACCACGGTTTGGCCGACAGCCACCGTAGCGTGGGCCTGGGACTTTCGCTCTGCCGCTCCATTGCATTGGCGCATGGCGGTAGCATAGAGGTTGCCGCGGCGGACCCGCACGGCTCGGTCTTTACGATTGAGCTTCCCGTCGCCGACGTTTCGTTTGATAAGGAGTAACGCTGTGCCGAACTCTGCCGTAAAACCGCTCATCTTGGTCGTTGAGGACGACCCCGCCGTTCGCAACCTTATCGTTGCCGCGCTCGAGGCGCACGGCTTGCGCCATATGGCCGTGGAGACCGCCCATGCCGCTATTGCCGCTGCCTCGTCGCAGGCGCCGAGCATCGTGCTACTCGATCTGGGCCTGCCCGATATGGACGGCGTCAAGGTGGTGGAGTCGGTGCGCGCATGGTCGGGCATGCCGATCATCGTGGTTTCGGCGCGCAGCGAGGACGCGGACAAGATCCGCGCACTCGATGCCGGCGCCGACGATTACCTGACCAAGCCGTTTTCGGTCGAGGAGCTGCTCGCGCGCATTCGTACGACACTCAGGCGCCTTTCGTATGCGCAAACGGGCGGCGTTGCCTCCGAGGGCTCGTTCGATACCGGTGAGCTGCATATCGATTTTGATGCCGGCATCGCCACGATGGATGGCGAGGAGCTGCATCTGACGCCGATCGAGTACAAACTGCTATGCCTGCTGGCGCATAACGCCGACAAGGTGCTCACGCACCAGTCTATCCTGCACGAGATTTGGGGCACGGCAACCAAGAGCGACCTGGCGAGCCTGCGCGTCTTTATGGGCACGCTGCGCAAAAAGATCGAGTCCGACCCCGCGCACCCGCGCTATATCCAAACGCACGTGGGCATCGGCTACCGCCTGGTCACCCAAGGCTAGATCGTCAACCACCATCCCAATATGAGTTGCGGTGAAATACGGTCTAACTTTGCCTAATTCCAGGCAAAACAGTCCGTATTCCACCGCAACTTTGTTATTTGCCCTTGGGCTTGCTGGCGTAGAACTTCTTCTTTTTGAGCTTGCCGGCAGGAGAGGGTTTGCCGGCAAAGTTCGACTTGCCGTTGCCGGTCTGCGCGTGCGCGGGTACTGCCGCACGGGGCTTGCGGGCCTCGGGATTGCGCAGTTCCTCGGTTCGCTCTGCAATCTCCTCGGCGCTAAAGCCGACCTCGGCCATGGCATCCTCGATGGGCAGGCGGCGCACGATATAGCAGTGGTGCACCTTCTGGTTGCGCGCGAAGTCCTCGGGGATGGTCTGCGCCGTAATGTCCTCCAGCACCACGCCCACACGCGCGAGCTTGCGCGTCTCGGGGCGGAAGCCGCGCAGGTTGCAGCTAAAGATGGCATGGCCGCCCTGTGCGAGCAGGCGAGATACGCCGGCCAAAAGCTCAACATGGTCGCGCTGGACATCCCAAGTGCGGCGGCCCATCTTTGACGAGTTCGAGAACGTGGGTGGGTCGACAAAGATCAGGTCCCAGCGGTTGCGCGTCTGGCGCTGGTCGCGAATCCAGGCGAGCACGTCGTCGCGCACAAAGTGATGCTGCGGACCCACAAAGCCGTTCTGGCGCATATTGCGCTCGGCCCAGTCCAGGTAGGTGTTGGAAAGGTCGACCGTCACGGTTTCCTCGACGCCGCCATCGGCCGCATAGCAGGTGGCGGTACCGGTATAGGCGAACAGGTTGAGGAAGCGGCGCGCCTGCTTGGCGTGCTCGCGCACTAGGTTGCGGGTGACGCGGTGATCCAGGAAGATGCCCACATCCAGATAGTCGTCAAAGTTGACGGCAAAGGTGAGCCCGCCCTCTTCGATGAGCGGCAGGCGACGGCGTGCGATGTTGGCGCGCTCGCCTGATGCGCCCTTGCCGGCGCCCTGCTTGCCGTACTGCGAGCCGCCGCGCGAACGCATGCGGGCCTTGGCGTGCACGTGCTCGGCCGGAACATCCAGGATACGCGGCGCGATGGCCAAGATGTCGAGCATGCGGGCCTGGGCCAGCGCGGGGTCGATGGTCTTGGGCGCGGCGTATTCGGCGATGACGAGCCAGCGTCCCGGCGTCTGCGGGCAGCCCTCGTACAGATCGATGGCGGCGGAGTAATCGGGCAGGTCGGCATCGTAGACGCGGTAGCAGCTCACGCCCTCGCGCTTGGCCCACTTGCGGCGCAGACGGGCATTCTTGCGCAGGCGGTTGGCGAACTGCTCGGACTCCGGGATGAGCACGGGCAGCGGCTTGCCGTCGCCCAGGTCGAGCATGGCGGCAGGCTCGGGCATGGGGGTGCCGGCGGCTTCGTCTTGGGCACCTGCGGTCTGCTCCTCAGCACCTGCACTGGTCGCAGCTTCAAATGCCGCGGCGGCGTGATCGAGCGAGGGCCAAACCTCAATAGTTGCCTCTTCATTGTTGGGCATGACGGCAATCGAGTGCTCGGGCTCGGCGTGGAGCGCGCGGGCCAGCAATCCGTCGCGGGTGAGCGCGGCGACCGGCGCCGCGGCAAGCTCGGGCGCGCGGCGCAGCTCGCCGACCAGCGTCATGGCGTCGTGCATAAGCGACAGCGGCGTCTCGGTCGTATCTGCGACCACGGCGGCACCGGCGACGGCGCCCGCGTGGTCCAGTACGGTGGCGGACTTGGCGGCGCAAAAATCGACAAAGCGCTTGTAGCCGGCACACTTAACCATGCGCTCGGCGGTCTTGCGGGCGGCGGGGTCGATGTCTACGGCCACGATGCGTGCCTGCCGCTCGCGTGCTGCCGCCTCGCGCTCGCGTGCCTCGGCAAGCAGCTGCTCCCACAGGGCGGCGTCGTGCAGCTGCCAGCCCTCAAAGCCCCAGCGCTCGCGGGCGGCCCCCGGGGCGCGGTCGGTTAGGATATTCACGGCTTCCAGCAGCAGGCCGCCGCCGGCGCACGAGGCGTCGACCAGCGTGGGCAGGGCTTCGTTCTCGTAATCGTCGGCCGTTAGCTCGCGCTCGCACAGCGTGGTCCAGCCGACCTGCGAAAGCACCAGGGCGGCGTAGTCGGGGCGCAGCACGTGCGAGCCCTCGCCGGCGCGGGTCGCTGCGGGCGGCAGGCGCTTGAATAACGGATCGCCCGAAAGGTCCAGGCTGATGCTCGCGCGACGCTGGCGCAGCGAAAGCAGCAGGTGAACGTCGGGGTCGGCGGCATCGACATCGGCGCGACGGCCCGTGGTCTCGGCCAGACGATCGCACAATGCGTCCTTGGCGCGCAGAGCCGAGAAGCGCGTGTTGCGCAGCTGCTCGGTCACGCCGCGGGCGGTGATGGCGATAGTGGCGTCGGGGCGGATTATGGTCTCCCAGGCGATGTCGTAAACGCTATCGTACAGCTCGTCGGCATCCTGTGCCTCAAAGCGTCCGAGTACCACGAACACGCGGCTCGCCAGGCGCGACCATAGACAGGCGCGGTAGCCTTCTTCGGGCTCGCCCTCAAACGTGGCGCGGCCCTTCAGGCGGCGGACATGCGAAAGCCCGAGGCGTTTAAGCTCATCGGCGAGTGCGGACTCAAAGCCCTCGGGGCAGCTTGCGTAAAATTCCATGGGTGACCTCTCTGGTTGCGTCGCTCCATTATATGATGGATGCTTCGTTTGCCCTTATCCTCGAAAGGAACCCATATGATTGATGCGTGCCCCGAATCCGCCGTGCTCTTTTTTGACGTGGACGGCACGCTGACGTCGTTCGATCCCGACGATATGACCGATAAGGACTTCAATGCGGTCCACCCGTCGAAGGCCGTTGTCGATGCATTTGGTCGTCTGCGCAATGCGGGCCACCAAGCATTTATCTGCACGGGTCGTCCCTTGTGGCTGATTGCCGATGGCCTGCGTGCTTTGGAGCCTGCGGGTGTCGTTGCCATGGCGGGAGCCACGCTCGAGGTCGAGGGCCGCGTGGTACACGAGGACTGCTTTGACGAGGACGTTGTCGAGGAGCTTGCACGCCGTATGGCCGCGGCAGGGATTGAGGCCTTTTTCGAGACCAACGTTGCTACTTTTGCCCTGGAACCCGCGGGTGTTGAGCAGTCGTCTCTGATCGGCACTTCTGTGGTGCACAGCGCCGAGGAAATGCGCGTCGACGGCAGTCTGCGCGTGGGCAAGGTATGCCTCAATGTGCCCAGTTTGGCTCGCGTAGCCAACGATGACGGCTTTATCGAGCGCTATTTTGAGGCCTGCAACACCGGTGGCCAGAATCGCGAGCTGAGCCCCAAGGGCATCAACAAGGGCGTGGGCGTGGCGCGAGCGCTGACGTATCTGGGCCGCGAGGGAAATGCGCGCACCTTTGGCTTTGGCGATTCGGGCAACGACCTGGGCATGCTCGCTGCCGTCGAGACGGCTGTCGCCATGGGCAACGCCATGCCCGAGGTCAAGGCGCTCGCCGACTATGTGACCGACGATGTCGCACACGACGGCACCGTCACCGCCATGCAGCATTTCGGCCTCATCTAATGAATCCCGCGTTCTGACGTTTGCTCAAACTGCGACTCTTTGCTTTTGCATGCTCAATTGATTTATCAATCCAAACACTGAGGTGTTTATACCGTTCGCCGAGAAGATAAAAACCCGCAGTTCACGCCTTGATAAACATAGGTAAAGTGTTTAGCAGTTTATCGGCCGTATGCTAACGAAAGGAATCAGGCAGATGGCAATCAAGGTGTTCGCTGACGGTGCAAACCTCGAGGGCATGCTCGACATGTACGAGAACGGCAACGTTCAGGGTTTCACGACCAACCCGTCCCTTATGAAGAAGGGTGGCGTGACGGATTACCGCGCGTTTGCCAAGGAGGTCCTGACCCACATCACCGATGTATCTGTGTCGTTTGAGGTTTTTGCCGACGACGTCGAGGCCATGGAGGTCGAGGCTCGCGAGATCGCCACCTGGGCCGAGAACGTCTACGTCAAGATTCCGTGCGTGACCACCAAGGGCGAGTCCACCGCCGAGCTGGTCCGCAAGCTTTCGGCCGACGGCATCAAGGTTAACGTCACCACCATCTTTACGCCCGAGCAGGTCGACGAGATGGTCGAGGCCGTTGACGCCGAGACGCCGTCCATCATCTCGCTCTTTGCCGGCCGTATCGCCGATACCGGCGTCGACCCCATTCCGTTTATGACGGAGTCGGTCAAGAAGGCCGCCGCCAAGTCCAACTGCGAGGTCCTGTGGGCGTCCACGCGCGAGCTCATCAACATTTACCAGGCTGAGGCCTGTGGCTGCCAGATCATCACGGTGCCCAACAGCATCCTGGCCAAGCGCAAGAACATCGGCCGCGACCCGTACGAGATCTCGCTCGACACCGTGCGCGGCTTTGCCAAGGATATCGCGGCACTCGGTTTCCATATTCTGCCGTAACGCGAACACTGGCTGCGCCGCGGGTTGTTCGCCCCGGCCTTTCCTTTCCCTATCGCTCACGCGCTTCGCGAGGGTCGCGCTAGGCAAAGGAAAGGCCGGGGCTGCCGACACGAGCTTGCCGGTAGGTTGGTAATCGGCCTCCATATCCTGCCGTGGGCAAAGGTACCCCCGCCTGCGACGTGCAAAATCGAGAGTATTCAGCAAGGTAAAGGTTTTTATCAGCTAGCTGAAGCACGGAACAGCCCCCGTTTTGGCTCTGATGATGCTAAAACGGGGGCTGTTATTTTGCTTTATTGTCTCTGAGGGGCATCCGGAACGGTGGAATTTGCAGAATACTCGCGATTTTGCACGTCGCTACAGGGGGTACCCTTGCATTGGCGGTTTACTTCCCCTTCACCATGGTGAGGGAGATCTTCTTGCGGTCGCGATCGACCTTTTCCACCCACACCTTTACCGTGTCGCCGACGCGCACGACGTCGCTCGGGTGCTTGACAAAGTGGTTGGCCAGCTTGGAGATGTGCACGAGGCCGTCCTGGTGCACGCCCACGTCGACGAAGGCACCAAAGTCCACAACGTTGCGCACCGTGCCCTTGAGTTCCATGCCGGGCTCTAGGTCGTCGATGGAAAGCGCCGAGCGGCTAAAGACCACCTCGGGCGCGTCGTCTCGCGGGTCGCGGCCGGGCTTCTTGAGCTCGTCGACAATGTCGATGAGCGTGAGGGTGCCGCAGTCCAGGTCGCTTGCCAGCGCCGGGATGCTGCCCAGGCGGCGCTCGATATCGGGCACGCCGCCGCGGCTGAGCTCGCTGGCGGCAACGCCTGCGCGCTCCAGGACGGCCGTGGCCACCTCGTAGCTCTCGGGGTGGACGCTCGTGGCGTCGAGCGGGTTCTTGCCGCCGCTGATGCGCAGGAAGCCCGCGGCGTTGAGGTATGCCTTGGGTCCCAGCTTGGGGACCTTCTTGAGCTGGCGGCGATCGGTAAAGGCGCCGTTTTCCTCGCGGTAGGCCACGATGTTCTTGGCCACGCTCGGCGTGATGCCCGATACGTATCCCAGCAGGCTCGCACTCGCAGTGTTGACGTCGACACCCACGCGGTTGACGACGTCCTCCACCACGTGGCCCAGGGTGCGCGAGAGCTCAGCCTGGTCAAGGTCGTGCTGGTACTGGCCCACGCCGATGGACTGGGGCGGAATCTTGACGAGCTCTGCCAGTGGGTCCTGCAGGCGGCGGCCCAGGCTCATGGCGCCGCGCACGGTGACGTCCAGGTCGGGATAGTCCAGGCTTGCGAGCTCGGAGGCGGAGTACACCGACGCGCCGGCCTCGTTAACAATGGTGTATCGCAGCCCGGGCGCCTGCTCGGCGATGAACTCCGAGACGACTTCCTCGGTCTCGCGGCTGGCGGTGCCGTTGCCGATGACGATGGTGTTGACGCTGTCCTTCTTGACGAGGCGGGCGAGCTCGCGCTTGGTGCCGGCGACGTCGTGGCGCGGCTTGGTGGGGTAGACCACGCCGTGGTCGAGTAGCTTGCCGGTCTCGTCCATGACGGCGACCTTGCAGCCGGTGCGGTAGCCCGGGTCGAGTGCGAGCACGCGGGCGCCACGGACGGGGCGTGCCGAGAGCAAGCCCTCGAGATTCTTGGCAAAGACGTTGATGGCCTCGGTCTGGGCGCGAACGGTGAGTTTGGCGCGGGCCTCGCGCTCCAGCGAGGGGGCCATGAGGCGCTTGTATCCGTCGGCGATAGCGGCGTCAAAGACGGGCGCGAACACGCCCTGGCGGCGGGGCCAACGGCTGCCGAGGCGCGCCGTGGCGGCGGCGCCGTCGACGTTCACGTGCACGCGGAGTTTGCCCTCGCGCTCACCACGGTCGCTGTCTCTTATACACATCTGACGCTGCC
>URCU01000016.1:0-26104 GCA_900546425.1 uncultured Collinsella sp. | reverse complement strand
AGATTACTACGCGTCTCGTGGGCTCGGAGATGTGTATAAGAGACAGGGTGACACCCTGTGCGAAGAGGGCAAGGAGATCGTCCTCGAGAAGATCGAGTTCGCTAAGCCCGTTATCGACGTTGCCATCGAGCCCAAGACCAAGGCCGAGCAGGACAAGATGTCCCTGGCTCTGACCAAGCTCGCCGAGGAGGACCCGACCTTCCAGGTGTCCACCAACCACGAGACCGGCCAGACCATCATCGCCGGCATGGGCGAGCTGCACCTCGAGATCATCGTCGACCGTCTGCTCCGCGAGTTCAAGGTTGACGCTAACGTTGGTAAGCCCCAGGTTGCCTACCGTGAGACCGCTGGTCACGACGTCGAGAAGGCTGAGGGCAAGTTCGTCCGTCAGTCCGGTGGTCGCGGTCAGTACGGCCACGCCGTCATCAAGCTCGAGAAGATGGAGGAGGGCTTCGGCTACGAGTTCGTCAACGCTATCGTCGGCGGCGTCGTGCCCAAGGAGTATATCCCGTCCATCGACAAGGGCATCCAGGAGGCCCTGAACACCGGTGTTATCGCCGGCTTCCCGGTCCTCGACGTTAAGGTCACCCTGTTCGACGGTTCTTATCACGAGGTCGACTCCTCCGAGGCCGCCTTCAAGATCGCCGGTTCCATGGCTATCAAGGACGCTCTCAAGAAGTCCGACCCGCAGCTGCTCGAGCCGATCATGGCTGTCGAGGTCGAGACCCCCGAGCAGTACATGGGCGACGTTATGGGCAACCTCTCCGGTCGCCGCGGCAAGATCGAGGGCATGGAGGATCGCAAGAACAGCAAGCTCATCCGTGCCAAGGTGCCGCTGGGCGAGATGTTCGGTTACGCTACCGACCTTCGCTCCCAGACCCAGGGCCGTGCATCCTACACGATGCAGTTCGACTCTTATGAGCCCGCGCCCAAGTCCATCGTGGACGAGGTCATGAGCAAGAACGCCTAAGTTCGAGCTCCCTGTTACGTAATCCGCGAGAACATCTCTCGCACTCTTTGGAGGTTTAAGTTGGCTACCCAGAAGATCCGCATTCGCCTCAAGGGCTATGATCACGAGGTCGTCGATCAGTCCGCGAAGCTCATCGTCGAGACCGCTCAGAAGACCGGCGCTCGCGTTTCCGGTCCTGTCCCCCTGCCCACCGAGCGTAACCTGTACACGGTTATCCGCTCGCCGCACGTGAACAAGGACTCCCGTGAGCAGTTCGAGATGCGCACCCACAAGCGCCTCATCGACATCCTCGACCCCACCTCGGGCACCGTTGATTCGCTCATGCGTCTCGACCTCCCCGCTGGCGTCGACATCGACATCAAGCTCTAAGCGATATCGCTCATAGCTTACAGAGCCCCGCTGCCATGTTGGTAGCGGGGCTCTTTTGTTTTGAATAATGGTTTGGACTGCCGGGCATTGCTGCCGAGTAGGTGGCTGCAGCGCCCTATTCGCTCAAGGGACGCAGCGATGCCTCCTCAAAATGGAAGGATCGCAAGCCGCCTTCCGTTTCGATACATGCGCGACCAAAGGCATCGACGGTTTTAAAGATGCCGCGTGCCAGCTCGTCACCGGCAGGGGAACGGGCGATAACGTGCTCTCCAATCCAATTGAGGTGAGTGACATATTTGCCGTGGACGGGCGCGAGCGGTCCGGTGTTTTCTTTCATGGCGTCGAGCAGATCTGCCCACGCGTCCACAGCGTTTACGACGGTGTAATAGACCTCCTTGAGTAGCACATCGACGGCGGGAACATTCTCGTTGAGGTCTGAGAGGCCAATTGCCGCCAGGCCGCCATCGGGAACCTCCGAAGGCACATAGTTCACATTGACGCCAATGCCGCAGACGGCGAAAGGTTTGCCTTCGTTATCGCGCGCGGCTTCGACCAGAATGCCGCCGAGTTTGCGCCCTCGCGCGACGAGGTCGTTGGGCCATTTGAGGCCGATCTCGTTAGCAAGACCCTGTTTTTCGAGCGCCTCGAGCACCGCTAGGCCGCTGACGGCGGCAAGACCAGAGTACTTTGCAGGATTAACGCATGGACGCAGGACAATCGAAAGCAATAGGTTGCCGGCGGTTGAATCCCACTTGTGGCCGCGCCGGCCGCGTCCTGCCGTCTGAGCCCGGGCGGCAAGTCCTGTGCCGTGCGGCGCTCCTTGTTTTCCTGCTTCGAGCAGGTCATCGTTGGTCGATCCGGTTACGTCGACTATCGTTAATTTGGCATCCATAGCGGCTGCTACCTCCTTAATGAATAAGTGAATAACGCAATAGTGTCGTGAGGCAGACACAATGTGAAGCCTTTGTCGCATTTGGACAATTTAATGTTAACACGTCAACAATGACTAAAATGCGCTATCCTCTCTTGGTCGATGTAAACACGTCAACAACTCAAAGGAGGTTAGTGATGGGTTTCACGATACTGGGAACGGGCTCGGCGCTTCCCGAGCGCAGCGTATCCAACGACGAGCTGTCCGAGTTCCTGGACACCTCGGATGAGTGGATTTTTACCCGTACGGGGATCAAGAGCCGCCATGTGTGCACCGCCGAGTCACTCGACGACCTTGCCGTGGCAGCGAGCGAGCAAGCGCTCCAGGCGTCCGGACTCGATGCGCGCCAGTTGGATCTTATCGTCTGCTCGACGACGACGGGCGATCATCTCGTTCCTGCCGAAGCGTGCGCCGTTGCTGAGCGCCTGGGTGCCACATGTCCAGCCTTCGACGTTTCGGCGGCTTGTGCCGGCTTCGTATTTGCGCTCGATGTCGCCGAGGGCTATATCGTCCGCGGTCGCGCCAAGCATGTGCTTGTCGTTGCCGCCGAGCAGATGACGCGCGCGCTTGACTGGACCGACCGCGCCACCTGTGTGCTCTTTGGTGACGGCGCGGGTGCTGCAGTGATAGAGGCTGGGGGAGAGAATCCCCTTGCTGTTGAGCTTTCGACGTCGCCTGATGTCGAAACACTGAGCGTCCCCGGATTGGCGGGCTCCTCGCCGTATAAGACGGCGCAGGACCGCGAAAGCGTGCTTTCCATGAACGGCCGTCGCGTCTTCAAGTTTGGCGTCAATGCCATCTGCGACACGGTCAACAAACTCGCCTGCGACGCGGGCATCGCGGTCGAGGACATCGACCACTTTGTATTCCATCAGGCTAACGAACGAATCTTGAGCCAGGCGGTCAAGCGCCTGGGTGTGCCGGACGACCGTGTGGTCCGAACGTTGCGTGAAACCGGCAACATCTCGAGCGCTTGCATTCCGCTTGCTCTCGATCGACTGGCAAATACCGGCGCGCTGCACGCGGGCGACACCATCGCCCTGGTCGGATTTGGCGCCGGCTTGGATGTAGGTGGCTATCTACTTCGCTGGAAGTAGTTGCACATAGGAAATGAAAACGCCCCTGGGGCACAAACAAAGGAGAACTACCATGGCAGATCAGAAGACCTTCGAGCGCGTTTGCGACGTTATCCGTGAGACCGCCGGCCTTGACGATGTCGAGATGAAGCCCGAGTCCACGCTCGAGGAGATTGGCCTCGACAGCCTGGGTACCGTCGAGATCCTCGTTGCCGTCGAGGACGAGTTTGGCATTGAGCTCGATACCGAGGAGAACCCCAAGACGGTCGGCGAGTTCGTCGATACGGTCGAGGCGGCATTGGAGAAGTAGTGATGCTCAAGTCTCCTCTCTGCGATTTGCTCGGCATCGAAAAGCCCGTGTTCCAGGGTGGCATGGCCTGGATTGCCGACGCCTCGTTGGCATCTGCCGTGTCCGAGGCAGGCGGCTTAGGCATTATCGCGGCCATGAATGCCGACGCAAACTGGCTGCGCGATCAGATTCACGAGCTGCGCGCCAAGACGGATAAGCCCTTTGGCGTCAACGTTATGCTCATGAGCCCGTTTGTCGACGAGGTCGCACAAGTGGCGATTGATGAGCGGGTGCCCGTTGTGGTGACCGGTGCCGGCAATCCCACCAAGTACATGAAGGCGTGGAACGAGGCGGGCATCAAGGTTATTCCCGTCGTGGCTTCGGTGGCGCTGGCGCGTCTCGTGGCGCGTCGCGGAGCCACTGCCGTGGTTGCCGAGGGCACCGAATCAGGCGGCCATATTGGCGAGACCTCGACGATGGCACTTGTCCCGCAGGTTGTCGATGCGGTCGATATTCCCGTGGTTGCGGCTGGCGGCATCGCCGATGGCCGCGGCGTGGCGGCCGCTTTTATGCTCGGCGCTGCCGGCGTCCAGGTGGGAACACGCTTTCTGGTCGCAAACGAGTGCACCGTATCCGAACAGTACAAAGAGCTAGTGCTCAAGGCGGGCGACACGTCGACGCGTGCGACCGGTCGCTCGACGGGACATCCGGTTCGCGCCCTCAAGAGCCCCTTCACCAACGCGTATGCCAAGAACGAGGCGGCGGGCGCAAGCCCCGAGGAGCTTGGGGCCATGGGCACGGGCGCGCTTCGTAAAGCCGCAAAGGACGGTAATTACGAAGAGGGTTCGTATTTGTGCGGACAGATTGCTGGCATGGTCAACGAACGTCAGAGCGCACGCGAAATCGTCGACGATCTGGTCGATGGCGCCGAGCATGTCCTGAAGGGTGCGTCCGCATGGGTAGCGTAGCGTTTCTGTTTGCCGGTCAGGGTGCCCAGCATCCCGCGATGGGCGTCGATCTTATCGAAGCATCGCCGGCGGCTGCGGAGGTGTTCGCGATCGCCGACGAGGTGCGTCCGGGAACCAGTGAGCAGTGCCGGAGCGCCTCCAAGGAGGAGCTGTCGCAGACCGTGAATACGCAGCCTTGCGTGTTCGTGCACGACTTGGCTGTCGCTGTCGCCCTGCGCGAGCGCGGCGTGGTGCCTGCCGCCTGTGCGGGATTCTCGCTGGGCGAGGTCGCTGCACTCACCTTTGCGGGGGCGTTCGATACGCGAGCGGGTTTTGAGCTCGTGTGTGAGCGCGCGGCATTGATGGCCATGGCGGCCGAGCGTCACCCCGGCGGCATGCGCGCCGTCATCAAGCTCGATGCGGCGCAAGTTGAGGGCCTGGCAAAACAGGCAGGCGAGGACTGCTGGCCGGTCAACTACAACAGCCCCCAGCAGACGGTTGTGGCCGGAGCGCCCGATGCGTTGCAGACCCTCGACGTCCTGGTAAAAGAGGCTGGCGGTCGCGCCATGAAGGTCGCGGTGTCGGGTGCATTCCATAGCCCCTATATGGCCGAGGCGACCTGTGGCCTTGCTGCATATATCCAAGCCGGTCACGCGCCGTCCCCGTTGCTCATTCCTGTTATGGCAAATATGACGGCGGCGCCCTATCCGGCCGACCCGCAGGCGGCATCGGAGGTGCTGGCCAACCAGGTGAGTCATGCCGTGCGCTGGGTCGACACGCTGCATGCTCTGCAGGACCAGGGCATCGACACGTTTATTGAGGTCGGTCCTGGCAAAACGCTGTCGGGCCTGGTCAAGCGTACGTTGAGCGACGTTCGTGTGTATTCGTGCGAAACGGCCGAGCAGGTCGCAGCTATTGCCGACGAGCTCGCATAGTCCACAGAGCTGATACCCGAAAGGAATGACATGGGCAATTTGAACAACGGCGCGCTCGAGCGCGACGGATCGCGCCGCGTGGCGCTGGTCACGGGCGGCTCGCGCGGCATCGGTCGCGCTTGTGCCGTGGGCCTGGCGGAGGACGGCTTTGATATTGCCGTCGTCTATGCCGGCAGCGTCGATGCGGCGCGCGAGACGTGCGAAGCCTGCGAGGCGGCTGGCGCCACGGCGCGCGCATATCAATGTGACGTGGCCGACCCCGCCGCCGTCAACACGTGCGTGGAAGCGGTCCTCAACGACTTTGGCTTCATTTGGGCGCTCGTCAACAACGCTGGCATCACCCGCGATGGCCTGCTCATGCGCATGGGCGATGACGCCTTCGATCGCGTGCTCGATGTCAATCTTAAAGGAACGTTTAACACGACGCGCGCGCTCACCAAGACCTTTATGCGCCAGCGCGGCGGTTGCGTCATCAACATGAGCTCGGTTGTGGGCCTGATGGGCAATGCCGGGCAGGCCAACTACGCCGCCTCCAAGGCGGGCGTCATCGGTCTGACCAAGGCGGTGGCGCGCGAGCTTGCGCCACGCGGCGTACGAGTGAACGCGGTCGCCCCCGGGTTTGTCGAGACCGATATGACGGCAAAGCTATCGGATAAGGTGCGCGCGGCGTGCGAGGAGCAGATTCCCCTGAGGCGCATGGCGCGCCCCGAGGAAGTGGCCGGCGTGGTGCGCTTTTTGGCGAGTGATGCCGCCGCTTACATTACGGGCGAAGTCATACGCGTCGACGGCGGAATGGCGATGTAGAAACCAGGGCCGAACAACGGCTTGAATGAGGAGACCATGATGGAACAGAGAGTTGCAATCACCGGTATCGGTGCCGTATCGCCGCTCGGTAACACGGCGCTTGCCACCTGGGCGGCAATGTGCGCCGGTACGTGCGGCATCGGCCCGATCACGCACTTCGATACCGATGCGTTTGCCGTTAAGGTGGCGGCCGAGGTCAAGGGTTTTGACGGCAACGAGTACTTTGGCAAGCGTGACGCCAAGCACCTGGACCCCTGCGTTCAGTTTGCCCTGGCAGCGTCGGACGAGGCCATGCACGATGCGGGCTTTGATGTCGAGGGCGCCATCGATCGCGAGCGCCTGGGCGTCTACGTGGGTTCGGGCGTGGGCGGCATGCAGACACTCGTCGACAACGTCCACACGATCGCCGATCGGGGACCTCGCCGTGCATCGCCCTATATGATTGCGATGATGATCCCCAACATGGCTTCGGGCAACATCGCGATCCGCCACAAGGCAAAAGGCCCGACCCTGCCCGTGGTGACTGCGTGCGCGACCTCGGCCCATGCCGTGGGCGAGGCGTTCCGCGCCATCAAGCACGGCTATGCCGATGCAATCCTGGCTGGCGGCGCCGAGGCCGCAATCATCCCCGATGCCGTTGCGGGCTTTACGTCCTGCCGTGCGCTCACCACCAACCCCGACCCGTCGACGGCTTGTCGTCCGTTCGATGCGAATCGCGACGGCTTTGTGATGGGCGAAGGCGCCTGTGTGCTCGTGCTCGAGGGCATGGAGCACGCACAGGCCCGCGGTGCACACATTTATGCCGAGGTCGTGGGTTACGGCAACACCGATGATGCCTATCACATCACGAGCCCCGATCCCGAGGCTGCCGGCATCGCCCGTGCGATATCGCTGGCGGTGGCCGAGGGCGACGTTAAGCCTTCCGAGGGCCTCTACATCAACGCCCACGGTACCTCGACCAAGCTCAACGATTCGTCCGAGACGGCGGGCATAAAGCGTGCGCTCGGCGAGGACGCGGCACGCGCCGCGCACGTCTCGTCGACCAAGTCGATGACCGGCCACATGATCGGTGCCACGGGCGCCATCGAGGTCATGGCCTGTGCCATGGCGCTCGAGCAGGGCGTGGTGCCGCCGACCATTAACTACCACACACCCGATCCCGCCTGCGATCTTGACTACACGCCCAATCGCGCGGTTCGCGCCGACCTTACCTGGGCGCTTTCGACCAACCTGGGCTTTGGCGGGCACAACGCCGCCATCGCGCTGCGTAGATATACGAGGAGCTAGAGCATGGATTCCAAAAGACTTGCCGAGATAGCCGATGTTATGGAGGGCCGCGGCCTCACGCGCGTGCGCGTTGAGGAGCCCGATGGCACCGCGGTCGAACTCGAGCGCGCGAGCGCCGCGCAGCCGGTTGCCGTGCCCATGCCTATGCCGGGTGCCATGACTGCTCCGGCGGTGGCCCCTGTCGCCATGCCTGCCGCCGCACCGGAGCCCGCCGCGCAGGCGCCTGCCGCCGCACCGGAGCCCAAAGGCACCGAGGTGACCGCTCCCATGGTCGGCGTTTTCTATGCTGCCCCGGCGCCGGGCGACGAGCCGTTTGTGCACGTGGGCTCCAAGGTCAAGGCCGGCGAGACCCTCTGCATCATCGAGGCCATGAAGGTTCTCAACGAGGTGACGGCAGAGGCGGATGGCGAGGTGCTCGAGATCTGCGTGGCCGACGGCGACCTCGTGGAGTTTGGTAGCTGCCTCATGAGGATCGGATAGGTGATATCCATGAACAAAGAAGAGCTCAAGAAGCTGTTGCCGCATCGCGAGCCGATGCTTTTGCTCGACGAGGCCGAGCTGGTGGGCGACGAGGCCCACGGCAAGATCACGATCACGGGCGACGAGTACTTTTTGCAGGGGCATTTTCCGGGAAACCCGGTGGTCCCCGGCGTGATTCAGTGCGAGATGCTCGCCCAGAACTGCTGCGTGCTGCTGATGGGCGATGAGGAGGCGCGCGGCGCGACGCCGTTCTACACGAGTCTGGACAAGGTGCGCTTTAAGCGTCCGGTGCGCCCGGGCGACACGGTGGATCTGGTGTGCTCCATCACGCGTGCGCGCGGGCCGTTCCGCTTTGCGACAGGTACTGCGAGCGTTAACGGTGAGGTTTGCTGCCGCGCCGATATGTCTTTTGCACTCATGCACGAAAAGTAGGGAAGTTTTCATGTTCGACAAAGTGCTCATCGCCAACCGCGGCGAAGTCGCGGTCCGTGTTATCCGCGCGTGCCGCGATATGGGCATCAAGACCGTCGCCGTTTATTCCACGGCCGATGCGGACGCGTTGCACGTGCAGCTTGCCGACGAGGCGTATTGCATCGGCGGCCCGCGTCTTGCCGAGAGCTACCTCAACGACGATGCCGTGCTCACCTGTGCCGTAAAGTCAGGAGCTAAGGCAATTCATCCCGGCTATGGCTTTTTCTCCGAGAAAGCGAGCTTCGTGCGCGACTGCGACAAGTACGGTCTGGCGTTTGTCGGTCCTTCGGCCGAGGTGATCGACAGCATGGGCGACAAGGACGCCGCGCGTCGAACGGCTGCCGCGGCGGGCGTGCCCATCGTACCGGGCTGCGATTTGCTCAAAAGCCCCGAGGAGGCAACGGCCGAGGCCGAGCGCATTGGCTGCCCCGTGCTTATTAAGGCGCGCGCGGGCGGTGGCGGTCGCGGCATTCGCAAGGTCGAGCGCGTGGAAGATGCGGCAAAGGCGTTCATCGAGGCGCGTGCCGAGGGCGAGGCCGTTTTTGGCGACGGCGAGTGCTACATGGAGAAGTTCGTCGCGCCGGCGCACCACGTTGAGGTGCAGATTATGGCCGATAAGCAGGGCCATGTGTTTTCGCTCGGCGAGCGCGAGTGCTCGGTGCAGCGCCGCAACCAAAAGCTGATCGAGGAGAGCCCCGCGCCGTGCCTCGACGGACACGACGACATTCGTGCTCGCATGCACAAGGCGGCGCGTGACCTGGCTCGTGCCGTCGGCTACGAAGGAGCCGGTACCATCGAGTTCCTGTATTCGGACGACGGCAATTTCTACTTTATGGAAATGAACACGCGCTTGCAGGTGGAGCATCCGGTTACGGAGTTTGTGACCGATACCGACTTGGTCAAGTGGCAGCTGCGCGTGGCGGCCGGCCAACCTTTGCCCTTTGAGCAGGAGGACATGCCGGTCCGCAACCATGCCATGGAGTGCCGCATCAATGCCGAAACACCGGACTTTCTGCCGTCATGCGGAACAGTCACCGCGTTGCGTGTGCCGGGTGGTCCGCGCGTGCGCTGGGATTCCGCCATGTTTACCGGGGCCGCCGTTCCGCCGTACTACGACTCCATGCTCGGCAAGCTCATCGTGTGTGCGCCCACGCGTGACGGCGCCATTCGCAAGATGCGCTCGGCCCTGGGTGAGCTCGTGATTGAGGGCGTGAGCGAAAACAGCGAGCTTCAGCTCGACGTGCTGGCAAACGACGAGTTCTTGTCGGGCATGTATCACACCGATCTGATGGGGCATCTCTATGCTGATGAATAGAAAAGCGAAGACGGTTAACGTCCTCGAGGGGCCGATAACCGAGTCGTGCGCCGAGTTTCCCGCGCGCCACGTGTTTATCAAGTGCCCGGAGTGCCGCCGCGTGATCGATGAGGCACGCCTGTACGACAACCTCGAGGTCTGCCCTCGTTGCGGCAAACACTTTCGCGTGAGCGGTCGCGCGCGCATGCGCATGACGGTCGACGAGGGCACGTTTGAGGAATGGGATGCTAATCTGGCGTCGGAGGACTTCCTCTCGTTTCCCGGCTATGCCGACAAGCTCAAGAGCGTGAGCGAGCGTTCGGGCGAGCGCGACGCCGTTGTGTGCGGCAGGGGCAAAATCTGCGGTTGCGATACCGCGTTCTTCTTTATGGACGCCAACTTTATGATGGGCTCGATGGGTTCCGTGGTGGGCGAGAAGATCTGTCGCACATTTGAGCACGCGACCGAGCTGGGATTGCCAGTTGTCGGCTTTACCGTTTCGGGCGGTGCGCGCATGCAAGAGGGCGTGACATCGCTTATGCAGATGGCCAAGATTTCTGCGGCGGTTAGGTGCCACAGCGAGGCGGGCGGCCTGTATATCACGGTGCTCACCGACCCCACGACCGGAGGCGTAACCGCGAGCTTTGCTATGGAGGGCGACATTATCCTGGCCGAGCCCGATGCCCTGACGGCATTTGCCGGCCCGCGCGTGATCGAGCAGAACATGCACAAGCGTCTGCCCAAGGGATTTCAGCGCTCCGAGTTCTTGCTGGAGCACGGCTTTTGCGATGCCGTTGTTCCGCGTGGCGAGATCGCGCTCACGGTAGGCGAGCTGCTGGCGCTGCACGAAGGGCACGCGCCCAGCCTGGGGGCTCCGCACGAGATCGTGCATACGGGTCGCCGCGGCAAAAAGCTGGGACACTTGTTTAAGCGCTCGGCGGCACCAAAAACCGCGCTCGAGATTGTCAAGCAGACCCGCTCGGCAGATCGCGCCACGGCGGGTGAGATGATCTCGCTGGGCCTGGATGGATTTGTGGAGCTGCACGGCGACCGCTACTTTGGCGACGATGCCGCTGTGGTGGCTGGCATTGGCTGGAAAGATGGACGTCCCGTAACGGTCATCGCCATCGAGCGCGGCACCACGACCAAAGAGCGTATGCGCCGCAACTTTGGCATGGCACATCCCGAGGGCTACCGCAAAGCGCGTCGCCTTATGCGCCAGGCCGAAAAGTTTGGTCGACCGGTTCTGTGCCTGGTTGATACTTCGGGCGCGTTTTGCGGCATCGGTGCCGAGGAGCGCGGCCAGGGCGAGGCCATCGCCCAGAATCTCATGGAGATGAGCGGCCTTAAGACGCCGATTGTCTCGGTGGTGACAGGCGAGGGCGGCTCTGGTGGCGCGCTGGCGCTGTCCGTGGCCGACCGCATCCTGATGCTCTCGAGCTCGGCCTATTCGGTCGTGAGCCCCGAGGCCTGTGCGTCGATCCTGTGGAAGGATACCGAGCGCGCGAATGAGGCCGCCGAGGCGCTTAAGCTCACGGCCCCCGATCTGTTGGGGCTCGGCATCATCGACGGCATTGTTGACGATAGGGGTCTGTCGCATGAGGAGATCGCCGGTGCCGTCATGTCCTCGGCATTTGATGCCTTCGATACGCTTGGGCGGCTCGACGACGAGACCCTCACAAACCTCCGCTACGAAAAGTACCGCGCAATCGGTCAGTACCGCACGATGTGACAAAGGGACAGTCCGCATGTCACATTGGGAAAGGCGTTCCATGCCTCAAGTTTCTTACACCTCGTTTACAACGACGGTTTCATCAAACGCCATGGCCGTGGTGGACTATCTGTCCAAAAGCATGATGTCGGCGCTGCCGTTTATTGTCTGTGCGGCGCTGTTCCGCACCGTCGCCGTCATTATGGGCGAAGGCATGCTGGGCCTGTGGTCTGCCGATTCCGAAATCTATCGCCTGTTCTACAGTTGGCTCTATAACGCCGGCTACTACTTTTTGCCCATTTATCTTGGGTGGGCGGCCGCCCGCCAGCTCGGTTGCTCGGAGCAGCTGGGCATGATGCTGGGCGGCGTATTGATTGCGCCCGATCTGCTTAAGCTCGTCGATGCCGCATCGACGACGGGGGCATCGATGACTTCCGTGTATGGCCTGCTTCCCGCGCCGGTCAACGATTACACGACGACTGTTATTCCGGTTCTCATCTCGGTGCCCGTGCTATGGCGAGTGGAGTGTTTCTTTAAGCGCGTTATCCCCCAGGCCGTGGCGTTTTCGTTCGTTCCGTTTGCAACCATGCTCGTCATGGTTCCGGTATCCCTGTGTATCACGGCGCCGGCGGGCAGCTATCTGGGAATGTTGCTGGGCCAGCTTATGTTTATGCTTGGCAATTCCGGTGGCATCGTGTCGCTGCTCACGCTCATGGGGCTTGCCGCGGGTTGGGAGTTCCTAAAGATCGCGGGCGTCAGCAACGTTGTCCTATCGCTTGCCTACGCGCAGTTTATGAGTGTGGGAACGGATTCGTGCATTCTGATCGCTGCGACGATGGCGACGTTCGCCGTTTGGGGCATGCCCTTTGGCGCGTCGCTCCGCGTTGCGGATAAGGATGAGAAGACACTCATGCTGGGTTATTCGATCTCGGGTGTTCTTGGCGGCGTAAGCGAGCCGGCGCTGTACGGTTGCGGCTTTAAATATGGCAGGTGCCTGACGTGCATGGCCATTGGCGGCGCCGTCGGAGGCCTTGTTGCGGCCGTGGGCCACGTTACGGCCTATACCATCGGCATGACGAATGTCCTCATGGTCATTGGCTTTGCCACAGGTGGTTTTTCGAACCTGCTGTGGTGCTGCGTTGCCGGCGGCACGGCTTTTGTGGTGTCTGCGGCGCTGAGCTACTGCTTTGGCGTGGTGCCGGCGAAGGGACAGGCGACGGGGGACGGAGCCGATTCGCCCGAAACCTCGAAGAGCGTGGCCGAAACAAGCGCATAAATCGATCGACAAAGGGGCAGTCCCGCATGTCACATTCCAAGGCCGTGGCCCGTGTGGGCGCGGCCTTTTTGTATCTGGGGGACAAAGTGGCTACACTACAATCCGTTTGAGCAATAGATATATAGGTAGTACCGTGGGGGCTGATGAAGATGGTCGAGTGGATCGTGCGTCGTGCGCAGGGCGACCGTGCGCGCGTGGGCACGTTAGCGGGCATGGTGTGTATTGTCGCCAATGTGGCGCTTTGTGCTGCGAAGGGCGCAATTGGTGTGCTGTCGGGATCGGTTTCGATCGTGGCGGATGCCATGAACAACCTGTCCGATGCCAGCTCGAATATCGTGAGCGTGCTGGGCTTTAAGCTGGCGAGCAAGCCGGCCGACCCCGAGCATCCTTACGGCCACGGTCGCTACGAGTATCTCTCGGGATTGGTCGTGGCGGCACTCGTGCTGTTGATTGGCGTTGAGCTGGTGAAGTCCTCGGTTGAGCGCGTCATCCACCCCGAACCTGTCGAGTTCTCGCTTGCCCTGGTGACAGTTCTAGTGCTTTCGATGGTCGTAAAGCTCTGGATGGCGGCCCTCAACCAAAAGCTCGGCGATCGCATTGAGTCCGAGACGCTGCATGCGACCGCGCTAGATTCCAAGAACGATGTCCTTGCCACGGGCGCCGTGCTGGCGTGCGCAATTGTTTCGCAGGTAACGGGCATCAACCTTGACGCTTGGGTCGGCCTTGCCGTTGGCGCCTATATTGGCTGGAGCGGCTTTGAGCTTATCCAGGATACGGTGAGCCCGCTTTTGGGCCAGACGCCCGATCCTAAGCTGGTCAAGCACATTCGAGACAAGATCATGAGCTATCCCGGCGTTTTGGGCGTTCACGATCTGATGGTTCATGACTACGGCCCGGGCAGGAGGTTCGCAAGCGCTCACGCCGAGATGGCAGCCGAGGCCAGCCCGCTGGAAAGTCACGACACGCTCGATAACATCGAGCAGGCGTTTAGGAACGAAGACGGCATGATTGTCACGCTCCATTACGACCCCATCGTGACCGACGATCCAAAGGTGGCGAGCATGCGTTTACGCATTAACGCCATGGCCCAACAGATCGATAGCCGCCTTTCGATTCACGATCTGCGCTGTGTGCCGGGTCCCACGCACACCAACGTGATCTTTGACTGCGTGCGTCCCTCGGATCTGCAGATGAGTGCCGAAGACGTAAAACACGCGCTGGCACAACGGGTCGAGTCGGAATACCCCAAGTCGATTGCCAAGATCACGATCGATGAAGACTACGTAGGCCATACCCACGAGTAGGGCTGCGCCGGCAAAGCAAGTTATACAGAAGGGGAGAGCATGAAGCGTCTATATCTACTCCGCCACGGCCAGACAGAATTCAACGTTAAAAAGCTCGTCCAGGGTCGCTGCGATTCACCGCTCACCGATTTGGGCCGTCAGCAAGCCGGGATGGCAGCCGCATGGCTCAAAGCCCACAACGTCGTTCCCGACAAAGTGGCCTCATCACCCTTAGGCCGAGCCATGGACACCGCTAGTCTCGTTGCATGCGAGCTCCTCGGCCCGGACGCAGCAGTCGAGCCCTGCGAAGGCATCATCGAGCGCTGCTACGGCACCTTCGAAGAAGGCCCCCACGACGCCCTTCCCACCGACGTCTGGGATCCGGGCGAGGACCTGGTCCCCTTCGGAGGAGAAGGAAGCCGCGCGCTGCAAGAGCGCATGGTAGACACTCTCACCAATCTCATAAGCGCCGAGAGCGTCGAAACCCTTCTAGCAGTAAGCCACGGCAGCGCCAGCCGTCAATTTATCAAGGCCGCAGCCCCAGAGGGCTTCGAGCTCCCAACAAAACTCCCCAACTGCGCCATCATGATCTTCGATTTCGAAGAGGCAAAGCCACAAACAGAAGTCGAGCCAATGCAATGCAAGTTCACCCTCCAGCAAATTGTGGATCCCCAACAAAGTCATTAGCCTGAGCGAGCAAGGTTTAGCAGACATCAACGTGTCGTCTCCCGAGCTTGGCAGAGGGGCGGCGAAATATATTAAGTTTGTCGCGAGTTCCGCACGCAAAGGAAAGCACTTAATGTGCTTTCCGTCTTGCGCAGGACTGTAGAGCAGCAAACTTAATATATTTCGCCGCCCCTCTGCCAAGCCCAGGCGACTCCACGCACTTTACCTGCGTAAACAATGTGAGTGAAATATGAATCTCGATGGATACGCCCGCAGCCGTGTATACTAAACAGCTGTGTGAAACCAGGGGAGTATTCTGGCTGGACAAAATGCCTGCTTAATAGGGTTGTCAGGTAGTCCGGACGCAATACAAGGCTGGGGAGCACGTCGTGTAAGTAGTGGTCCTCTAGGGGCGTACGCTCGGTGGTGTACGCATTGTCCCAAGACCACGCGAGAGTTGGGATCATATCTTGATCAGCATGATTCTCGGCCGCAAGATTGGCATGACCCAGGTTTGGGACGAGGACGACAACGTCGTTCCCGTCACGGTCATCCAGGCTGGCCCCTGCGCTGTCTCGCAGGTTAAAACTCAGGCAACCGACGGCTATGACGCCGTCCAGATCGGTTTCGGCGACATCAAGGCCAAGAACGTGAACAAGCCCATGGCTGGTCACTTCGCCAAGGCTGGCGTCGAGCCTGTCCGCTTCCTTCGTGAGGTCCGCGTCGAGAACGGCGAGGAGCACAAGGTCGGCGAGGTCGTCACCGTCGCTGATTTCGCTGATGTCGAGAAGGTCGACGTCATCGGTACCTCCAAGGGTAAGGGCTTCCAGGGTCGCATCAAGCGCTGGGGTCAGCGCCGCGGTCCTATGACGCATGGTTCTCACTTCCAGCGTCACCCCGGTTCTATCGGTCAGTGCGCCTATCCTGCGCGCGTCCTCAAGGGCGTCAAGATGGCCGGTCACATGGGTAACGAGCGCGTTACCGTCAAGAACCTTTCCGTTGTCCGCATCGATGCCGAGCAGAACCTCATCTTGGTCAAGGGCGCTGTCCCGGGTGCCAAGAATGGTCTCGTCGCCATCCGTATGGCCTAAGGGCCCAGCCCATTTAGCCCAGCGTCATACCAAGGAGAACACTTAAATGGCAAAGTTTGAAGTAAAGAACAGCGAGGGCAAGAAGGTCGCCGAGGCCGAGCTCGCCGCTGAGGTGTACGGCATCGAGCCGAACATCCACGTTATGCACCACATCGTCAAGTGCCAGATGGCCTCTTGGCGTCAGGGCACCCAGTCTGCTAAGGGTCGCTCTGAGGTTTCCGGTGGCGGCAAGAAGCCTTGGCGTCAGAAGGGCACCGGCCGTGCCCGCCAGGGTTCCATCCGTGCTGCCCAGTGGCGTCACGGTGGCGTTGTCTTCGCCCCCAAGCCCCGTTCCTACGCTAAGCGTATGAACAACAAGGAGGTCAAGCTGGCTATGCGCTCCGCGCTGTCCGCCAAGCTGGCCGATGGCGAGCTCGTGCTCGTCGACGACTACGGCTTCGAGAAGCCTTCCACCAAGGCTGCTGTCGCCATGCTCAAGGCTCTCGGCCTTGAGGGCAAGCGTCTGACCATCATCGTTCGCGATGAGGACGTCAACGCCTACCTGTCGTTCCGCAACATTCCCAAGACGTTCATCATCACTGCCGACGAGGCCAACACCTACGATCTCGTCAACAACAACGCTGTGCTGATGCCCGCCGACATCGCCGCTCACTTCGGGGAGGTGCTTGCATAAATGACCGCCCACGAGATCATCATCCGTCCGATCGTGTCCGAGCGTTCCTTCTCCGGCATGGAGCTGAACAAGTACACGTTCGAGGTCGCCAAGGATGCTAACAAGTATCAGATCAAGGACGCTGTCGAGGAGATCTTCGGCGTCAAGGTCGTTCGCGTGAACACCCTGACGGTCAAGCCCAAGACCAAGCGCGTGCGCTATGTCGCCGGCAAGACCCGTTCTTGGAAGAAGGCCATCGTCACGCTGGCCGAGGGCGACACCATCGAGGTCTTTGGCAACCAGGCCTAAGACTCGCTGCTGTTGAGTGAGCTCATGCCTCCCAACTAGGGGAGGCGAGAGCTCAAGGTTTTGGGCGTATAAAATGGACACGCCCGGAACCGTGTATACGTCCGGTGTCATCGCACCCGAGGCAGAACCTCGAATCCCTGTCTGCGATGGCTAACGGATTCCTATTGAAAGGGATTGTAATGGCTGTAAAGCACCTTAAGCCGACCTCCGCTGGTAGGCGTTGGCAGACGATCTCCGACTTCTCCGAGATCACCTGCACCAAGCCCGAGAAGTCTCTTCTCGAGCCCCTGCCCAAGAAGGCCGGTCGTAACAACAACGGCCGCATCACCACCCGCCACCAGGGCGGCGGCGTGAAGCGTCGTTACCGCGTGATCGACTTCAAGCGCAACAAGGACGGCGTGCCCGCCAAGGTTGCCACGATCGAGTACGATCCGAACCGTTCCGCTCGCATCGCTCTGCTGCACTACGCTGACGGTGAGAAGCGCTACATCCTGGCCCCCAAGGGCCTCGAGGTCGGTCAGACCATCATGTCCGGTTCTGACGCCGACATCAAGCCGGGCAACGCTCTGCCCCTCGCCGACATCCCCGTCGGTACGCTCATCCACGCCGTCGAGTTCCAGCCGGGCAAGGGCGCTGCTATCGCCCGTTCCGCCGGTAACTCCTGCCAGCTGATGGGTAAGGAGGGCAAGTACGCTATCGTCCGTATGCCTTCCTCCGAGATGCGCCGCATCCTCGTTACCTGCCGCGCCACCGTCGGTGAGGTCGGCAACGCCGATCACTCCAACATCGTCATCGGCAAGGCCGGCCGTAAGCGTCACATGAACGTGCGCCCGACCGTCCGCGGTACCGTCATGAACCCTGTCGACCACCCGCACGGCGGTGGCGAGGGCAAGAACCACACCTCTGGTCGTCCCTCTGTTACCCCCTGGGGTAAGCCGACGAAGGGCCTTCGTACGCGCAAGAAGAAGAAGGTCTCGAACCAGCACATCATTCGTCGCCGTAAGAAGTAATTTCGGATACCGAGTTTTAGGAGAAAGCACTTATGAGCAGAAGTCTCAAAAAGGGCCCGTTCGTGGAGACTCGCCTTCTCTCGCGTATCACCGCGATGAACGAGGCTGGCAAGAAGGACGTCGTGAAGACCTGGTCCCGCGCGTCCACCATCTTCCCCGAGATGGTTGGTCACACCATCGCCGTCCACGACGGCCGCAAGCATGTGCCCGTGTATGTTACCGAGTCCATGGTTGGTCACAAGCTCGGCGAGTTCGCGCCGACTCGTACGTTCCGTGGCCACAAGGCCAAATAGGGGGTTAACCGTAAATGGCAACTAAGTCTATTGAAACTGAGGCCACCGAGGTTCGCGCCGTCGCTAAGTACGTGCGTGTTTCCCCCAGCAAGGCCCGCCTGGTGGTCGATCTGATCCGCCGCAAGCCTGTCGCTCAGGCCTTCGACATCCTCCACTTCTGCGACCGCGCCGTCGCCGTGGATGTCGAGAAGGTTCTCCGTTCCGCCGTTGCGAACGCCGAGAACAACAACGGTCTGCGTGCCGACAACCTGGTTGTCGCCGCTGCCTATGTTGACGAGGGTCCGACGCTTAAGCGCATCCGTCCCCGCGCCAAGGGTTCCGCTTCTCGCATTCTGAAGCGTACTTCCCACATCACCGTCGTCGTTGCTCCTCGAAAGGAGGCGTAAAGCTGTATGGGTCAGAAAGTCTACCCCACCGGCTTCCGTCTTGGCATCACCGAGAACTGGCGCTCCCGCTGGTTCGCAGAGAAGGATTACGCTAAGACCCTCGGTAACGATCTCGAGATCCGCAAGTACCTCGAGAAGCGTCTTTCCCGCGCAGCTGTCTCCCGCGTCGAGATCGAGCGCGCTGGCGACAAGGTGAAGGTCATCATCCTCACCGCTCGCCCCGGCGTTGTCATCGGTAAGAAGGGTGCCGAGATCGATACCCTCCGCACCGAGCTCGAGAAGGTCGCTGGCGTCTCCAAGGGCCAGCTCTCCGTCGACGTTGTCGAGATCAAGCGCCCCGAGCTCGACGCCAACCTTGTTGCTCAGTCTATCGCCGAGCAGCTCGAGGGCCGCGTTGCCTTCCGTCGCGCTATGCGCAAGGCTGTCCAGTCCGCCCGCAAGGCCGGCGCTAAGGGCATCCGTATCCAGTGCTCCGGTCGTCTCGGCGGTGCCGAGATGGGCCGTCGTGAGTGGTACCGCGAGGGTCGCGTGCCTCTGCACACCCTCCGTGCCAAGATCGACTACGGCACGGCTGTCGCCAGCACCACCATGGGCGCTTGCGGCGTGAAGGTCTGGATCTACCTGGGCGAGAAGCTCCCGGGCCAGCCTGTTCCCAACCCTGCACTCGAGGGCTCTTCCCGTCCTCGTCGTCGTAACTCCGAGAGGAGGGGTCAGTAGTGCTTGCCCCTAAGCGTATTCTTCACCGCAAGGTGCAGCGTGGCTCCATGAAGGGCCAGGCCAAGGGTAATACCGAGCTGCATTTCGGCGAGTTTGGTATCCAGGCTCTCGAGGCCCATTGGATCACCAATCGTCAGATCGAGGCCGCTCGTATTGCCATGACCCGCTACATGAAGCGTGGCGGTCGTGTCTACATCACGATCTTCCCCGATAAGCCCATCACCAAGAAGCCTGCCGAGACTCGCATGGGTTCTGGTAAGGGTAACCCCGAGGAGTGGGTGGCCGTCGTCAAGCCCGGCCGCATCATGTTCGAGGTCAAGGGCGTGCCCGAGGAGGTCGCTCGCGAGGCTCTGCGTCTTGCACAGCACAAGCTTCCCATCAAGACCAAGATTGTTGCTGCTAAGAACGCTGAGCAGCGCATCGAGAAGGAGATGGCTGAGGAGGCCGCTCTCGAGGCCAAGTGGGCTGCTGAGGACGCCGCCGCCGCCAAGGAGGAGAACTAATGAAGCCCGCAGAGATTCGTGAGCTCTCGGACGCTCAGCTCGTTGAGAAGCTGAAGGAAATGCGCGCCGAGCTCTTTAACCTTCGTTTCCAGATGGCCACCAGCCAGCTGGACAACACCGCTCGCGTCAACACCGTGAAGAAGGACATCGCTCGCGTCCTCACGGAGCAGCGCGCCCGCGAGATCGCAGCGGAGAAGTCCGCTGTCGCCGAGTAGGACCTAAGGAGAGAACATGACTGATTCGCGTAACTCGCGTAAGGTCCGTACGGGTGTCGTTACCTCCGTCTCCGGTGCCAAGACCATTGTCGTCACCATCACCGAGCGCAAGCGTCACCCCAAGTACGGCAAGATGATGACCAGCTCCAAGAAGCTGCACGCTCACGACGAGGAGTGCACGGCTGGCGTGGGCGATACCGTCCGCGTTATGGAGACCCGTCCTATGTCCAAGATGAAGCGTTGGCGCCTCATCGAGGTCGTCGAGCGCGCTAAATAAGCAGTCGCTCTTACGACTTGTACGTTTCCGAAGATGTGCGTATGCCTGGTTTGCATACCACAGGCCGCCTAAAGGCTGCGCACCTCTCTTCGGTTCTTAGTTCGGAGGAACATCTACCATGATTCAGATGCAAACCATGCTGAACGTCGCCGACAACTCCGGCGCTCGCAAGATTCGCTGCATCAAGGTGCTTGGCGGTTCCAAGCGTCGTTATGCAGGCATCGGCGATGTGTTCATCGGTGCTGTCCAGGAGGCTACCCCTGGCGCCAACGTCAAGAAGAAGGACGTTGTCCGTTGCGTCGTCGTTCGCACCGTTAAGGAGATCCGCCGCAAGGATGGCTCCTACATTCGCTTTGATGAGAACGCCTGCGTTGTCATCAACAACGATGGTTCGCCCGTCGGCACCCGTATCTTCGGGCCTGTCGCTCGCGAGCTTCGTGACAAGAAGTACATGAAGATCGTCTCGCTCGCTCCCGAGACCCTGTAGTTAGGGGAGATATATGTATATCAAGAAGGGCGATAAGGTCCAGGTTCTCTCTGGTAAGGATCGCGGCAAGCAGGGCGTTATCCTGCGTGCTCTCCCCGCCGAGAACAAGGTCGTTGTCGAGGGCGTTTCGGTCGTCAAGAAGGCCGTCAAGCCCAACGCTGCCAACCAGCAGGGCGGCATCGTTTCGCAGGAGGCTCCCATCGATGCCTCCAACGTCAATCTCGTCTGCCCCGAGTGCGGTAAGGTTACCCGCGTCGGTCACGAGAAGGACGGCAAGAACAAGCTGCGCGTCTGCAAGAAGTGCGGCCACAAGTTCTAAGCTGCCCGCAACATCAAGTTGCTAGCAAAGGCCCGGATGCCCTCACGGCACCCGGGCCTTTTTCTATCCCCACTCATTGGGGATACTCATTGGGGACAGACTTAAATGAGTGGCCGTTGTTTGGTGGTCATTGGGGACAGGCTTAAATGAGTGATTGCACTCATTGGGGACAGGCTTAAATGAGTAGTCCCGGCAGTTGGGGACAGTCCCCATGTGTCGGCAGTTTGGGACGGTCCATTGATGCCTGATGCCCCTAGAGGGGAAGAGTAAGACAGCCTGCTCTGCCTTTTTGGGCTTTGGTGTTCCGCTTCTATATCCTTTACAAGGATCCTCGCATGCGCATTATCGCGCATAGCATTGCGTGTTAATGCGTATGACCGCGTAAAAATGTGCAAAATATGGCTAAATAAAGACCGATAAACAAATAAACACGCAAATACAAGCAAATGCGCGCGCATTTGTGCGAATATAAGGCTGTTGGAAATGAAGAACTTCCGATGACTCAGGAGGCACATATGGCAGATTCCAAGCAGGCTCCACTCGACTCTGCGGCAGCCGCAAAGGCAGCGTTCGCTTCGGTCCAGGGTAAGCCATTCCCCGATGATATCTTTACGGCTCCCGAGCTTCGCTGGGCTGTGATCGGTTGTGGCGTTATCGCCAACCAAATGGCCCAGTCCCTCGCGCTGGCCGGCCGCAAGCTTGCGGGCGTCGCCAACCGCACGCTGTCCAAGGCCCAGGCTTTTGCTGAGCAGTATGGGATCGAGAAGGTCTATGAAACGGTTGAGGACCTCTATGCCGATCCGGATATCGACGCCGTCTATATCACCACGCCGCACAACACGCATATCACCTATCTGCGTGCCGCGCTGGCCGCCGGCAAGCACGTGCTCTGCGAGAAGGCCATTACCCTCAACTCTGCCGAGCTCGACGAGGCCCGTACCATCGCCGACGAGCACAACGTGGTCCTTATGGATGCTACCACGGTGCTCCACATGCCGCTGTATCAGGAGCTGCGCCGTCGCATGGATGCGGGCGACTTTGGCCGCATGAACCTCGCCCAGCTCAACTTTGGCAGCTATAAGGAGTACGGCGACCTGACCAACCGCTTCTACAACCGCAGCCTTGCCGGCGGCGCCATGCTCGATATTGGCGTGTATGCCCTGTCCGTCATGCGCCTCTTTATGGCAAGCCAGCCCGCTGAGGTCGTTTCGCTGGGCAATACCTGCGAGACTGGCGTTGACGTCGCAGGTGGCATTGTCTGCCGTAACGCCGAGCAGCAGCTGGGCGTCGTGAGCCTTACGCTCCACTCCAAGCAGCCCAAGCGCTCGGTTATCAGCTTCGACAAGTGTTATATCGAGGTCAACGAATATCCGCGTGCTGACCATGCGACCATCGTGTGGACTGCAGACGGTCACCGTGAGGAGGTCCACGCCGGAACCGAGGCCTACGCACTGTGCTACGAGATGGCCGACCTGGAGAAGGCCGTTGCCGGAGACGACTCCAAGCGCGAGCTGCTGGATTACGCTTCTGATGTTATGGAGCTTATGACCAAGCTCCGCGCCGATTGGGGAGTCGTGTACCCCGAGGAGGAGTAAGCGATGCTTGCGGAAGATAGGCTCAACGCGATCGTGTCAATGGTGCAGCAGGCTGGCTCGGTTACCGTGCCGGAGCTTGCTGAGGCCCTGGGCGTGACGGCGTCTACTATTCGGCGCGACCTGCAGACGCTCGACCGAGCACACCGTATCGCCAAGGTGCACGGAGGTGCGACAAGTCTGGAGCGCGCGCACGTGACGCGCGACCTGACGATCAACGAGCGCAGCGATCTCCATAATGATGACAAGGAGCGCATCTGCGCCCGTGCGGCGGCGCTTGTGGAGCCCGAGAGCTTTGTGTACATCGACTCGGGCTCGACGACGCTCAAACTCATCGAGCATCTTCCGCGCCTTGAGGGTGTCACCTATGTGACCGATTCCGTGCTCCATGCTCAGCATCTCGCCCTGCGCGGCATGCGCACCGTGGTGCTGGGCGGCGAGCTCAAGCCCGAGACCGAGGCGCTCGTCGGTCCCGATGCCTTGGCAACCCTGGACCGCTATAACTTCAACTGCGGCTTTTGGGGTTCCAATGGTATCGCCGCCGAGCAAGGTCTCACCACACCGGATATCGAGGAAGCGCAAGTCAAGCGTATCTCGATGCGCCATACCGCCAAACGCTTCGTTATCTCGGACGCCAGTAAATTCGGCATGGTGGCGCCCGTCAAGTTCGCGGACTTCCGCGACGCAACGATCATCACTGCGGGCGAGGTGCCCGCCAAGTACCGGGCAATGGACAACGTCATCACGGTCTAGCGACAGGGGACAGGACAAGGCCAAAGCCACCACAAAGGTGCCTGTCCCCGCTGTGGTGGTGAGTAACGAAAACCGAGTAGTTTTCTCAATAGAAAAGCGGCAACGTCCATCACGGGCGTTGCCGCTTTCGTTGTCTGCCGGTTTGTCTAAGTCTGTAACAACTAGACCGTTAAAAGTGGGCTAGATGTTACAGATTGAGATACTTCCGAACCGCGCCGACCCTTTGTCTCAATCTGTAACAGCTGGGACCGATTTTGCCGAGTTATTGTTACAGATTGAGATTTTCCCTTAAGGGGGATTCGAATGTCTCAATCTGTAACAGATAGACCGAAAAATGGGTTCTAACTGTTACAGATCGAGACGTTTTGGACCGTGGCTGAGCCATTGCGGCAAAACCACCACAAAGGTACCTGTCCCTCATTGGCAGGTTTTAGGGCTCCCAGGGGCAAGGGGCTTCGATGTGGATGTGTTCACCGGTCACGGGATGCGTGAAGGACACGCTGTGGGCATGGAGCATGAGGCCGCAAGGGCGCGGCGTGCCGTACAGGTCGTCGCCAACCAGGGGATGACGCTCGCTCGCCAGATGCACACGGATCTGGTGCTTGCGGCCGGTGAGCAGCTCGACATCGATATACGAGCGCGTGGGCAGGCCACGACGGCTCTTAAGACGCTTGAGCACCTTCACGCGCGTCTGAGACGGCTTGCCGCTGGCGCCAACGCGCATCTTTCGGCTGTCGTGACGGTCACGGGCGATGGGCTTGTCGATGAGCTTTTCGTTCCAGTCGATCTTGCCCTCGGCGAGCGCTAGGTAGTGCTTTTCGAAAGCGTGGTCGATGACCATCTGATCAAAAGCGGGCTGCGTCTGCTTGTCGAGCGAGAACAGCACCACGCCGGTGGTGTCGCGGTCCAGGCGGTTGAGCGGCTGCATGTCGGTCGCGGCAAAGCCGTCGCCCATCGCCAGCAGCAGGTCGCTGGCGTAGTCGGTGAGCGTGCGCTCGCCGGTGCCGTCGCCGTGGACGATCATGCCGGCGGGCTTGTCGATGGCCATGAGCCAGGCGTCGCAGTAGAGGACTTGAGGTTCTTCGTTCACGTGTAAGCCTTTCGGTTAGCTGATTCCCACAAACATGCAGCCCGAGGTCGCCCCGCGTAGGCGGGCGGCGGGCTTGCGACCGGCCTGCGCTGCTTCGACGGCACGACGGACGCGGGCGACGGCACGGCCCACCTCATCTGCCTCGAGCAGCGTTCCGTCCACCATGAGACGACGCACGCCGGCATCGAGCAGCTGAGGAACCTGCGGCGTGAGGTCGATGGGGTAGGTATCGTACAGGCGAGAGCGGCCGTGGATGTCGGTACGCACCGGCATGACCTTACCGTCGATATTCTTGAGCGAGAGCTTGCGGGTACGCAGGCGGCAGTTGGCACAATCGTGGATGCAGCCGTTGGCAACCTGCAGAATGCAATGCTCGCTTGTCATGACGCGCGGGCGGCCAAAGACGGTGATGCCCAGAGCCGCGGGCGCGGCGGCGCCGAGCGAGACAATCTCGTCGAGCGTGATCTCGGGCGAGAGCCAAAACGCACCGGCTCCGCGCTCGGCAAGCGCCTCCATGCAAGGTGTGTTGTGCACCGGCAGGCAAGAGCGAATCTCGGCCGTGGCGCCGGCATGCGCGGCTACGGCGAGCTCGGAGATATTGCCGACGGCGACGGTGACTCCGGCATTGATCCAGGGATCGACGCGCTCGTGGTCGACGGCGCGGCAGACCTCGTCGAGTATGGGCACGATGCCCTGCTCAAATGCATCGGCAGGGGAGAGTCCGACAGCCTCGAGCGCGTCAGTGGTCATATAGATGCGCGCGGCGCCCTCGGCACGAGCTGCCTCGGCGGCTTCGAGCGTGGTGACGGCGGCGCAGATTTGCGGCTCGTCACGGTAATGCTCGGGCATGGCGCGCGTACATTTGTCGAGCACCGGCGGCTCGAGCGTTTTCGCGCGTTCCTCGTACGGCGACAGAATGGCCTCCTCCAATGCTTTACAGGCAGCGGCGCGCACCTTGTGCACGGCGGAGAAGCCCATACCGCAGCCGGCGTCGAGCGAAATGTCAAAGCTCGCTGCCTCAAAGGGCGAGGAACCCATGCGGCCTACATGCTCAACCAGGTCTGCCGCCTCGACCGCGCGTGTCTTGGCGGCCTCGACGGTAAAGCCCGTGGCCGTGGCGGTGAGCGCGGAGTTGTCACAGCAGGTGAGTGTGACAGTAAACGGCTCGCCCAGGCGCGCCACGACGGACACATCGACAGCTCGGCGGCGCAGCACATCGCGCTTGAGCGCGGCGCCGGCGGCGTCGATGGCACGCTGACTGCGAATCACGCGGACGCGGCAGCCCTCGGGCATGCTGCGGGGCACGCGACATTCGATGATGTCGCCCGCGGCGGCATCATCGGCGGCAATAGTGGTCAGGAACTGGTCAAACTCGTTATCGTGGCGAAGCTCCAGCAGGTCGCCCTTGTCCACGGGCTCAAACAGCTCAATGCGGGCGATGGCGGCGCGGCGACGGCGATCGTCGGGCTTGAGTCCGCGTACATCGCGGTTGGCCAGACGGCTGCCCAGCACCGTGCCCACGATCTGGCCGCGGTTGTTGGAACGCTCATAGCTCATCATCTCGTCGCCCGAGGTGCCGTCCTGATAGGCGCTGTCTCTTATACACATCTCCGAGCCCACG
>URCU01000015.1:0-26311 GCA_900546425.1 uncultured Collinsella sp. | reverse complement strand
CACCTTAGCCAAGGTTCCAAGGGGCACCGCCCCTTGGCGCGCAGGGGTTCGGGGATGGCGCGAGGCATCCCCGGAAAAGCTGGCGCGGGCACGCCGATGGCATGCCCGCGTTCTCTGCATGTGCTTCACCCCTCTCCGGCAACGTACACGGTCCGGCCTCTCTCGCAGTCGATGCTTTCCACGTCGCCGCGCCCGATGCGGACGGCAGCCCATCCGCCCTCATCCCCCACCAGGGCATCGGCCTCGCCGCACGCCTCCGAGACGAGACGCTCGAGCCCGGGCGACCCTTCCGGCGCGACACCCACCTCATACGCCCCTCCCTCGAGGTCCGTCTCGTACTCAACGACGACCGTCAGCTCGTTTCCCTCGCCCGGAACCTCGTCCGAGCAACCTACGGCGCTGCACTCGAACATCCCCATGGAGTTACCTCCTCCTGACGGCGCTGAGCGGCTTCGGGGAGAAGTGCTCGTCGCGCTCGACGACGGCGAAACCCATCGAACGATTCAGCTCGGCCATCTCCTTGAGACTGAAATAACCCAGCTCGTCGTCGTAGCCCTCGACGAGGCCGAACGCCTCGTCCGTGCCGTCGAACTCGAGCAGCCACCAGTCCCATCCGTTCACGCACGAGAAGTAGTGGACGTAGACCGTGGGGTCCTCCGCCCCGTCCTGCTCGTAGAGCCTCGGCACCGTCTTGGCGATTTCCTCGGTCATCAGCTGCTGCATATCTTCCTCCGTTCCGGGCACCCTGCCCTCAACATCTCGCCCCTGCGGGCAAAGCCGAATGGCGACGCCGCGCGTCGTCGTCGGCTTTGCTCCCTGCAAAGCCGCACCGGAGCGAAGGCGGGTCAAGGGAGGTCCATGACGACCTCCACCAACCGGAGCGGAGCGGAGGTTTGTGCGGGGTCTCATGGGCCCCCTTGACGCGGCGTAGCGGAGGTGCCACCCACGTAACGGATACGAGGTCATGACCGGCGAATGCCACCGAAACGCTTGAAATCATTGGTCAAGACTGAAGAGAGGCGGCCGCCCCTAACGGACGGCCGCCTTAGCGAGCCTTACTAATTCGGTTCTGGTATATGATCCGAGACGCCCGCCAGGCAAATCCCGACAATCCTAGTGATAGTCGTTTGCGAAGGAGCCGTAGAAGAGCGCCTTACAGTCGACATCGCTGTAGCCCATCACGGCATCCTGCACATCGGATCGCAAGAGGTTGAGCACCTTGTACACGCCCTCGCCCATATCCCCGACGAAGAGTACCTGCTTGAACACATCGGGATAATCGCGCAGATAGGTCACATAGCCCCTAAGCTTTGCTAGCGTGTCGCCGAGGAACTCGCCATGAGGGTCAACGATGGACGGCCTGATGACGCCCGCTGCATCCTTCACGAAGAAGAGGAAGTCTGGATGCAGGGCCTTGCGTCCCACCGAAGACATGTACGGAATCGAAAACGCCTTAGCAGACATGCTGCCCGACGGATTGCGATAGAAGGCAACCGTGCGATTCTTTGCCAATTCGTTCCTAACGATATAGTCTTCCGCCGGGTTCAGGTCGAGCGGGCAGAGGCCGTCCTCTTTCTGCACGATATGGCACGGATATTTAGCGAAGTCGTCCGACGTGCTGGTAGACGTGGGCCACTCTATCTTTGTGAGGCGCTTGCCCTCAGTTTCACGGGCCAGCTCGTCGTAGCGCTGCTTTGCCGCGTCGTTAAGGTAGTCATAATCGCCAGATCCATCGACCTTATCGAAGTATTCCTTTCGGCATTGAGCCGCCCAGCCCTCGAGCGCATCAACGATGGCCTGCGTGCGCACCGCTGCGGCAAGGCGCAGGTCGCACTCGGGCCGCCCAAGCTCCTTGAAGTTGGCGCGACGATACTCATTCGCAAACTCCTTAGTGAAATGCATGTCGGCGTCGCGGGCGGCCTTTCTGAGGCCCTCGGTGTCCGTGCGGGCCTCCTCCTGCTCCTGGTCCTCGGTCTCGTTGAGCTTGTCGAGCGTGATCTTGACGGTCTCGGCAACCTCTACGTCGTGTTTGGCTTCGCGGTACTCGTCCTCGTTAGCAACGATGTATCCCTTGAGCTTCTGAACGAACTGTTTTTTTACGTCGGCCGCGGCATTGACATCGAGGCCAGTCTCGACAAGCAGAGTCGCCGTCTTAACCAGGCTCTGGAATTCGTTCCTGGCCTTTTTCGGAATGCGCTGCACGGGAATGGAATCGAAGGCTGTGCGGATGCCCTGCCACTCCTGATGCGTGAAAGACTGCTCGCGCTTGGTGGGCGGCTTGGGCTTTGCCATGGGCACGGGTATTACGATCGAGACGGGCTGGGTCGGCTCGGTCTGTGCGGAACTTGGCTCAGGTGTCGCAAGTTGCTGCGGGGCAGACGCTGCAACGTAGTTGCCCGTTGCGGGCTGAGGCGCCAGCTCCGCTTCTGGCGCCGGGACGTCGACGGGCCTGACCGCCGAGGCAAGCGAGGGCTGCGCTCCCTGCATGTCCAACGGCTCCTGAATCGCGATGCCGGCAAGCGACGCCTGGTAGCCGGGTTGTGCCTGCCGCGCCGCCTCGATGGCCTTCTCGTTCTCCTCGTACGCCTTGAGCTCCTGTTGATAGTCGGCTTCGGACTTGGGCACAGCCGCCGTGATAGTCACGGGGTTGAGAACGATGTTCTGCTTGCCGATTGAGCTCTCGCCCATGTCGTCCTTGCGGCCCATGAGGTAGTCGACCACGTCCTGAGTGCTCTCGGGATTGAACTGGGGCAGGTAGCAGGCGACTGAGTTCAAAAGATCATCGGATTCGATGCGCCGCGCAAGTGGAGTGCGTACCATACGTCCCACGAGCTGTGCGATATAGGTCGAGTCCGAACGCCTGCGCTGCGAGAAGATGACCTCCGCTCGCGGGCAGTCCCATCCGTTGGAGACAGCCTCCTTGGCGAAGAGCACGCGAATGCGCGAGGCGTCCTGAACGAACTCGGGCTCGACATAGGGAATGAGGTATTTTCCCGCCGCGATGTCCTTATGCTCGCCGAAGACGTTGGCGAACGACATCGCCTCGGAAAGGTCGGGGACCAGGCCCGTGATCTGGTCGCACATCTCAGCCAGGGCCGAGCTGCTCGCGTTGTCCGCCGCTTGGATGAGCAGCAGCGGGTTGACGGGGCTCTCGCCCTCACGGGCACAGTACTCGCTCCACTCGCGGCAGGCCAAGGCATAGCGCTCGCACGCCATAGTGAGGTACTGGTGCTCGACAGGGTCGTCCTTCTCTGGCACGCGCAACTCGATGATGTCCTTGAGCAGACCTGACTCCTGAACCTCACGAGGGGTCACAGCAACCTTTGGCATACGCACGCGATCGGCGCGCTGGTCCATGGCCGCCTCGAACCTCTGCGGCGTGGCAGAGACCCCGACGACGATGGGCATCGCTGCACGGCCGTCGAGCCCATCAATGAGGCTAGCGTAGATCGTCGCGGTGCCGCGCTCGCTCGAGGCATTGGCCCCCAGACCGCGATGGGCCTCGTCTATGAACAGATAGAGGTTACGCTCCGGATCCCTGATGGTGCGGTCAAGGATGTCCCAGAACACGCGGCCGGAGTTGGACTCACTACCCTTGATGAGCAGGCCGTTCTTACTGAGTAGGTCCTTGCTGAGGAAATAGACGTGGCGCGGCTCGAGAATGTCGTGCGCGGCTCCGAAGTCGTTGGTAATTGTGACCAGGTGGCGCCTGTCAAGGATGCTGTCTGCCAGCTTGTCCGCTACGTTTGAGAAACGCACGCTCGTCTGTTCGTTCAGACTCGGGGAATCCGAGAGCCAAAGAACGACGGCATTCTCGTCGGGCATGAGGCTCAGATCGTCGTCTCCGAAGAAGAGCGCTTCGATCGTCGCTGCGCACATGACCGTTTTGCCCGACCCCGTGGGAGATGCGAGGCATATCGAGGACAGCTCGCCGTCCTGCTCGTAGCGTCGGCGCATCGACTGCAACTTGTTCGCCAGGGTCGCGACCGCACCGGCTTGGAAATCCTTAAGTTCGACTCTCATGTTTACCTCACCGCATCCTCGGCGGCAATCTTGAACGATTGCAGGTAGTTCTCGTACAGGCGGACGACGTCGAGCCCAGGCAGTTGTGCCTTGACGGAGGCGTATCGAGCCGTGTCGTCCGTGATCACATAGGCGCACCCTATGCTGGCATTCTGCTTGACGGCGTCTATGAAAGCGCCGACCGAAGCAAAGTCGAAGAGGACGGCGTAGGCGTCGGCCATGGCAAAGCCCGGCTGCTCGTGCTTGATGATGCTGCCACGCGAACCAGCGCGCAGCCAGAGCAGGGGCGCGATCTCCTCGAAGGCCACGCCCAGCTCGACGGCGTCCGGGTCTTCGTAGGTGAGGTCAAAGAAGACGGCGTTTTCCTCGAAGCCGTCGGCCATGGGGAACTCGTCGGTGAACTTGTAGTCACCCTTGATGGAATCGCCCTCGGGCGTCTTGCCCGTGATGGCCGCCGTGACGCGTGGTTTGGTAACGTACTGGCAGATGCCCAGCGCCTCCCATTCGGGGTCGCCCTGGCGAAGACCGCGCTTGGTGAGCTTTTTGGATTCGTCCTCGGAGACCTCGTTATTCGTTACGCTGATGGAGCGCCTGCGCCCGCCGTCCTGATGGTTCAAGCGCATGACGGCATGTGCCGTGGTACCCGATCCTGAGAAGAAATCGACTACAAGGGCGTCGGGCTTGTCGGCGACGAAAAAGCGAATGGTGTCTTCGACGGCATAGAGGGACTTTGGGAATGGGAAGCGCCTGTTCGGGAGCAAGCACTTCAATATTCCTGTCCCTGACTCGCTAGCTGAATGCGATTTTTGGTTCCATACGGTCATTGGACGAACGTTTGCTTCGCCTTGTTGCTCCAGGACAACAGCTCCATCGGCATCATATCCGCGAACAGCCAGCTTTCCAGACTGAACATCCTTAACTTGACCAGAAGTAAGATGATATGGAACACGTTTAATGCCATCCCATGGCCCGAATTTTATGTAGCCTTCTGACTGATAGGCGCGAAATGTATCGGGTTTAAGAGACCAGGTGAGCTCTTGTCCCCCTTCGCCGATTGGCCATACGACAACTTCACTATCATTAGTTAGATAAGAGTTGCGATTGTAATCTACGGGAAGTGAATCTCCGCACCTAATATAGGAGCCGTCTTCGGCAGAGAAAACAAGCGGATAAAATAGATTTGGCCGAGCGGTTCTTCTTCCGTTGTTGCTTGCGCTACGCAGCAGGCCCTTCCAACGGATTGGCTTCGCCTTCTTCTCTTCCTGTTTCAGCATTGTGTTGCCAATGCTCCCAACGGAAGCGCCCCCAATAAGCACAAAGAATAAATACTCCTCGCAACGCGAGAACTCGTTATCCCGACGATTGCCCTTAGGGTTAATTACAGATGTCACCATTTGTATTTTTGCGCCGTTGAACACGCTCTCCAACAACATCCCCAGCCTCAGGTACTCCTTCTCGTCGATCGTCACGATGAGTACGGAATCGTTGGGGTTGAGCAGTTGTCTGGCGAGTTTGAGGCGGCGCTCCATGAAGGCGAGCCATTTGGAGTGACGATAGGCGTCGGAGCCGTCGACGTAATCGTTGTTATATTTCCAGTCGCGGGCACCGGTGTTATAGGGTGGGTCAATATATATGCAGTCCACTTTGCCTGCATAGGCAAAGGCCAAGGTTTCAAGAGCATGGTAGTTTTCGCCGTTGATGACTACTTGATAGGGCTTATCGCCACCGCGCTCGACACGCCCAGTCTCTTTGAGGCCAGCATAAATCGGCTGGTCATATTCAGCAACAGGCACGACATCGTCGACAGCAACGGAGCGGGGCTCACATTCGTTTTCGTCATATGAGGGCGATTGATATGGCTTTAGATCAGCAACCCCCCCCGAACGGCATTTACCAACCATAGCAGTTGGGAGCTAGAGTCCTCTTTTTTACCACGCTCGGGAAGCACCTGTACGACATCGCCCTCCATGATGGGTTTGCCATAAAGGCGAAGTCGCTCTGGACGGTTGTGTTCAAATACAAGCCCAAACTGGCGCTGCGCCGCAAAGGCGCGGATGTCGGCAGCGAGCTGACGATCGCCCAGCTTGACAGCGCGATCAACAAGGTTCTGAACAACTGCTTGCGTCGTCTGAGACATCACTTCTCCCCCTTACACTTCTCGTCAATCCATTCGCGCAGAACTTTAGCCACCGTCTTATCCTGGCGCGCGGCATAGGACTTAAGAGCCCGCTTATCCTCACGGGTTATCGAGAGCGTGAACTTATCCAGCTCCTTTTCGGCATGAACAGCCTGATCTTCCTCCATGGTCGCCCCTCCGAATTGACCTGTTCTACGTTCCTTAATTGACCAAAATCATTTTACGGCAGAATACGTAATTACGTAATTACGTAGACTAATTTGAGCTATGTAGTACTCAATCACTTTTTAGTATTCGTTGACGATTCGAAGGGGATAACGAATATATCGAGGTTGGCACCCATTTTTATCGTCTGTGAGTACCAGCAAATCGATACTCAAAACGTCGTGAGTACATTTTGAGTACCAGTCCGAGCGACCTCTTGCGGGCGAAAGCAATCTGCTGGTCAGCATTAATTAGAAATAAATTGATGGCGTTGCTTCGGTAATTGAAAGCACTTTAAAACGTACCAGCAAACAATCATCCCAGCTAAACAGCTTGAGAGATTGAACGACAGGCTTGTATGTACCACATACACCACAGCACATACGCGCCCATGGCAGGCAAATAAAAAACGAGGGAGGCCGTTTCCGACCTCCCTCGCAAAGGGCTATTTACTATTCCCACTCGATTGTCGCGGGCGGCTTGGACGTGATGTCGTAGCACACGCGGTTGGCGCCGGGAACCTCGGCAACAATGCGGCCGGAGATGCGGGCAAGCACGTCGTAGGGCAGTTTGGCCCAGTCGGCTGTCATAGCGTCGCTGGACTCGACGGCGCGCAGGATGATCGGGCGCTGGTAGGTACGCTCGTCGCCCATAACGCCGACGGACTTAATGTCGGGCAGGACCGCGAAATACTGCCAGCAGCTGTGCTCGGAGTTGCGCTCGCCGGTCTGCTCAAACAGGCGCTGGTTGTAGGCATCGAGCTCCTCGCGCACGATAGCGTCGGCATTCTTGAGGATCTCGAGTTTCTCCTTGTCGACCGCGCCGATGATGCGGATGGCCAGACCCGGGCCCGGGAAAGGCTGACGGAACACGATGTGACCCGGCAGGCCAAGCGCCAGACCAAGTGCACGGACCTCGTCCTTAAAGAAGTGGTCGAGCGGCTCAATGAGGTCGAAGTGCACGCCCTCGGGGAACGGGATCAGGTTGTGATGGCTCTTGATGGTGGCCGTCTTACCGCCCGTCTTGCGAGCGCCGGACTCGATGATGTCGGGGTAGATGGTGCCCTGAGCCAGGTACTTGACCGGCTTGCCATCGGTCTCGAGCTGCTGCGCCACGGCGAAGAACTCTTTCCAGAACTGCGTACCGATGATGCGGCGCTTCTCCTCGGGCTCGGTCACGCCGGCCAGAAGCTCGGCATAACGGTCCTCGGCGTGAACGTGGATAAAGTCGACGTCAAACTGCTTGGTGAAGACCTCCTCCACCTGCTCGGGCTCGCCCTTGCGCAGCAGACCGTGGTTGATGAACACACAGGTCATCTGCTTGCCCACGGCACGAGCACCCAGCGCAGCCACGACGGAGGAGTCGACGCCGCCGGACAGGGCCAGAATCACGCGGTCGTTGCCGACCTTCTCGCGGAACTCGGCCGTCATGGTCTCGACCAGGTTGTCCATGCTCCAGTTGGGCTCCAGGCCGCAGATCTCAAACAGGAAGTTGCTCAGCAGCTGCTGACCATACTCGGAGTGCTTGACCTCGGGGTGGAACTGTGTGGTGAAGATCTTGCGCTCGGGGCACTCCATGGCAGCAACCGGGCACACGTCGGTGCTGGCGGTAACGGTAAAGCCCTCGGGCACCTCGGAAACGGCGTCGCGGTGGCTCATCCACACGGTCTGCTCCATGGGCGTGGAGTTAAAGAGTTTGGCGCCGGCCGTGCGCGTAATGGTAGCGCGGCCGTACTCGCCCACCTCGGAGTGGCCGACCTTGCCGCCGAGCGTCACGGCCGTGATCTGATGGCCGTAGCAAAAGCCCAGGACGGGAAGGCCCAGGTCAAAGATGGCAGGATCGATAGACGGAGCGTCCTCGGCGTACACGGAGGCCGGGCCGCCAGAAAGGATGAGCGCGGAGGCGTTCATATCGCGAATCTCGTCGGCCGAGATGTCGCAGGGGACAATCTCGGAATACACGTTGAGGTCGCGGACGCGACGGGCAATGAGCTGACCGTACTGCGCACCAAAGTCGAGTACGAGGACCTTTGCGGAAGCCTTTTGATCCATGGTTTCCCCCTCTTGTTGGCGGGGAGCCGGTGCCCACCCGCGTGAATGAACAAAAATAACTTTCATAGTGTACACGTTATATGGGGTTTCTCGACCCTCGCAGCCATCAGCGCACGGCAAACGCACGACCCGGGCCCCTATTTGACGGCAATTGAAGTGTTACCAAACGTTACAGATGATGTAATACGTTTGAACATTCGTTGCCCTGTGCCACAATACTGCCGAACGACTCCGCCTCTGCGGCGGCAAATACGATAGGAATACCAGCATGAAGCGCATCCTTCTCATCGCCACGGGCGGCACCATCGCATCGACCGAGGACGGCAACGGCCTCTCCCCCGCCCTGACCGGTGAGGAGCTCGCCCAGAGCGTCCCCGAGATCTCGGGCCTCTGCGAGCTCAACGTCGTGCAGCCCATGAACATCGACAGCACCAATATGCGCCCGAGCGACTGGATGCGTATCCGCGACGTCATCGTCGAAGGCTATGCCGACCACGACGGCTTCGTGATTCTGCACGGCACCGACACCATGAGCTACACCGCGGCAGCGCTTTCCTACCTGATTCAAGACAGCCCCAAGCCCATCGTGCTCACCGGCTCGCAAAAGCCCATGGGCAATCCCTTTACCGACGCCAAGCTCAACCTGTACCAGAGCCTGCTCTATGCGCTCGACGAGCACTCGCACGACGTCTCGATCGTGTTTGGCGGCGTTGCCATTGCCGGCACGCGCGCCCGCAAGCAGCGCACCATGAGCTTTAACGCATTCATTAGCGTCAACTATCCGCCCATCGCCTATATCCGCAACGACCGCATTGTGCGCAACGGGCTTCACGGCACGCATCAGGGCGAAAACCCGGTGCGTTTCTACGACAGCATCGACCCGCGCGTATTTGTACTCAAGCTTACGCCCGGCGTAAACCCGGGCATCCTCGACGCCCTTGCCGATAGCTACGACGCCGTGATTCTGGAGACCTTTGGCATCGGCGGTATCCCCGAGTTTGGTGAGTCGGGCGAGTCGTTCCAAGAGGCTATTTTCCGCTGGGTCGATTCGGGCCGCACCGTCGTTATGACCACGCAGGTCCCCGAAGAGGGCCTCGATCTGGGCGTTTATGAGGTCGGCCGCGCTTACGCCGATCATCCGGGTATTCTGCGCGGCGACGACATGACCACCGAGACGCTCGTGGCCAAGACCATGTGGGCACTCGGCCAGTCACGCGATGCCGCCGAGATCCAGCGCCTGTTCTACAGCCAAGTCAACCACGACCGCATCCCGATGGCGTAATCCCTAAGGCAGTTCCACTTATCGCAGCCTCAAACGACAGGTGGTCCCCCTCGGGCCGTGCAAAAATCGGAGTATTCTGCAATTTCTCCGCCGGAGGCATAGAATCGGCCGACAGTTAAACGAACTTTTAGGGCGAAGAGGCCGTCTAGTAAATATTTATTCCACATTTTTATTAAGGGTGTGGATTAACTACTGTCAAAAAGGCAAAGCCAGCCGCCCGAGCCACCATCTACGGCTGAACAGGTGCTGAATACTCGCGATTTTGCACATCGCAACCAGGGGGACCCGCCCAAAGAGCGTCAATTAGCAGCGGGGAACGCCCTATTCGATACCCTCGAGAAGCTCTGAAACCGTCATGCCGAGTGCGGGTGCGATCTTAAATAGAACCTTGAGCGTGAAATTTGCCGTCCCATCTTCGATTCGGTCGAGGTAGGGTCGGCTGATTCCTGTCGCCACACAAAAATCAACCTTGGAGATGCCAAGGTCCCTGCGTGTCTCTTCGACCCGCCTGCCAAGAATCTGTTTCGCACGTTCGTCCATGCAGCCGAGTTTGAAATGGAGCCGAACATAAACGTAAACTATAGTTTACGTTTTGCCGAATACACAGGAGTTTTCTATGTCGGGTTCTTCGGTCCGCATGTACCGAGCCACGCTTCGCACAAACAGCGCGCCGCCCAAGCTCGTCGTCGTTGAAGCAGAATGCCTTTCGCCCGATGAGCGCACAGCATTTGCATTGCTGTCAAGTCGCGTCACCGCCGTTTTGGTCCCTTGCCCGGCGCAAGGTGAACTTGCCATCCAATGCCAAGCGCACAGCTGCTCGCTCAAGCAGGCTGCCGTAATCGCAACCAGTCAACGTGGCCTGCCCCTTCTCCTGGAAGCCGGTATCGCACTTGCCCTTCGCGGCGCCGGATACGAAAACGAGGCCGCCGCCGACATGGTCTTTAAACCACGATCGAGCGGCGGCCTCGCAGCAGCCATTGAATATGCGTGCAGGCTCGTTGCCTAAAAGGACAAGCTAGAAACCAAAACCAAAGCCCGTTCCAGTAATCGCCGAATACATAAAGTAGACGTTGATTACGTTGAGGAACACGCCCGTGATGCAGCCGTTGCGCAGGTAGCGCTCGCACGCAAGACGTGCCATCACAGCGGAGTCCTCGTTGTTCTTTGCCTGGCGTCCCGCCGTAAAGTACGTCGCCACGCTCAGCAGCAGGTTGAGCACCGGCAGTGCCAGCAGCTCGTAGCTCTTGCCCCAGCGCGTCACCTCGCCGGCTGCGTTAAACTTCGTTGCCACCTCGGGGCCAATGTTGGGGATAACACACGCTGCAACCACCAGCGGAATCACCGCAAGTACGAGCAGCGCAATACCCATGTAGCCAGCTTTTTTGCCATATTTAAACATGCGCGTCGTCCTTACACGTTAAAGCGAAAGTGCACGACGTCGCCATCGGCCATGACATAGTCCTTGCCCTCAATACGCAGCTTGCCGGCGGCCTTGGCGCCCTGCTCGCCGCCGAGCTCGATGTAGTCGTCGTAGCCAATAACCTCGGCCTTAATAAAGCCGCGTTCAAAATCGGTGTGGATGACGCCGGCAGCCTGCGGGGCGGTCGCGCCCTGACGAACCGTCCAGGCCTTGACCTCCATCTCGCCGGCCGTAAAGAACGACTGCAGGCCGAGCAGCTTGTAGGCTGCCTGCGCGAGCACGTCCAGGCCGGGCTGCTCCAAGCCCAGGCTCTCCAGGTAGTCGGCGGCGTCCTCGGGATCGAGCTCGGAAAGCTCGGCCTCGATCTTGGCGCAGATGGGCAGCGGCTTGACACCATCGATGGGCGCCAGGTCCTCGTTGAGCATATCCTCGTCCACGTTGGCCACATACAGGATGGGCTTCATGGTGAGCAGGAACAGACCCTTGGCGGCAGCACGCTCCTCGTCGGTCATCTCCATGGATGCGGCGCGCTTGCCCTCGTTGAGCCAGGCAAGCAGGCGCTTGGCCACCTCGAACTTGGGCATGAGCTCCTTGTCGCGCTTGGCCTCCTTCTCGAGCTTGGGCAGCTGCTTCTCGAGCGTGCCCATATCGGCCAGGATAAGCTCGGTCATGATGGTGTCGGCGTCACCGGCGGGATCGACGAACTCGCCCGTGCGGCCCACCTCACGCATGACGTTGGGGTCCTTAAAGTAGCGCACGACCTCGCAGATAGCGTCTGTCTCTCGAATGTTGGCCAAGAACTGGTTGCCCAGGCCCTCGCCCTCGTTAGCGCCCTTCACCAGACCTGCGATGTCGACAAACTCGACCGTAGCCGGCACAATGCGACCCGGGTTGACGATGTCGGCAAGCTTTTGCAGGCGGCTATCGGGCACATCGACGATGCCCACGTTAGGGTCGATCGTGGCAAACGGGTAGTTGGCGGCAAGGCCGGTCTTTTTGGTAAGCGCGGTGAACAGCGTCGACTTGCCCACGTTGGGCAGGCCCACGATACCGATGGAAAGGGACACGACAGCTCCTTTTGGTACAGGTACTTCAAACTTCATAAGTATAGCGCCGCCGCAGCATCCGGGCGAATCCGGACACCACGGCGGCGCAAATGAAGCAGAGATGCGTGAGGGTTCGAGACAGCAGTCCTTACTTAAGCTCAGGCCAGAAATCCTTGTTGGCCTCGATGAGCTCGTCCAGAATCTGCTTGGCAACGCTTGCCGAAGGAATGGTCTTGGAGAGCGTGAGCGCCTGCCAGAGCTTCTGATAGCTGCCCTCGACCCAAGCCTGGACAACGAGCTTCTCGACGGAAACCTGCTGCTCCATCAGGCCCTTCTGGAACTGCGGGATCGGGCCCTGGCAGATCTTCTCAAAGCCGTTGGAGCCAACGATGCAAGGCACCTCGACCATGGCCGTCGGGTCGAAGTTGGGCACAGCACCATCGTTGGGGACAATCAGCAGGAAGCGCTCGAGCGTGTTCTCGGCCAGCGCGCAGGCAAGGTCGACGATGTAGTTGGCGTGTACGTCGGGCTCAAAGCCGCCGTCCTTGGCAGTACCCTTGGCGATGATGTCGCGGCAAGCGCCAAAGACCTTCTTCTCGCGGCCGTCCATAACCTCATTGGCGCGAGTGTAGTTGGGGTCAGACGTCTCGACAACATAGTCCGGGTACAGGTAGTACTTGAGGTAGGTGTTGGGAATCGTCTCGGGATCGACAGCATAGACATCCTTGGCCTTGCCGAAGGTGTGAATCCAGCTCTCCTCGACATGCTGCTCCTTACCGGCCTCGTGCTCGATGCCGTCCAGGTAGCCGTTCTTAGCCATGTGCTCCTTGATCTGCGGCATGAGGTCGTTGCCGTCCTTGTCGTAGATCTTGCTCCACCAACCAAAGTGGTTGAGGCCGTAGTAGCTATACTGCAGCTCGCGACGATCCTTGATGCCGCACATACGGCTCATCTTATCCATGAGGTCGATCGGCATGTCGCAGATGTTGATGATGCGGCTGTTGGGGCGCAGCACGCGGCAGGCCTCGGCGACGATGGCCGCGGGGTTGGAGTAGTTGAGCATCCAGGCGTTGGGGCTGTACTTCTCCATGTAGTCGAGGATCTCGATGACACCACCGATGGAGCGCATGCCGTAAGCGATACCGCCGGCACCGCAGGTCTCTTGGCCAACGCAGCCGTACTTGAGAGGAATCTTCTCGTCGAGCTCACGCATGGCGTACAGGCCAACGCGGATGTGAGCAAGCACGAAGTCAGTACCGGTAAAAGCGGTCTCGGGATCGGTGGTGTAGCTGAACTCAACCTCGGGGGCGTTCTCGTGGAAGTAGATCTCGCAGGCCTTGGCCACGGTCTCCTGGCGCTCGGCGTTGTTGTCGTAGAAGGTCACCTTGTTGACCGGGAAGCGGTCGCGCTCCTCAAGCAGCATCAGAGCGATGCCCGGGGTGAAGGTAGAGCCACCGCCGGCAATGGTCACGGCATAGTTTTTCTTGGACATGATGTCCTCCTCATTCTGGCCGCTTGCTCAATCCGTCCCCGCACGCGGCCTGTACGGTTTGGAATTGTTACCTAGAAGTGGAGTTTTTTATCTCTAGAATCGGCCTTGCGGTGCATACCGGCTCTGCAAGGCCGATTGTTTCGATGGACGATGGTTTACAGAAGACTCTCGAACTTCAGAAGACTCTCGAACTTCTCGCGAACCTGCGGGACGGTAAGGCCGATGATGACCTGGATTGACTGACCTTGGACCACCAAGCCATGCGTACCGATCGCCTTGAAGGAAGCCTCGGGTGCAACGACGCTCTTGTCCTTGACGTTAACGCGCAGACGGGTAGCGCAGTTAGTTACATCGATGATGTTATCCGTGCCACCGAGCAGATCGAGGATGTTCTCGGCAAGCACCAAGCGCTCATCATCTTTACTCTGGGCGACCGATTTGCCAGCAGCAGCACCGCCCTGCTTTTGCTTGTAGTCGGCCTTGGACTTGAGCTCGACCTCAACATCGTCATCCTCGCGACCGGGGGTCTTAAAGTCGAACTTGACGATCAGGAAACGGAAGACCACGACCCAAAGAGCGGTAAAGCACAGACCGACAAGGATGGAGATGGCGTACTGCAGACCGTGTGCGGCCCAAAGGGGCAGCCAGTCCCACGAGAGCATCGAGATGATGCCGCCGTCGAAGATGCCCACGACGCCAAGGAGGTTTTGAGCCATGCAGCCAAGCGCTCCGAGCACGCAGTGGACGACGAACAGGCCGGGCGCGATGAACAGGAAGGTGAAGTCAAGCGGCTCGGTGATACCGCAAAGCATAGCGGTAAGGGTGACCGGGATCAGCAGAGCCTTGACGCGCTGCTTGCGCTCGGGTTTGGCGGTCATATAAAACGCAATGGCGACGCCAAGCGAGCCGAAGACCTTAGTCCAACCAGGGCAGGTATAGGCAGCCCAGGGTGCGGCATCCTTAAGAGCAATGCTCGGATCGGCAGCCAGTTGGGGCAGGATGTTGGCCCAAGCAGCAAAGATGCCGCCGTTGACCGCCGCGTTGTCGTAATAGAACGGCGTATAGATAAAGTGGTGCAGGCCTGTAGGGATCAGCACGCGCTCGAAGAAAGCAAAGACACCCACGCCAAACGTACCGGCGGAAAGGATGAATCCCTGGAAGGCGGAGATAGCAGCCTGAACATGCGGCCACACCAGGCAGGCGATAAGAGCGACCGGAACCATAACGAAGAAACCGATCATATAGATGAACACGGAGCCCGAGAACACGCCCAGCCACTCAGGGAGTTCGGTGTCGAAGTACTTGTTGTGAAGCATCGTGGCGATACCAGAAATGATAAGCGCGCCCATGATGCCCATATCAAGCGTTTTGATGCTTGCGATAGTGGCAAGACCAGTACCGCTGCCCGCCTCGACAGAGTAGTCGACCCCAAAGACAGGGCCCCACTGCCCCAAGATTGTGCTTACAAAGTAGTTGAAGGTAAGGTAGATGGCCAAAGCCTCCATGCAGCAGCGAGCGTTCTGCTTGTTCGCGAGCGAGATTGGCAACGCTACGCAAAACAGCAACGGCATCTGGTTAAAGAGCGTCCAACCACCCTGGAGCAGCACATTCCAGCAATCAAACCAAAGATGACCCGCTGTGGCCATCTCGCCAAAGATCGCCTCGGTGGTAAACAACGTACCCAGGCCGACGACGATTCCGGAAAATGCGAAAAGAATTGCAGGCGTGTACATTGCACCGCCGAAACGTTGTATCTTTTGCATCATGACGGGGAATCCCCCTCTCTTCATTCGGAGCGCTGCGGTTTTGGCTTCACTCGAGACCGCAGACGCGCCGTTTGCGTGTACCTCGTGCAATAGGACGGGTGGGCCCGCTTCCCTGACTTCTTGCACTTACGTTTTATCACATCACTTATCTAGACAAGTTAGCGTAAAGACTACGGTCGGTAAACGGTCGTTTATTGGCCGTAAACGGTATATGTCCAGTATTTCGCCTGTTAAATCTGACATAGCTGATGGCTGCATTTTAAATTTCTTTTCTACTTGTCTAGATGTGCTTGTCTATATCTATAGACATGCCTATACTTCATTACAACATTCACCGCCACGTTAAGGAGTCACCATGAAAAGCGCGGTCTTCTATGGAAAGCACGACCTCAGAGTCGAGGAATCGGCAAAGCCGGCCGTGGGCAGGCGCGACGTCCTGATCAACGTCAAAGCTTGCGGCGTCTGCGGTACCGACGTGCATATCTATGAAGGCGACAAGGGTGCAGCCGACGTTACCCCGCCCACGATCCTTGGTCATGAGTTTGCGGGCGTTGTCGAGGCCGTGGGCAGCGACGTCGCTGGCTTTAAACCAGGCGATCGCGTGTGCATCGACCCAAACCATCCCTGCGGCTGCTGCGAACCCTGCCGCGACGGAATCAACCACTACTGCGAGCATATGACCGGTTACGGCACCACCGTTAACGGCGGCTTTGCTGAGTACTGCTCCGTCGATATGCAGCAAGTCTACAAGTTGGGCGATCACACCAGCTTTGAGCAGGGTGCTATGACCGAACCCGTCGCCTGCTGCCTGCACGGCATCGATATGTGCAACATCAAGCCCGGCAGCACAGTTGTCGTTATCGGCGGTGGCATGATCGGTCTGCTCATGATGCAGCTCGCCAAAAACGCCGGCGCCACCAAGGTTGTCTTGCTTGAGACTGTCGAAGGCAAGCGCGAGGTTGCGCTCAAACTCGGCGCCGACCTGGCAATTGATTCCATCCACGAGGACGTCCCGGCCCGCCTGAAGCAGGAGGGCGTCGGCAACGTCGATGTCGTTATCGAGTGTGTTGGCAAGCCCGTCACCATCGAGCAGGCCATCCAGATCGCCGGCCACAAGGCTACGGTCATGATGTTCGGCCTCACCAAGCCCGATGAGACAATCACCGTCAAGCCCTTCGAGGTCTTCCAGAAGGAGCTCGTGCTCACCTCGTCCTACATCAACCCTTACACACAGCGTCGCGCGCTCGAGCTAATCGACTCTGGCAGGCTCGACGTATCCTCGATGGTCGCCAAGGTGGCTTCCCTCGACGAACTCGGCGCCATCCTGTCAGACCCGGCCCTGCGTGCCATGGGCAAATATATAATCGACCCCAGCAAGTAAATCACTTGACACCTGCGCGGGCGGCCCTCATCCACCGCTCGCGCACCCAGCTCTAGGAGACCGTCATGGCGCGAGCCATCTTCCAAACTATTTATGACAACGTGAAGCAGTCGATTGACGACGGCACATACGCCTATCAGAGTTATCTGCCTTCGGAGACTGAGCTCACGCAGCTGTTTGACTGTTCGCGCATGACGGTCCGTCGCGCCATCTCGATGCTTGCGGCAGATGGTTACGTGCTCCCCCAGCAAGGCAAAGGCATGCGCGTCATTCGCAACATCAGTGACGAGACGAATCGTGGTGGCGGCGGACTCGAGACCTTTAAGGAAATCGCAGCCAGCCGAGGCTTTGAGCTCAAAACGGTTACCACTGTCTTTGAGCTCCTCGTCTGTAACAAGGCACTCTCCAGGATTACCGGGTTTCCCGAAGGCTGCGAGCTCACGCGCGCCAAACGCATCCGTTATGCAGACGGACGAGCCGTGTGCTCCGACGACTCCTATTACCTAAGCTCACAGGTACCGGGACTGACACCCGAGATTGTCAACGATTCGATTTATCGTTACCTCGAAGAAGATCTTGGCATTAAGATTGCCACGGGCAAACGCGATGTAACGATTGAGCATCCCACGCCCGAAGATGCGCGCGTGCTCGATCTCGACGACTTTAACGCACTCGCCGTTATACGCGGACAGACCTACAACGCCGACGGCATCCTTATGGAATACACCGAGACAAAGCAGGTTCCCAGCTTCTTTTTACTCCACGAAACGGTCACCCGCCGCAATAACGGCAGCGAGACCCATCAGAGCAGCATGGGCTAACCATCTATTAGTTGCGGTGGAATAGTTCCTAGAATGGCCAGCTTAAGGGCAAAACGGGAACTATTCCACCGCAACTTTTTTGGCCGGTGGGGCAGTACCTGTCCCACTGGCCATCATTTACGCTCTTTTAGCTAGTCCGCGAGCTTCTCCACCTGATCGAGCATCTTACCGAGCTTAGCCTTTGCCTCGGCCTTGACCTTCTCCGCTTCTTCGTGGGCCTCGGCCTTCTGAGCGGCCTTTTCCTCGGCCTCGGGGTCAACAACGACTAGATTGGACGCATCGTGCTCGACCAGCTTGAGCGCATGCTCGGGGCACACCTTGACGCAGGCTCCACAACCTAGGCAATACGTGGACTCCAACGCAAAGCGGCCGCTTCCCACCAAATCGCAGGCAAACGTGGGGCACACGTTGACGCATTCGCCGCACGACGTGCACTTGTCAAAATCGCATTCCGGCGTGCTCACCTGCATGTTCTGGGCAAGCTCGGGATGGTTCTGCAGCGTCGAGAGCACCAGTTGGCGCCCGTGCGTGAGCGAACGGCGACGCTTGGTCGTCGTGGTGCCGCACATGGTGTTGAGTGTGCGCTCGAGCTGCGTGATCTGGTGACGGTGGGCCTTCAACTTCTGCGTCACCGAAGCCAGTGCCGCAGTCGCCGGGTTGAGCTTGGTCACCGTCAGGCCCGTGGTGCGGGCAATCTTTTCCATGTACTCCTTGCGTTCGTACTCGCGAAGCTTATGGCACTTGAGGCTCTTGGGGTCGACCTCCAAGCCCATACCCGTGCCGGACCACTCCTCGGCCTTCGCAATCGCCTCGCCCAGAATATCCTCACCGCCGGTGTTGCGGCATTTATCGCACACGCCCAGCGGCAGGTACACACTCACGTTGGGATAGTCCGCCAGTACCGAGAACCAAGTCTCGGCCGTAATATCGCCCACGCAGGCAACGACGACCTCGTTTTCGCGCGGCATGCGCTTGAGGGCGCGCGTGCAGGTGACGTAGGCGGTCTCGTGGCTCGTAGCGGCAGAGACGATATCGTCATACAGGTTTTTAGGCGCCAGGCGCGGCGAGATAATCGCCTCGGTCGGGCAGGCAGCGGCGCACAGACCGCACTTGCGGCAGGAGTCGAGGATCTCAATGGCGTCTTCCTCGACCTCGATAGCGTTGACCGGGCACACGTCCATGCACGCGGTGCAGCCGCTCTTTTCGTTTTTGCAGGTCAGGCACGGAATGGTATTGCCGCGCGGGCGCTCCTTGTAGTCGGCAGGATTCCACTGCGGCGCCGACGGATCGAGTGCATCGGTCACGCCGCCAAGCGGGTTTTTAAGAAAGTCGAAACCCTTGCTGATCTCGATAATGTCATCAAACAGATCGTGTTCCTGCGCCATGCGCGGCCCCTCCCTGAGCAGTGCAAACAAGCAAGAGATAATGATACGCTATCGGCCCGTGCCTCGGGCAAATTACACGCGGAGCACCTTTGAGGCAAATAGTCTATGGCTTATCTCCGCCTCGATTGCACAAGGTCAATCAAGCGCCAAGCTATGCCTCGCACATGAGCTGCACGAGCTTTTGTTTGGTCACCTTGGCCTGTTCGTTAGCCAAATTGCGTTCGTTTCTAAAGGCCGCATCTGCAACGCTCATCAGGTCGGCATCGGAAATCTCGTCAAGGCCCAGCTCCTCGAGCGTCGTCGGCAGACCGACGCGCTGGCAAAACTCGAGCACCTGATCAAGCTCGGGCGCACGCTCCAAACGAAGCTGGACCACTAGGCCAAATGCCACGGCCTCGCCGTGCATGGCCTTGCACTCGGGCAGGATCGTCAACCCGTTGGCGATGGCATGCGCCAACGCCAAGCCACCGCTCTCAAAGCCGACGCCCGAAAGCAGAATATTGCACTCGATCAGGCGCTCAACCGCCGGCGATATACGGCCCTTTTTGAGATCGCGCTTGGCAGCGACGCCGCACTCCATGAGTGTGTCATAGCAGGCACGAGCCGCAACCAAGGCCAAGTGTCCCGGCGTGCCACCGTGCTCGTTGGCGCCGTGCGCCGCGGCGCACGAACGCGCCTCAAAATACGTTGCCAGCGCATCGCCCATACCAGCGACCGTCATACGCAGTGGGGCCGCCGCGACCACGTTGGTATCCACCACGACCAGATCTGGATTCTTCTCGAGCATCAGATAGCGGTCGAACGACCCATCCTCGTGATACAACACCGAAATCGCGCTGCACGGACCGTCCATCGACGCCGCCGTGGGGCATACGCACAACGGCAACTCGGCATAAAACGCAACGGCCTTGGCGATATCGAGCATCTTGCCGCCGCCAATACCCACCACCATGTCGCAATACTCAGCCCGGGCTTCCTTAGCCATTTTTACAACGGCCTCTTCCGTACACGGACCGTTATAGATCTTAAAGAATGGCTCGCTTAGATCTTCGTCCAGAAATCCATCGACGATCTGCCTGCACAGCCGATCCTCGGTGCCCTGGTCAAACAGGACATAGGCAGCGCAGCCCAACCATGACAAATACCTGCCCTGACGCGAAAGCTCACCCGGCCCCTGAACATACCGGCCGGGACCGCCATATACCATGGGAAGTGCCATACGAGAATCCGCCCCTTCATTCACTCAACATTGGTGCAAAGCAACCTGACCCCTTTGCACCATAGCAAAAAGGGGCAAAGCCATCTGCTGGCTTTGCCCCTTCCTTAGCTTGATTTACTCATCCATGAGATAGTAGTGGCCCAGCGCGTCGGCACCCAGGATGGCGTTTGCGACCATCTCGGGCGTCACCTCAAAGGGCATGTTGCACATGGTGTCCTCGGGCGCGCACGCGGCCTCGGCAACGACCATGGCCTTCTCGCGCGTAACCTCGGCAACGCCCAGCTCCTTCATCGTGACCGGCAGGCCCAGCTCAATGCAGAAGCCCAAGACTTCCTCAATCTTCTCAGTCGGAGCATCCTCGAGTACCAGCTGGACGATAGTGCCAAAGGCGACCTTCTCGCCGTGATACATGCTGTGGCACTCGGGCAGCATCGTCAGGCCATTGTGGATGGCATGAGCAGCAGCGAGGCCCGAGCTCTCAAAACCAATGCCCGAAAGCAGCGTGTTGGCCTCAATGATGTGCTCGACGGCAGGCGTGAGCGCACCCTTCTCCAGCGCAACCTTGGCCTTGACGCCATCGGCCATAAGCGTCTCGTAGCAGAGCTTGGCGAGCGCCAGGCCGGCCATTCCGCCTTTGCCGCCGGCACAAGTACCACCGTCGGCATCATGCGTCGCCTGGGCCTCAAAGTAGGTTGCGAGCGCATCGCCCATACCGGAAACCGTCAGGCGCACCGGGCTCGCCGCGATAACCGTCGTATCCATCAGGACAATGTTGGGGTTTGCCTTAAGGAAGAGGTACTTGTCGAACTGGCCGTCATCGGTGTAGAGCACCGAAAGTGCCGAGCACGGTGCATCGGTCGAAGCGATGGTGGGACAAATGATAACCGGGGACTCCAGGTAGTAGGCAACGGCCTTGGCGGTATCGAGGATCTTGCCGCCACCGACACCGACGATGATGTCGCAACCGTTGTCGCGAGCGAGCGCAACCAGGCGATCGACCTCGCCCTTGGAGCACTCGCCGTTAAAGTCCTCAAACAGCAGCTCGGCCTTAGCCTCGGCAAAGCCGCCCTCGATCTTGGCACCGACGCGCTTCTTGCCCGAAGGCGTCACGATGACGAGGGCCTTAGCGCCGAGCGGCTCGACATAGGAACCGAGCTTGGCGAGCTCGTCCGGACCCTGGATGTACTTGCTGGGGCTATTGAAAATTGCAGCCATAACTATCCCATTCTCTAAAAGAAAAAAGAAAGGGGCTCCGTACAGATACGTGCGGAGCCCCTCGTTACGATAACAAGAGTCGATTAGAAATCGATGTCGGTGTCGTAGTAGCAGGCCTTGAGAATCTTCTCGAAGTCGGCAGCCTTGGTCTCACGCGGGTTCTCGGGCGTGCAGGCGTCCTGCTCGGCGTTCGCGGCGATCTCGGGCAGCTTGGCGAGGAACTCCTCCTCGGAAACCATCTGCGGGTTCTCGGCGTCGACCTTCACGCCACCATTCGCGTAATCCTTGATGGACTGCGGAATGTTGAGCTGGTCGTTGAGGTCGCGAATCTTCTGGACGAGCGCAGCGATGAGCTCCTCGTTGGTCTCGCCGGGAAGGTGCAGGATCTCCTTGGCCACGTATGCATAACGCTCGGCAGCACGCGGGTCCTTGGAGTTCCACTGGATGACCTTGCCCAGGTACATGGCGTTAGCAGCACCGTGGATGATGTGACCGTTCTCAAAGGCTGCACCGGTCTTGTGAGCCATGGAGTGAACGATGCCGAGCAGGCCCGAGGAGAAGGCGATACCGGCGATGCACTGAGCCTCGTGCATGTGCTGACGGGCCTCATGGTCGCCAGCATAGGACTTGGGCAGCCACTCGACGATCTCGCGGATGCCGTGCAGAGCGTTGGCGTCGGTGAACATAGAGGCGCAGGTGGAAACGTAGGCCTCCATGCAGTGGGTCAGAGCGTCCATGCCGGTATGAGCGCACAGCTTGGCGGGCATGGTGTAGGTGAGCTCGGGGTCGACGATGGCGACATCAGGAGTGATGTTGAAGTCGGCCAGCGGGTACTTGATGCCCTTGGCGTAGTCGGTGATGACGGAGAAGGCAGTGACCTCGGTAGCGGTGCCGGAGGTAGAGGAGATGGCGCAGAAGTGAGCCTTCTGACGCAGCTCGGGGAAGCTGAACGGCTGGATGATGTTATCGAAGGACTCCTCGGGATACTCGTAGAAGACCCACATGGCCTTAGCGGCATCGATGGGCGAACCGCCACCGATAGCAACGATCCAGTCGGGCTCGAACTCGCGCATAGCGGCTGCGCCCTTCATGACGGTCTCGATGGAGGGATCGGACTCGACGCCCTCGAACAGCTTGACCTCCATGCCGGCCTCTTTGAGGTCGGCCTCAACGTCCTGCAGGAACCCGCCGCGGCGCATAGAGCTGCCGCCAGAAACGATGATGGCCTTCTTGCCCTTGAGGTTCTTCACCTCGTGGCGAGCGCCCTCACCAAAGTACAAATCGCGAGGATTGGTAAAACGTCCCATACTGTGCCTCCTAAACAAGCCCCTCTTAGACTTGCGTATATAACGGAGCACCCGATTGGCTCCGTTAGGACCGTTTTGCGCGTTGCCGGCGATGACAATGCGCGATGTCTGAACGTCTCAACGCTCAGACAAACACTATTTTACCGTTCTGGTTGGTCAGTTATTCACCTAAAGCCGATAATGATGAAACGTTTTTTCTATCCCTGAAGACCCTTGTGGGGCATTCATACTCCCAAGCTGGGCAAACGTTTTATCAGGGTTGACTACATATTCCGGGCAGGGCTGTGCCCCTCCAAAATGTGCCCCGTTCGCCGCCAAAAATCGACCGTTTACGGCACTGTGATACCACTCGGTCGTCCAAGGTGCCGACATTTGTGCGACATCCGTCTTCGTGGTGCAAAGGTGCAAGTCCAAGTGCGGCACCCCCGGTGTGCCACATGCGGGTAAACTAGAACTTTATATAGAGACATTTGAACCCTAACCGCAGCAAAGGAGGCCCCATGGCATTCGATCCCATTCAAGAGGATTGCCATCGCCTCGTTCTTGAGGCCTTGCGCCGCGACAATATCCCGCTCACTGACGGCCCCGCCGTCGAGCGTCTGATGGAGCAATTCACCCGCAACCCCGCGCCGCTCATCGTGCACGATCGCGACCGCGCCGGGCACCTCATCGCCAAGGTCGTCGAAGCTGTCGACTACCGCATCCCCTTTATCCCCGACGACACCCAGGCAGAGCAAGAAGAAGCCGCAGCCGAGAACATGCTCCGCGAGGCAGCCGCGCTCGATCCGGCCAACTGGGATGCCCAGCGCATGCTGACGGCGCTCACCGCCGAATCCAACGAGGAATACGTACAGTATCTGGTGTCCAAGTGCGACGAGGTGGAGCACGATCTGGCGCTCAAGATTGCCTCGGCGCAGGACCCCTACGAGCGTGAGGCCGCAGGCGACCTGACCCGCCGCCCCTACCTGCGCTGGCTTGCCGCCTTGGCATCGCGCGCGCTCATTAGCGGCCGCTATCGCATGTCGCTGGATGCCGCGAATCGCAGCCTGGACTTTGCGCCCAACGACCCCGCCGGCGTCCGCCATACTGCGATGCTTGCCATGGCAAAGCTTGAATACCCTGCCGAGGAGCTCAAGCGTTTTCGTTCCGCCCACTCCGTACCCTATCTTGCCAACACGCCGCTGCGCCGCCGTCCCAAGGACGCAGAGCGCGACTTGGACCCGTGGACGCTCATCGCACTGATGAGCGCAGCCTGGCGCGAGCTGGATTACGAGGGCGCCGAACACTACCTGCGCATCCTGGTGCGCTCATGCCCGCACGCGGCCGAGGCGCTCTACTTCCAAACCGAGTTTCCCGATGGCGTCTATGCGCGCGTCAACGTAGGTCCGGGCTCCACCGATGAGCTTGTCCTTGCCCTGTCCGAGGCGACGCCGGTGCTGCAGGAGGGCCTAGGCGCGCCCGACAACGCCAGCTTTGCCGCCTGGGTCGCCACCAACGACATCGTGCGCTCCCAGATCGACGAACGAATCCTGCGCGCGGCCGAACAGGGATTGCCGTTTAAGGGAGGAGACCTCTAATGGATCCGAGCGTCTACATCCCCGCCTATCTGGAGCGCACCTATCTGGCATCGCACCCCGAACTCACCGATGCAGCACGCGAGCTTGTCCATAACGACATCAGCGCAAACCCTCACAAGTATGCGCAAACCGAACATGCCCAAGCGCTGCTGTCCTATGCCGGCGTTCATCGTCATTTGCTTGACGAGCTTCGTCGCATCGAAGACATGGGCAGCGACGAGGAGTTTGAGCAGACGCGCAACCGCCTGTTCGACGACATGCGCGACGAGCTGCTCAAGATTGTCCGCGTCGATGCACTGGCCGTCGACGCCCAGCTGCTCGCCATCATCTTGGCGGACACGCCCGTCGATGCCTGCCTGGGCGACCTGATGAAGCTCGAGGCGAGCACCGCCGACTACCTGCAACAGAGCGTGCCCGGGTTTGATATGGAGGCTCCGCACTACTGGGCCAATAATGTTTTGGCCGACGGTGTCACCGCAGCAGACCTTACCGTGAGCGAGCCGGCGCTTATTGGCTGGCTTCACACGCTCGAGGCCATCTCGCAGCTGTGCATGGCGAGCGCTCGTTACCGTGCTGCTGCCAACTACGCCCGCCGCGTCCTTAAGGCGGAGGGCTATCCCACCCGGGCCGCCGGCACCGTGTTGCTTGCCCTCGCCCGCCTGGAAGACCAGGACGGTTTTTTTGCCCTGGCACATCAGCTCGAGGAGCAGGTGGGAGCCGATGCACTCGAGAACTCCCCCTGGTACCTGCTCGCCCGCACGATCCTGCTGTTCAAAACAAACAAGATGCGTCCGGCGACACGTGCACTGCGCGAGTTTGCCAACCGTTGCGAGGGCGGCGCGTTCTTTTTGCTGAATCCGGTGTACCAGACGCCGTACCTTCCCTGCCGGCCCGAGCCGCACGACCCCTGGGATCTTTCGCACCAGGCCGTTTGGGAAGCCGACGGCATCATCTCGGATACCCCCGACTTTGCCCCCTGGGCCAACGCCTGCGAAGACGTGTCGCAACTTGCCCAGGAATTTGCGCGCCGCTACGGCTTTTAGCGACGCGATCGCCCCGACCATGTCATCTATGTTAGGAACGGCTTCATGAATCTCCGCTCATCTCTCGCCTGCACCTCGAGCGATATCGCTCGCTGGGGGCTGCGCTCCGTCCTCAAGCGCCAGGGCGGCGTGCTTCCCGGCCGCATCGCCATGAAGATCGACCCCGAGCTGCTAAGCGACCTCGCGAGTCTGGTCGACCGCAGCGTGGTGATCACCGGCACTAATGGCAAGACCACCACCTCCAACCTCATCGCCGACGCCGTTGCTGCCAGCGGTGCTACCGTGGTGTGCAACCGTGCCGGCAACAATATGGAGCCCGGTGTGGTGGGTGCTCTGCTCGAGGCCCGCAGCGATCTTAAGCGTGTCGACAGCGGCAAGCGCGTAGGCGTCTTTGAGTGCGACGAGCTCTACACCGTACGCGTTCTGCCCAAGCTCAAGCCGACCCACTTTGTGCTGCTCAACCTGTTCCGCGACCAACTAGACCGCTACGGCGAGATCGACCATACCCAGGATGTCATCGCCCGTGCGTTGGAGCTCTCTCCGGCAACAACGCTCATCTACAACGCAGACGACCCGCTGTGTGCCGCAATCGCCGCGCGCGTTCCCAATGCAAACATCGCCTTTGGCATCGACGGCGCCACCAACACCGAGTCCGACCGCATTAGCGACTCGCGTTTTTGCTCACAGTGCAACGCACCGTTGGAGTACGACTATGTGCAGTACGGACAGCTTGGCGCATACCATTGCCCCTCGTGCGGCTGGGCCCGCCCTGGGCTTGTCCGTCGCGTGACGGGCGTGGAGCTCGGCTGCGACGGCTACGGCTTTGACCTGGTCTTTGGATCTGCGCCCGACGCGGCTGCCGTACACATCGCCACGCGCTACAACGGCCTATATATGGTCTGTCTCTTATACACATCTCCGAGCCCACGAGACGCGTAGTAA
>URCU01000014.1:0-26538 GCA_900546425.1 uncultured Collinsella sp. | reverse complement strand
GGGCTCGGAGATGTGTATAAGAGACAGCCTCGGCGGGGTTGTCTGATGGTTGTTGTTGAACTTCGGCCTTTGGCTCAAGGAAAAACGGGGGATGCGTTGTGCATCCCCCGTTTTTGTTGCGGTTACTCCAAGTCAATAAATTTGGTGCTCAGGATCTTGCCGTCTTTGACGAGCATTCTGGCCATAGTGGGGCCTCTGGTGCCTCTGGGGTAGCTGGCGCTGCCGGGGTTGAGGACCAGGCAGCGGCCTACTTGGGCCTCTTTGGTTACGTGGGTGTGGCCGTTGATGGCTACGTCCACGGATCCCACCGGAAGGTCTTCGCGGTAGTGGGCTACGGCGAATTTGAGTCCTTCGTAGGTGAAAAGGGCCAATCGGTCTACATCCGGGCCGTAGTCGCGGTAGTAGTCGTTGTTTCCTAGGACCGCTCGCACGGGGGCGATGGTGCATAGATGCTCGTAATCCATCTCTGAAGTGAGGTCTCCGGCGTGGATGATCAGATCTGCGCCCTTGAGCTCGTCCAGAAGCGCGGGCGAAAGATAGCCGTGGGTGTCCGAGATGATGTCGATGCGCTTGGCGCTTGCACTGTTCATGGGATCCCTTCTGCAAAACCGATTCGACGTATATACAAAAAGCCCCACGGCTCCGCAGACAATTGGTCTACAGGGCTGCGGGGCCAGTGTACTAGAGGCTCAGGGCCTTCTTGAGCGGCACAACGCGGCGGCGCGAAACCGGCACGCGTTCGTCGACGCCCGTAATACCCAGTTGGATAGCGCCCGAGGGCACCGTCTCGACATCCGTGACGCACGCCAAGTTGACGATATAGCGGCGATGAACGCGAAAGAAGCCAAAGTCGCAAAGCTTGGCCTCGAACTGCGCCAGCGAAGTCGTCGATAGAAAACGATCATCGACGGTATAGATACAGGAGTAATCGTCCTTGGCCATGATGAAGCGAATGTCATCCACGGGGATGAGGACCTTACGGCCGCCCTTTTCCACCGGAATGCGCTCGATGGTGGCTTTGCTGTCCGTGACGGGCTTGGTGTGCTGCATGACCTTCTCGATCGCGCGATCCAGGCGTGCCTCCTCGACCGGCTTCATTAGGTAATCGACGGCATCTACGTCGAACGCCTCGACGGCATGATCGCTATACGCGGTCACAAACACAATCGCCGGCGGATTCTTAAGCTTATGCAGTGCCTCGGCAAGCTGCAGACCAGAAGCGCCGGGCATCGAGATATCGAGAAATACGACATCGACGCGGCTTTCCATCAACATCTCAATGGCGGAGCGGACGCTCGACGCCTCAGTGATCGTGCCGATCTTGCCCGTCTGCTCGAGCAAGAAGCGAAGTTCCGAACGGGCCGGGGCCTCGTCATCCACAATCATCGCACGCAGCATAGGGATTAAACCTTTCGTCAACAAACTACGCTGGGCATCCGCCGCTTGGCGTTGAGCCCATAGCCTTTTATTTTACTCTTGAATATCAAAGATGCTCTCTGACAAATCAAGATGCAGGAGCACTTTGGTGCCCTTGCCCGGCGCCGATTCGACGCGCGTATAAGAGTGCGGTCCATAAAAGCGATGGATGCGCTCAGAAATATTGTGCATGGCCACGCCGGCGCCGCCGCCTTGCGGGGAACTGGCATCGGGGCGGGCGGAGCGCTCATCAAACAGCCTGGCGGCGGTGCCCTCGTCCATGCCCACGCCATTGTCGGCCACGGCAATCAGGATTGCGTCGTCGCCGTCTTGATGGACGGTCACATCGATCCGCAGGGCATCGCCATCGCCCATGCCATGCCGCACGGCGTTCTCGACGATGGGCTGGATTACAAAGGCCGGGACCAACGTGTCCTCGACATCCTCGGAGACATCGAAGGTCGCCAGTACGCGGTCTTCGCCAAAGCGCGCCTTCTCAAACGTCAGGTAGCGCTTGGTCTGGGCAACCTCACGCGAGACCGGGATAAGCGACCCCGAGTTGTCGAGCGTGGCGCGATAGAACGAGGAGAACTCGCGCAGCAGCTCGCGGGCACGCAGCGGATCGGTGCGTGTAAACGACGCGATGGTGTTGAGCGTGTTGAACAGAAAGTGCGGATTGATCTGCGCCTGCAGGGCACGTACCTCGGCACGGGCCGTGAGCTCCTTTTGCACCTCGAGCTCGTGGATGGCGAGCTGCGTGGACAGGATCTCGGCAAAGCCCGAGGCGAGTGCATACTGGGTACGGTCGACGGCGCGCGGGGTCTTGTAGTAGAACTTGAGCGTGCCGACGGTGCGGTCGCCCACCTTGATGGGCGCGATGATGCCGGCGGGAACCTGGTTGTGCGAGCCATCCGAACCCACCACGTCCACCACGCGGTTGAACGACTGCACGATACCGTGCTCAATAACGTAGCGCGTGGCAAGCGTGTGGATGGGCGAATCGGGCAGCAGCTTTTCCTCGAACTCGCCCGCGCAGGCCAGCACGTTGCCCTCATCGGTGATGGCAACGGTCATGGCACGTGTCTCGGGCAGGATACGCCGGCACACCAAAAGCGCCGATTCCTGCGTCAGGCCGCCCTTAATGTCCTCGAGCATGGCCGAGGCAACCGAAAGCGTCTCCTCGGTGTACTGGGAGCGTACCGAATCGGGATTGAGCGTCAAAAAGATAAAGATGCACAGGAAGATGCACAGTAACGCACAGGCGATCACCGTGGCAATCGGCTCAATGCCAGTCGCCAGGGCAAAGATAAAGTACACCAACACGCAAACGGCGCAGACAACGGCGATGATGCGAAAGATTGAAATTGAATTATCGCGCTGGGCGCGGCGATCGATCATTCAGCCCCCTCCAGGATGCTAATCAGTTGTGCGTCGCGCCAAAGTTCGTCCATGATCTTGGGCCAGAAACTCTGAAAACGCAGGTAGCTTGCGGCGTTTTGGCGGGCATAGGTCTTGGCCTCGTCAATACCATGACGCCAGATGCGCAGATACCCCTCGTGCTCGCGGGTAAACATGCTGCGGACCATGGCAGTCTTGCGCACGCGGTCGTCGAGCTCGCGCGAGATCCACGGACCCGGATAGGGCATGAGTGATGCGGCCGTAACCGGAATGAGCTCCTTTTGGTGCGCAGCGAACGTCAGCTTGGCCCGCTCGTAGTACCAACGGTACACGTCCTGCATAAAGCGCGGCGAGCGCTTCTCGGACTCGGGCGGCAGGTGGCGTACGGTCCACTCGTTGTCGAACCACACGTCGTAGCCAAACATGCGCATGTTAAAGAGATAGTCCAGATCCTCGCCGCGGGTGATAAACGGGTCGAAGGCCACGCGCGTAAAGGCGCGGGCGTGGAGGGCCACAAGGCCGCCGCACACGTAATTGGAGCGCGAGATGCGGGTGCCCGAGAGCGCCTTTTTCATCCAGCGATTGAACTCGATACGCTTGGTCCACCAGCGATGGCAAATGCCCACTTTGTCCGTGGGAGCCAGCGGCGACCCGTCGCGATCGTAAAAGTATCCGCTCTTGACTAAAATCGGCAGGCCCTGACGCGTCTGTTGACCCAGCGCATAGGTCGCACGCTTCATAAAGTCGGCATCGATGACGGTCTCGTCGTCATCCAAAAACACAACCGCGTCGTGCCCCAGCACCGCCGCGCAGGCAAGACCCATGTTGCGGATGGCGCCGTAGCCGCGCAGGCTCACGCACTCGCCCGAACCTTTGGGCGCAATCTGTGCCACGCGGTCGGCAACACGCGAAGCCTGAGTATTGGTAACGATGGTGACCTTAAGTGAGGGATGCGCATTAACGATTTCGTGCACGCGATGGGATACGTCGGCCGTGGCAGAAACCGGACAGACCACCAAGAGAATGATGCGCGGAATGTCGCGCACCTGTTCGAGCGAAGTCAGGCAGCGATCGAGTTCCGGGTTGGCGGCATTGAGCGACGTCGAGTGATCGTAGGTGCCGGGAGCGTTTGCTTGGGTATCATCGCCTGCCCAATATGTTGGGATCACAACCGTGGCGTTCATACCTTTGCCCTCCTTGCAACACAAAAACGGGGCGCCGCCAAACACAGGCGACGCCCCGCGACCTAGCTGTTTCCATCATACCCACTTGGGCTAAACATTGTTCGGAAGTCAGAATGATTTATGCGGCTACTTCCAAAAGAGTACTGCAGATAGGCACAATTGCAGTACTGAGCCCGGTTGCCTTACGCCGCCGCCTGAGCCATGCGGGACAGACGGACCAGCAGCACAAAGCCAACAACCAGCAGAACGCCAATAGAAAGGACGCCCAGCGACGGGTTGCCGGTCAGCGAGGTGACAACCGACACCAGGAAGGTGCCCATAACGCTTGCGTAACGGCCAAAGATATCGAAGAAGCCGTAGTACTCGTTGGACTTTTCCTTGGGGATGATGCGGCCAAAATAGCTGCGGCTCAGCGCCTGCACGCCGCCTTGGAACAGGCCGACCAAAATGGCGAGCACCCAGAACTCAAAGGCGGTCTTTAAGAAAAACGCGGCAAAGAGCACGATGCCCATATAGGCGGCGACGGCCACCAAGATCATATTGAGTGTGCCCACGCGACCGGCGAGCTTGCCGTAGATGATGGCGGACGGGAAGGCCACAAACTGCGTGACGAGCAGCGCCAGCACCAGTTGGGTCGAGTCGATGCCCAAAGCCGACCCGTAGCTGGTTGCCATGGAAATGACCGTGTGCACGCCGTCGATGTAGAAGAAGAACGCGATCATGTAGACCAGCACGGTCTTGTTGTGGGCGATCTCGCGCATGGTGTGTCCGACCTCGGAGAACACGCCGCCCACGATGTGGCCGAGAGTGTCCTGGGGACCACGCTCGCGACCGTACTTTTGCTTATAGGCGCGAATGAGCGGCAGGGTAAAGATGAGCCACCAGGCACCGGTGATGACAAACGACAGACGCGTTGCCAGCATGGTGGGGACGCCAAGAGCGGGGCCACCCATGATAAGCGCCAGGCAGATGATGAACGGCACGGTGGAACCGATGTAGCCCCAGGCATAGCCCGAGCTGGACACGGCGTCCATGCGCTCGTCGGTGGTAATGTCGGGCAGCATGGCGTCGTAGAACGTCATGGAAGAGTTAAGGCCGATGGTGCACAGCACGTACACGGTCAAAAATGCCATGGCGGACATGGGGATAGCCTGCGCCAGGCAAAGAACCAGGCCCGTGAGGAAGAAGCCCAAGAAGAACTTGATCTTGTTGCCGGCGTAATCGGCAAGCGCGCCCAGAATGGGCATGAGCATGGCAATGACCAGCGAGGCAATCGTCTGCGCGTTGCCCCAAGCGACCACCAGGTCTGCCGAGGAAGCACCGGTATTGATGGCGTTAAAGTAGATGGGCACCACCGAGGTATTGAGCAGCACGAGGGCCGAGTTGCCCACATCGTACATAACCCAGTTACGCTCGAGCTTGGTGTATTTCATGGACAGGGCCCCTTCGTATTCGCCCGATATGCAGTTAGTTCATCGTACCCCAATTGCCCAGAGGCGCCGGTAAGGATTCGGCAAAGGGACAGGAGCGGTCATACGGACACGCAGGGCGAAACGCCATCCCATCAACGCAGTTGCGGTGAAATAGTTCCCGCTTAGCCCTCCGGGGGCTTCATTCAGGAACTATTCCACCGCAACTTATTGGAGAGTATGGGCGAGGCAGCTTGCTACTCCTCGCGGTCGAACTCTTCGTCGGCGCCGAGGACGCGACCGCTGTAATTGACGTGATTGGTCACGGCTTCCATATCGCCGGTCTCGATAAAGCGGGCAACCGTGCACTCGTAATCGAGCAGTGCGCGGTCAAAGACCTCGGGGAAGCTCTCGGTCGAGACTTCATCGGTAAAGGGGCTCTTCCATGCCAAGTGGCCCAGGTTGCCGGTACGCTCGGGCAGCTCGGTCGTCACACGGTGCGCAAGGCCGTCGAGCAGCGAATAATCGTGCACCAAGCCCTCGAGCAGGGCAATCGCGCGCGTCTTGGCCGAACCGGCGGGCTCGATAGTGCGGTAGAGCAGCTGCATGTCGGCTACGGCGCCGCCGTACTCCCCCGCCGGGATGTCGATACCGTACACGCGCCCGGCGACGTAGCTCATCAGCACGCCGGCAACGCGATTGATGCGGTCGGTGGTGACGATCTCGCCCGCCGGAGGATAATCCTCGACCGTGGCCCCGTCACGTTTGAGCTGCAGCATCAGCACGTCCAGGTCGCTTTCGAGCACAGCGTGAACTTGGCTGCCCGAAGCCTCGAGCTCGGGGTCGGACTCGACAATGCCAAACTGCTGCTCGTAGACAAAGGGGTGGGCATTGCGGTCGAGCACATAGTGCGACAACAGGCCCAGCGCAAAGGCGCGACCCAGATTGGCATCGCGCGGCTGCAGGCGCGACACGCCGTCGCGCAGGCACGAGAACTGGCGCGACATGCGCGAGCGGTGCATGACCTGAGCAAGCGACATGCAGTCGGAGATGCGCGGCGTGAGCATGTGGAAGAAAAACGGGTCGGGGCCCTGGTTGCCCAGGATAAAGGCGATGCGCTCCTCATCGGACGTGATAACGCCCTGCGGAAGACGGTCGATGCTTTCCTCGCCAAACAGATGATGCGTAATGAGCGCGGGCATAATAATCCTTTCGATTTCATTCGATGCAATCCATTATGCCCACCGCACAGTCATGCCAAACCTGTAACGGCAAACGATGGCGCACCGACCCTTACGCTAGCCCCAAGTGCGATTTGACCTCGGCAGCGCGACGGCGGGACACGGGCACCGTCGAGCTCACACGGTCGAGCCTGAGCTCCATCAGGCCCGTGGAGCCGATCTCGACATTGTGCACATCTTCCAAATTAACCAGATAGCTGCGGTGGACACGGATAAAGCCCTCGGAGGCCAGGCGCCGCTCGAGCGAGGAAATCGACTCATTGATCAGGTACGTCCCCTCGGCGCAGACTGCGTTGCAAAAATCGGCGCGCGCCTCAAAGTAGCAGACATCCGCCACGGGAATGAACACCTTTTTGCCCCCGCGATCCACCGTCAGGCGCAAAGGCTGGCGCGGAGCATGGACGACACGGCGAGCGCCCAGGGCAGTCTCGATCTTGTCAAGCGCCTTTGACAAGCGGGCATCCTCGACCGGCTTGACGATGTAATCGACAGCATCGAGGTTATAGGCATCGGCCGCATACTCGGCAAATGCCGTCACAAACACCACGACCGGCGGCGTCTTTAGGTTCTGCAACGTCTCGGCAAGCTCAATTCCCGAGCGACCGGGCATGGTAATGTCTAAAAACAGCACGTCGGGCTTGTTCGACAGAATCGACTCCACGGCTTCGGTGACATTGCCCGCCTCGGCAATCTGACCCACACGCGTATCCTTTTCCAACAGATAGCGTAGCTCAGCCCTAATTGGAGGTTCGTCATCAACCACCAGGATGTTCCAGCCTTCGGACATATGCGCTTCCCCTCTTTTTCTCTCAATCCAACCGCGTGCTACACCGTTAGCGGCGCCGGCTCATGCGGCTCGCCGTTCAACTCAACGATGACCTGCGTTCCCACGCCCTCCTGGGACTTCACGCGCATGCCGGAATCTTCTCCGTAAAAGAAATGGATGCGCTGAAGCACGTTGAAGAGCGCCAGGCCGCAACCTCGCTTGACGGAGCCGTCGGCGGTAATGCTCTCGGGTTCCTCTCGGCGATGCTGCTCAAACAGATGCGCGCAGACTTCTTCGCTCATCCCGATGCCGTCATCTTCGACGATGATCTCCAAGCCGTCATCGGTCTCAAAAGCCCTAACACGAATAGAAAGCGGCTCGGTCTCGCGCTGCGCATGCTTGATGCAGTTTTCGAGCAGCGGCTGCAAGATAAACGGCGGTACCAGGCTGTCGTGCACCTCAAAGTCGATGTCGACCGAAACGCGCAGACGGCCGTCGCCATACCGGGCCTGCATAAGATTGATATAACGAGTACCCTGTTCCACCTCGTGCTCGAGCGTGGTGAGCGTATCGGAGTCAGAAAGCGTCTGACGGTAATAATTGGAAAAATCGATGAGCAACGATCGCGCCTTGTCGGGCTCGGTTCGAACGAGCGACACGATCGTGCTAATGGTATTGAATAGAAAATGCGGGTCGACCTGCGACTGCAGGGCGCGAAGCTCAACGCGGGCCGTGAGCTCGTCCTGGCGCTCGAGCTCAAAGCTGGCGAGCTGCGTGGAAATTAGATCGGCAAAACCCGAGGCAAGGGCCGTCTGGCGCATATCAATGCTGCTCAGGCGGGGATAGTACAGCTCGAGTGTGCCCACGCAATGCCCGCGCACGGTAAGCGGCGCGACAATGCCGGCGCGCAGGCGGGGAAAATAACCGCCCGTCTCATTGGAGGTGTCGCGCGAAAACACGCTCTGCTCGCCCGTCTCAATCACACTGAGCGTGGTCTTGAGCACGACCGGGGTGCCGGCGGGGCACTTTGCCGAGTCCTCGCCCCAGCTTGCCAACACCTGTTTGCCATCGGTAAAGCAGATGGCAGAGGCGATGGTCTCGGACAGGATAATTTTAGAGGCGCCCAGGGCCGCTTCGGGCGTAAGGCCGCGCGACGTGTAGGCGAATATTTTTGATGCGATGGCGAGCGTACGGTCGGTTGCGCTCGATGTGAGGTCGTCGGGGACCACAAAGACATACGAGAAAAAGAAGCACAGCATGACCATGCCGGCAATAACGACAACGCCCGGAACGGGATTGGGGTTATCGGTTAAATCCCAGATAAGCAGCAGGATAAGCGCCGGAACGACAACGCCGAGCAGGATGGCCTGGACCACATGCTGGGCCGTACGAAAGACCTTGGTAGAGTTGTAGCTCTTGCCCAGAATCAGCCTGTTTAAATCCACCGTCATCCCCTTTTATCTATCGCACCCATAGCAATAAAGAGGGCCGCAAGCGACCCTCTCCATTGCATTATGCAATCAAATACTGTGTTTTACATCCAGTCGTCGATGAACGGTAGTTTAGGCGCTGTATTTGTTGGCCTCGCCAAAGGTGCCAGCCTCGACGATCCAGCCGTCCTTCATGATGACGTCCATGTTGTCGGTGTTGAGCACGTGGATGTCGGCGGCGACGTCACCGTTGACGACCAGCAGGTCGGCGCACTTGCCGGCCTCGATAGAACCGGTCTCGTTCTCGATGTGGCACATCTTGGCACCGTTGAGGGTGGCGCAGGTGATGGTCTCGACCGGGGTGAAGCCAATCTTGTCGACGAACTCGTACATCTCCTCGATTGAGCAGGTGCCGTACGGGGTGACGAAGGAGAAGGAGTCGGAGCCGATCGTCATGACGACGCCGCGCTTCTTGGCCTCGCGCAGGCAGTCGTAGTTGCGCTGCAGCTCCTTCTCGACCAGGGTGCCCTCGTACTTGTCGTGCAGCTCGGGGACGTAGACGGGCGGATAGGTGGCGTACCAGGTGGGCAGGAAGGCGATCGTCGGGGTGAAGAAGGTGCCCTGCTCGGCCATGAGGTCCATGGTGCGCTCATCGATATCGAAGCCGTGAATCAGCTGCTCGCAGCCAAAGCGAACGGAATCGTAGGCAGCGGCGTGGTTGTTGTAGCAGTGGCTCCACACGGGGATGCCGACCATCTTTGCCTCTTCGACTACGGCCTGGATCTCCTCGGAGCAATAGTGCTGGTCGCGACCGGAGTCCCAGCGCCAGATGCCGCCACCGGTAGCCCAGATCTTGATGGCATCGGGGTTCTCGCGCAGGCGACGACGGACGGCCTTGCGCAGATCCCAAGGACCGTCGACCTGGTCGCCCCAGGGATGGGATTCCTTGTTGAGCTCCTGGGTGCAGTGGTGGGAGTCACCGTGGCCGGCAACGCGGCAGAAGCCGAGGCCGGTGGCCAGAACGCGCGGGCCCTTAAAGACGCCCTTGTCGATGCAGTCACGGATCTGGATACCAAAGCGGCCGATTTCGCAGACGGTGGTGAGGCCGTGGGTGAGGCAGTCGTAGGCCTGCTTGACGGCGACGGCCTGCTTCTCGAGGAGCGGCTGCATGACCCAATCGGTGTCATCGTCGGTCAGATTGCCCGAGAAGTGCAGGTGGGTGTCGATCAGGCCGGGAAGGACGGTCTTGCCGGCGGCATCGATAACCTCAACGCCCTCGGGAAGGTCCTGCATAGTGCCGGCGTACTCGATCTTGCCGTTGTCGTCGACGAGAACGAGGGAGTTCTCGACCGGCTCGGCACCGGTACCGTCGATGAGCTTGCCGCCAACGATTGCATACTTAGTGGACATGGTTCCTCCTTATGGATCCATATAGTGGGCGAGGCCGTGTTGGGTTAAGGCCTCACAAAGCTACCCAAGTGGTGCCGGGTTCGGCGCGCGGGAGAGAGGGCCCCGCGCACCCGATCCGCCCCGGCTAGGCGTTACTTTTTGCGGGAATTGGTGAAAGCCATGAGGGCCAGGCCAATAGCCAACCAGCCGATCACGATGCTCCACTCCACCATGTTGAGGGAGGCGGGAGAGAACGGGATCACGAGCAGGCCGATGATGATGGCGCAGGCAGCGATAGCGAGGCCGATGCCAAACTTGCCGCCGGGTACCTCGTAGGGACGAGGCAGGTCGGGCTCGGTGAAGCGCATGCGCAGGCAGGCGAGGGCGACCATACCGCAGGAGAAGATGAAGGCGAGAGCCGACACGTTGGTCAGAGGGATGAGCATGTTCTTGCCCAGGAACGGACCGATGACGGTGATAACGCCCAGAACGACGCAGGCGAGCTTGGGAGCGCCGGACTTGGGGTCGACCTCGGCGAACTTCTCGGGCAGTTGGCCCTTGCGGCCCATGGCGAGCATGATGCGGCTCGTGGCGCCGTAGAAGGAGTTCATCGGGCCCATGGGTCCAAGCGTGGCGATGACGAGCATGGCCAGGTACAGAAGCATGTTGATGCCCTTGAGGCAGGCAAGCGCGGGAACCGGGCTCTTAACAAACTCATGCCAGTCGAGGATGGTGCCGAACGAGTAGATGCAGACCATGTAGAAGCCGCCGGCGGCCAGCAGGGCCAGGGAGATGATCTTGCCGAACTTGTTCCAGTTGAGGCCCTCGGCTGCTTCCTCAGCCTGCTGAGGAATGGTGTCGAAACCGGCGTAGAAGAACGGGGTCAGAACCAGGACCGACACGATGCCGGCGAACAGGCTGGCGCCCTCGGTAGCGGCCTTGCCGCCGCCAGCGCCGGTGACCTGGGAGAACACGGGCATGGCGTTGTCCGGCGAGCCGGTGAACAGCGAGACGCCCATGGCGAGCAGCATGCCGCAGAGCAGGGCCTTGGTCAGGAAGGCCTGGAGCTTGGCGGCCGAGCTGGCACCGCGGAAGTTGAGGAAGATGACGTAGGCTGCAAAGCCGAGCGCGATCAGCGTCGGGAACAGGTAAACGTCGGCGCCCAGGATGGTGTAGAGCTTGACGGCGCGCAGCCACTCAAGACCGGGCAGGCTGCCGAACATCTCGGACACGAGGGTCGAAATGGCGATGGCCTCCCACGGGCACAGGATACCGTTGCCCAGAGCCAAAAGCCATCCGGTGATGTAGCTCAGCGTACGGCCAAAGCTACGATCGACATACTCGACGATGCCGCCCGAGATGGGGATAGCGGCCGTGAGCTCACCGAAAACAGCTCCGACGGGCACGAGGAAGATTGCACCCAAGAGGAATGCGATCATAGCGGGAACGGGACCGCCGCCCACGACCATCCAGTCGCCGACCTGCAGAACCCAACCGGTGCCGATGATGGCACCGAAACCGATGGTGAAGAAGTTCCAGAGCGAAAGCGTTTTCTTCATGCCGCCGTTATCCTCGACTGCAACTTCTACGTTCTTGTCCGCCATTGTTCCCCTCCTTTCCTTTTTGACGCCCCTTGACGTCACCCCTTGCGCGGTCCGTTTCGCCGCGCTCTTTTATTTCGTGGCTTTAAGATACGGCCTTGGCGCAGCAGCTCCGCTTGTAGCTCGACCGAAGGCAGAACTGCAAAACGAGCGGCGCCGTTTTTGGGACGAACGGCACGGTTTACCGCTCATTGTTGCCGCCCGTCCGACGGGCGTACGCTCATCGGACGCATATAGAGATGTTTTTGAGGCCGTGTGTTTTGCGCCTTTCGTACCGTTTACCGAGCTTTTGACGCGCAGGCCCATTTGTTGCACATCTTTTTTGTAGGATGGACAGGTTATACATGAGACAAGGCGGTACGAATGGCATACGGATACAACGACGGTGATCAACGGCGACAAAGCGTTCGCCTTGCTGGCCGTACCACGCCTACGCCCAGAAGTGCCACGAGCAGCAATCCGCAACGTCCTCAAGAGCAACCCAGGCCTTCGTCTCGGCAGCAGTCAAACAGAACACGGCAGAGTGGCCGTCTGAGCACGGGCACAAGCGCGCAGCAAGATAGCCGCTTGGGCGCGCGCACTCGACAGCGTCAGGCCGAGGTTCCGCAACTGCGCCGCAACGGCGCACGTCAGCCCGGCATCCATATCAACCGCTTCTTTTCGCATCCCCAAGGCGGACGCGACGGCAAGCCCTACCGCTCGACATCGCACGCGAATGCCCCCGCCCTGCCGGCTCGTCGACTTCGCCTCGCACTGTGCTCTATCCTCACCTGTCTGGTCTTTGTGTTTATGAGCTCCTGTATGTCCCACGGCTCGGCCGGCCTCGAGCCCACCGCCGAGGATAAGCTGCTCAAGGCCCCCATCGCGCCCGGTTATTCTTTCGCCTTTTCGACCCCGCGCCCGCAATGGCAAGCCGGCACGATGCCCCATATCTATCAGATCGACCCTGCGTGGTCGGAGCTGCCTTACGCCGGCGGCACCATCCGCCAAAATGCCTGCGGGCCCACGTGCCTCACCATGGTCTATATCTTTAAGACGGGACGCACCGATATGACCCCCGTCGATATGTGCGCGCTTTCCGAGGCGGGCAATTACGCCCCCACCGGTGCAACCGAATGGTCGTTTATGACGAGCGGCGCGTGGCAGTTGGGACTTAACGGAACAGAGCTCCATAACGATCGCGACTCGATGACTCAGGCGCTGCGTTCGGGAGCGCCCGTCATCGCCGCCGTTCGGCCGGGCACCTTTACCAACGTGGGCCACTACATTGTGCTTTACGGTATTGACGACACCGACCAGATTGGCGTCTACGACCCCAACTCGGCCAGCCGCAGCGCCCGCCGCTGGGGTGTCGTAGAGGTCCTTAACGAAGTCGAAGCCATGTGGGCCTACTACTAGTCATTGGGGACTCATTGGGGACAGACTTAAATGAGTGGTCGTCGGGGACAGTCTTACGGACGCCGGCCGAGAGCAGACGAAAAGGGCCATCCCGAACTGCTTGGAACTGCCAGCACGGAAAGCGCATCCTGCTTTGGGGCCCAATAGCGGGGTGCGCTTTCCGTTAGCGGCCCGTTTGGGAAACTAGGGACCGCTTTTCGACAATAATCCGGGATGCATTTTCCGATTGAGGGCCTCAAGGGAAACCGCACCCCATGTTGGACGCTCATTCTGGGATGTGCTTTCCGCAGTTGATCGATGCGGCCTTTAAGGACTGTCCCAAGCTGCCGGCAGGAAAGGAACGTCCCCAAGTGCCGGGTTTCCGCAGCCTGCAATGCTCCTCATGAACAGCCGCCTCAATAACAAAAGCCCCCGCGGCCGAAGCGGACCGCGGGGGCAACAGACCTGCAAGAGTTAACTCAAGTCCTCGCCATTTGATGCAATGACCTTTTGGTACCAGCAGAAGCTGTCCTTTCGGTAGCGATCGAACGTGCCTTTGCCCATATCATCGGCATCGACATAAACAAAGCCATAGCGCTTCTTCATCTGCCCCGTCGAGGCCGACACCAAATCGATACAGCCCCACGGCGTGTATCCCATCAGGTCAACACCGTCCTCGACAATTGCATCGCGCAGCGCAAGAATATGCCTTCGCAGGTAATCAATATGATACGCATCGTGGACTTTGCCGTCTTCCAGCGCATCGAGTCCGCCCACACCGTTCTCGGCGATAAAGAGCGGAAGATGGTAACGATCGTGGTAGCCGGCAAGCGTCACGCGCAAACCCAGCGCATCGATCTGCCACTTCCAGGCAGTCTCTTTATCCTTGAGGTACGGATTGCGCAACGTCGGGAACACGTTGCCCTCCGCCTTCTCGGCGATCACCTGATCATCGGCGCACACCAAGCGCGAGCAATAGTACGAGAACGAGATGAAGTCGACCGTATGCTCTGCCAGATACTCCGTATCGCCCGGCTCAAAGGGCACGTGAACACCCTCTTTCTCGAGTGCACGCAGCTTCCAAGCAGGATAGGCGCCCGCAGCCATCACGTCTGTGTAGAAGTAGCGGCCGCGGTCCTCCTCATACGCAAGCCATACGTCCTCGGGCGCACAACGGTACGGATAGGTCGCACCGGCAGCGACCATGCAACCCACCTTGTTTGCGGGATCGATCTTGTGCAGAATCTCGACAGCGCGAGCGCTCGCCATAAACATATGGTGCGAGAACGCCGCAGTCACGGCTGCACGGTCACGCTCATCCTCGAGCGTGACACCCGCGTTGAGATAGGACAGCGCCACGCTGTTGATCTCGTTGAACGTAAGCCAATAACGCACGAGGCCCTGGTACGCGCGTCCGACGGTCTCGACGTAGTGCGCATACCGCTCGATCATCTCTCGGCTTTGCCAGCCACCATAGCGCTCGACCAGAGCCAACGGATAGTCGTAGTGCGACAGCGTCACAAGCGGCTCGATTCCATGCTCGCGCAGCGCCTCGAATACCTGACGGTAAAACTCCAAGCCCTCGCCGTTGGGCTCGGCCTCCATCCCTGTGGGAAAAATACGGCTCCAGCAAATTGAAAGACGCAGGCACTTAAAGCCCATCTCGGCAAAAAGCTCGACATCCTCGTGCCAATGATGGAAGAAGTCGTTGCCCCAGCGGCATGGATACAGCCTGTCCGGATCGTCCACGGGCTTTTGCCTGCCAAACATTACATCCCAGCGGTCGGAACCCTGTGGGATCAGGTCGGAGTGCGACATGCCGCGGCCGCCCTCGTTCCAGCCCCCTTCGGCCTGGTTGGCGGCGAGGGCACCACCCCACAAAAAGCCCTCGGGCATACCGGCGGCAGACGTTCTGTCAAAGTAACTCATGCTACTCAGCATCCTCGGCAGAAGCTGCCGCGGCGTTCTCCTGCTCCTGAGCCAGGAGCTGGTTATCGTACACCTTAAAGAACGGGTACCAGACCACAGCCATGACCACGATCAAAACGATCGTAAACACCCAGATGCGCGGGTCGAGGCACTGGACAAAGCCCTGAACGAAGATGGGGAACGTGCCGCTCACCAAGATGTAGAAGTTAGAGACAAGACCCAGTGAGACCGCACCCCAATACAGCAGGGCCGAGATCATGCCGCCTAGCACAAACGGAATCATGAGGATCGGGTTGAAGATGATGGGCGCGCCGAAGATCGCGGGCTCGGAGATACGGAAGAAGCTCGGCACGATCGATGCCCTGCCAAATGCCTTGAGCTGCTGCGACTTTGCCCTAAACGCGCAGAGCGCCACAAAAGAGAACGTATTACCCGTGCCGCCGATGAGGTTGATGGCCAACGACATGAGCACCGGGTGGAACTCAAGCGGCTGCCCGGCAGCATAGAGCGAGGCGTTGGCGGCAAAGGCGGCAAGCGAGACCGGGGCGGTGATGGGCATTACGATCATGTTGCCGTGGACGCCAAAGCACCAAAACAGCAGCGTCATGAAGCAGATAAGCAGTGCGCCGGGCACAGAGTCAACTGCGACGGAAAGCGGGGCAGCGAGCAGCTTCTCGATAACCGAGGGGATGGACAGCGCGGGATCGATCATCTGGATCAGCAGGTTGCCGCCAAAGAAGATGAGGATGTTGGCGAGCATAGGTACGATGGCGCCAAAGGTTTCGGACAAAAACGGCGGCACGCCATCGGGCATCTTGATGGTGATGCCCTTGGTCTGGCAGAAGCGCGTGACCTCGACGGAGACCAAGGCAACGATGATGGCGGTAAACAGGCCCTGCGCACCCAGATAGGTGCAGGGGACCGCCTGGAGCACGGACTCGTCAGCAAGCTGGTAGTAGGACGACGGCGCCGCGGCGATCAGGAACATCACCAGCGAGGTCATGCCGGCGTTAAGCTTGGGCATCTTGTAGGTGCCCGCCAGGTTATATGCGATTGCGAACGTCACGATCACCGACAGTATGCCCATCGTCATGTTGAACGGGATGAGCAGCGTGAGCTTATTGGCCGTGGCAAAATCGAGCCAAGGGCCAAAGACGGACCAGAACCCGCCCTGCGCCACCAGGTCGGCCGTGACCGGCGGGTTGGCGATGATCATAAAGACGGCAGAGACCAAGATGAAGCTGATCGCGCTCATAAAGCCCTTTTGCATGGAGGCAAAGTGGCGCTCGGTGCCGCAGAAATTGGCAATAGGGGTCAGTTTTTCCTGAAGCAGGGTCATGAACTTTTCCATGGTCGCCTCCTAGCCCAACAGCGACTGGGCGAGTGCCAGCACGTTGGCGGCGTTGCCCATGCCGTAGTCCTGTGCGGGGATGACCGCGGTCGGCTTACCGCTCCCCTGCTTGACGGTGTTGAGTTGGTAGGACACCTGCGGCCCCAAGAGCAGCACGTCATAATTGGCGCACGTCTCCTGATACTCGCCGATACCCACCGCATCGATATCGAGCTCGATGCCGTTTTGCTCCGCATATTTCTCGAGTTTCTTCATCAGAATGCTTGTAGACAGACCAGCTGCGCAAACAAGAAGGATCTTCATAAGGGATTCTCTTCGCATTGATTGGTTGGATAGTCACCGCACGCCGCTAGGCGTTCTTGGTTGCAGTGCACTCATACAGGCAGATCAGCTCCTGCACGAGCTCCTGAGCAAGCATGGAGCACATGAGGTGGTCCTGAGCATGGACCAGCAACACATCCACCGACAGATGCTCGCCCGCCGCCTCAGTCGAAAGCAGCTGCGTTTGGATGTGGTGAGCCTTGATTCCCGCATCCTTTGACTGCTTCATGAGTTTGGCGGCGGCGTCAAAATCCCCCGCTTTTGCCTTTTCAAGGGCTTCGAAGGCAAGGCTGCGTGCCTCTCCCGCCGCAGCGACCAGCTGAAACGAAACCATCTCGGTTCCCTGATCGTCCATAACGGTCTCCTCTCCCGTGATGTTTGGTTTGTACTTGAATATTCGAAACGCCTATCTCCCGCCCGCAATCCTCGAGGTTTATTGCAGGTAGACAGACAGGGTTATCGACAAAAGAAGTCTTAAGCCGTATGCGCTTGCACAAGCGCCATCAGCTCATGCCAGGACCGGCGCTCGCGTAGGCGCTCGACCCCCTGGCGGTCCATAAAGATCTCGGCGAGCAGTGAGCTCAAGATCCGCGCCTCATCGCCGCCCGACCGGGCAAACGACACCATAAAGACGATATCGACCTCATGGCCGTATTCGTCCCAAAGAATGGGATGTTCGAGCAGGCCCACGGTAACAAAGGCCTCGGCGCTCAAGGGATGCATCCCATGGGGCATGGCTACCCCATTGCCAAACGAGGTGGCACTCGCGCTCTCGCGCTCGGCGACCTCTTGGGCAAACTGGGCATCGACACGGCCGCTCTCGACGGCGCGCTCGGAGAGATATCGGAGAACGGCCTGCTTCGACGACGCCTCAACGCGGTTGAAGAACAGGGCACGGCTAAAGAAAGAGCTTACGGAGTCCGATTGCGCAGTGTCGTCGCTCAGCACCTTGCGGATAGCGTTGACATCGCTCGTCTCCAAGAAGAAATCGGCCTCGCGGACGGGCACGGGCAACTTGACGTTGAGCGGCACCGTTGTGAACACGTAGTCGATGTGCGAAAAATCGAACGTTCCCACGCGGGCGACATCGCATGTCTCAATCGAATCGATATACATGCCAAACTGCTTGCGGTACTGGTGCTCGAGCATACGGGCGCTTCCCGCCCCCGAGGCGCACACGATCAGGATGCGCTTGCGACGCGGCTGGTCGGCTTGCTGCTCGAGGGCCAGGGCAAATGCCATGGCGATGTAGCCGAGCTCTTCATCAGAGGGCTGGCTGCCAAAATGACGCTCGAGTACCTGCGAGGTGCCAGCTGCCATCGAATAGGCCAACGGAAACCTCGTCTTGATATCGGGCAGCATGGGGTTATCCATATGCATGTGATATTCAAGGCGATAGCCCAGAGGGCCGATATGCCGAGCAAGGTTCATGCGAAGTTCAAGATCGCCGCTAAAGTCAAACCTAAACTCATCGTTGACCGCACGTACCATCTCGGAAGCAATCTCCCACATCTCGTCCGAGATAACGGCAGAGCCCTTCTCGGGCACGCCCGTGCCCCTGCCGAGCAAATGGATTGCGATAAAGGCAACCTCTTCTCGGGGCATGCTCACGCCCAGGGCATCCTTGATGTTTGCGGCAATCTGGAAAGCCGCGGCGTATTCGCGCGTTCCCTCCAGTTTTTGAACGTCCGATTCTGCAGCTGGGACATAGCAGCCCTGCTCGATGCGGCCAAGAGCAATGTAAAGATGCATGATGAGATTGCGGGATGCCAGCGAGCTCACCGTGACGGGCGAGGCCGTCAGGGCATCGTCCACACATGCGGCGATGGCCCGCAGGCGCTCGGCGAGCTTTGCATCGTCGGTGTCGGGCAACACGGGCCTCACCAGCGAGGCCAGGCACAGGCGCCGTTGTGACTCCCCGCCCGCAACGCGGATTCCGTAGCGTGGGCGCTTTTCGAGCGTTAAGTCAAATTGGGCGAGTTTCTGCTCTACCAGACGCATGTCATTGGACAGAGTCCGCGCCGAAACGTAGAGTAAATCCGCATACTCCTCAATCGTCACCCACTGGGACCGCATGAGGAGGTCGTTAAGAAGGAAGGACACACGGCCATCGCGCGTATCAGGAATGCCCGGATGGGCCAGAGCCGCACCGTCTAGCAAGCGAGCAAGCTCATCTGCATGTGCAACATCGATACGATATTGCCCTTTGCTGCCAACGATGCGTGCAACCCCCGCAAGCTTGTCGTTTGCGCGATGGATATAGTTTCTCACGGCGCGCTCGCTTACCTCGAGACGCTTGGCAAGCACCGCGACAGCGACAGGCTGAGCGTCCTCGATCATATTTACAAGCTGCTTGACGCGAGCATCCATGTCCTCCTCCTTTCCCTGCGTCTAGTCTAACGCGGTAAAGAATGACACTCCACGTCGCGCTCGTTCCGCCAACGCGGAACAGGTTGCGGGGAGTCCAGCTGAACTTATAGGGAGCACGGAGAGAGGGCCCGAAAGCAATGCGTCGGTGTGAGATGCGCTTTCCGCAGTCATTGGGGACAGATTTAAATTAGTAGTCATTGAGGACGTTCTTGTTTGACTAGTCGTTTAAGAACGTCCCCAATGACTACTCACCCATCGGGGACTAGGTGAATAGCAAAAGCCCCGCAGTCGGAGCGGACTGCGGGGCTCATGAAGAGAGGCTAGTTTGTGGGCGCCTTGCCTGGCGCCCACGAGAGAGGCAATGGAGTAGAGGCTACTCGTGGATGCGGGTGCCGGAGAGGCCGGCCATGGTCTCGGCGGCCTTGTCCAGGGCGCCGATGATGCAGGTGCGGCCCTTGCGGGAACGGGCGAACTTGATGGCGGCGCGGACCTTGGGCTCCATGGAACCCTTGCCGAACTGGCCCTCGTCGGCCAGGCGCTCGGCCTCGTCGGCGGTGATGTCCTCGAGCTCCTCCTGGTTGGGCTTGCCAAAGTTGATGGCGACATGCTCAACGGCGGTCAGCAGGAACAGAACGTCAGCGTCGCAGTCCTCGGCCAGCAGCTCGCCGCCCAGGTCCTTGTCGATGACGGCGGGGACGCCCTTGTAGCAGCCCTTGTTCTCATAGTCGCGAACGACGGGGATGCCGCCGCCACCGCAGGCGATGACGATGAACTCGTTGTCAAGCAGGTTGAGGATGGAGTCAGCCTCGACGATCTTCTTGGGATCGGGGGAAGCGACAACGCGACGCCAGCCGCGGCCGGAATCCTCGACGAAGACCTTGGAAGGATCCTCGGCCATGAACTCCTTGGCCTGCTCCTCGGTGTAGAAGGGGCCAATCGGCTTGGTCGGGTTCTTGAACGCGGGATCGTCCGGGTCGCACTCGATCTGGGTGACGACGGTTGCGGCGTGCCAACGCTTATAGCGCTTGTGCATCTCGCGGCCAATGCCCTGCTGCAGGTGATAGCCGATGTAGCCCTGGGACATGGCGCCGCACTCGGGCAGCGGCATCTCGGGGGTGCCGATGGCGTCGTGGGCGGCGGCGAAGGCGTTCTGGATCATGCCGACCTGCGGACCGTTGCCGTGGGTGATGATAATCTCGTTGCCCTGCTCGATCAGGCCGAGGAGAGCGTGAGCGGTGTTGCTCACGGCCTCGATCTGCTCAACGGGGTTGTTGCCGAGGGCATTGCCGCCAAGGGCGACGACGATACGATCGGGCTTGCCAAGAGGCTTAGACATTGCTGGAATCCTTTCTGTAAAAGGCCTACAACCCATTAATAACCCGCGCCCGTGCAATACGCGAGTTTATTAAGGTTTATATTCTCTTTATCGCTCATTTTATTCATTTTGAAAATAGTTGAACGGTGAACGGTCGTTTTTATCCGCTCAGCGTGCAGAACCCCAGCTCAAGCATATCTACGTCATTTACGTGCAACTTTTTTTTAATAGAGCAGGGATTAGACCAGATTATACAAACTGTATCTTTGCTAAACACATAACAGACAGCGCAAAGTCTTACTCGCACTATACGAGATTCTATGCACTTATTGGACGAGTATGCAGCCCTGCAATAACATGGCGTTTTTCATCCAACTTAAGGAATAGACAAGTGCTCATACCGCGCGTCGGCCGGCAGCCGGCGAGCCGTCTCGTCGATTGCCGCTTCCAGAAATTCAAAAACTGATATTGCGCGCGCAATTACGGCATGGTACTTTAGCGAAGAACAGCGCGGGCTGGGGCGACAGAGATCTGTCGTGAAGTTTGGGTTCGGCGACCCCGCCGCTGTCTTCTCCTTATCCGCCAGCGAGCCCCTTGAGCGACGGATTGAGGAGGTCCTTACTATGACAAAAATGCTCAAGATCACGCTGAATGGCGAGACGTTTCTCGCCGACATGCTCTGGGACAAGGCTCCCGAGGCATGCAAGCTGTTCGAATCGTCCTGTCCGGTCGAGTCACGTATCTTTTCGGCCAAGATCTGCGATGCCGAGGTAACCTATCCCGTATCGGGCCCCATCGCCAATTACGAGCACATCGAGAACCCCGTCTTTCACGAGCCGGCGGGCGCCGTGAGCTGGTATGGTGGCTGGTCGTCAATTTGCATCTTCTTTGACGTGTGCGAGCCCTTTGGCACCTGCAACATGTTCGCCCGCATCTGCGAAGCCGACCGCGAGCGTTTTGCCGCCGTCTGCCGCAATGTCTGGGACAACCAGGGCATGTACATCAAAAACGAAATTGTCGAGATCGAAGCGGAGGCCTAAAGATGATGGATATCAACACCCTGCTCACGCTCGACCTTGCTGAGTACGCCACTGCACTTGAAGCCCTCGCCGACCAAATGATGCTCGAGGAGCCGCGTGACATCGACCTGATGCGCCGCCGCAAACTCGACACCGGCCGCGAATTCGCCGTCTGGAACTTCACCGTCGGCTACTGTATGAACGCCACCGACGCCCTCTCCCTCCTGCGAGCCCAGGCCAACGAAAACGCCAACGACGGCACCGCCGACCTCGCAACGATCAACAACAGCGCCGCGCGCCTGTGCGACTGGTTCTCGAGCGCCTTCGACGTCACCGGCAAAATGGATGACACCACGGCAATCCTCGCCCACAGCCGCGACCTCTACGCCCAGGTAGAGACTCACGAACAGTTTGCAGCCCTCACCCGCGCCACCGAGCGCTATCTGGTCCAGCTCCAATTTTGGGTCGACCGCCAGATTCCCTGGCCGGCCATTAGCGACCTCGTCCACGGCTACCGCCTACGCACGGAGTCCGGCGAGACAAGGTAACCAAGCAAGCAGCACCGACAACACCCCACCATCGGGATCCAAAGTAAGAATCAGAGGGCTGGAGACGCACCCAACAGCGTCCCCAGCCCCTTCGCAAAGTAGAGCACTGTTTCAGTGGCTTTGAGGCCTATTCGAACCTTTGCTATCTCCCAATTTTTGTATATTTACGACAATATTATCTGCCAATTTTTGTATGATTTTAGGAGATTCTATCTGTCAATTTTTGTCATTTGGGGGTTTAATGCTACGCCGTAAGGTCACTGATAGGCTTTTGAGCTGGAAGAATAATTCCAATAAGGCATTACTCGTTACTGGTGCGCGTCAGGTTGGCAAGAGCTATGCGATTCGCGCGTTTGGAAAAAGCAACTACGCTTCGTATTTTGAGGTCAATTTACTACTCGATGTCGAAGCAAGGAATGCACTTGTTGGCGCAAAGAACTCCGTTGACTTTATCAACCGCGTAGCCCTTCTTGCGGATGCGCCGCTTGTTGAGGGCGATACGCTTGTCTTTGTCGATGAGATTCAGGAGTATCCGCAGATCGTTACGCTCATGAAGGCGTTGGTCGAGGATGGGCGCTTTAGCTATGTCTTCTCGGGGTCTATGCTTGGGACTGAGTTTAAGGGGATCTCTTCTTTTCCGGTGGGGTATGTAGAGCACATTGTTATGCGCCCGATGGATTTTGAAGAGTTTTGTTGGGCAAACAGCGTTAGCGAGAATGTGCTTGCAGGCATTCGCAGCTGCCTTGTCGAGAAACATCCTGTCGAAAACTATATTCATGAGGCGATGCTCAAGAACTATAGAGCTTATATCGTTTGCGGCGGCATGCCGGAGGTCGTTCAGAATTATATTGATTCGGGTTATTCGCTCGTGAGCACACGTGAGCTTCAAACTCAGCTGGTCGATCAGTACAAAAGCGATATCTCAAAATATGCATCGACTCGAGCGTTTAACGTTCGGTCGATTTTTGAGCAAATTCCCGTTCAGCTTGAGGCGGAGTCTCATCGCTTTGTTGTTTCGTCTCTGGGTGAGGGAGCTCGCCTTAAAAAATATGAGCAGGATTTCCTGTGGCTTGTTAACGCAGGTGTTGGATTGATGGTCGCCAGGGTGACGGAGCCACGGAGTCCTCTCAAGAGGACGGAGAAAACGACGGCCTTCAAACTATATGAGTCTGATACGGGCATGCTCGCATCGCGGTACCCCGGCAGCACCGCACGCGCTGTCTATCTTGATATGAAAACTCCCAACCTTGGTGGTCTCTATGAGAACGTGGTCGCGCAGGAACTTGTTGCCCTCGGGGCGGATGCATGGTACTACCAAACGCGTGAGGTCGGTGAAGTTGACTTTGTGATCGAAGGCGCCCACGGTCATGTTGTCCCAATCGAGGTCAAATCGGGCAAGAAAGTTCGAGCGCATGCGGCCCTCGATCGTCTGATGAGTGTGGGCGAGTACAAAATTCCCGAGGCCGTTGTACTGAGCCACGAGAATCTCAGCAAAGAGGGCAAGGTTCTGTACGTTCCAATCTACATGACGTTTTGTCTCGATGAGTTTATGGAAAAGGATGACCCCAATAACGATTTCTCGTTCGCGCCCATATCTCTCTAGCCATTTGAATCTGCAATCCAGCCACGCCCTCCATCCATCCCCAAAGTGACGCGCCTTTCGCGGCAAAGCCGCGAAACAGCGAAGGGGACGGAATACCCGACCAGCCACGTCCTTCATCAGCCACACAATCCGAGGACGTAGTCGTAGCAGGATCTGAGGGCTGACCTTCGCGGACACTCCGCAGGACGAAAGAACCCCCGCCGCACGTAGTGCGCAGCGGGGGTTCTTTCATGTCCGAGGACGTCCGCGAAGGTCAGCCCTCAGATCCTGCGGTGAGAGACCTAGGCCTCGTTGTACACCGTCTTGAGCTTCAGCAGGTGAGCATAGCGGTCCATGGCGGCCTGCTCGTTCTCCTTGAAGAGCTCCTCGGCACGCTCGGGGAAGGAACGCGTCAGCGAAGCGTAACGGGCCTCGTTCATCAGGAACTCCTGATAACCGCCCGCGGGCTCCTTGGAATCGAGCGAGAACTTCTTGCCGGCAGCAGCCTCGGGGTTGAAGCGGAAGAGGTTCCAGTAACCGCACTCGACAGCCTTCTTCATCTCGGCCTGGCAGTTCTGCATGCCGCCCTTCTTGATGGAGTGCATCTCGCAGGGGCTGTAGCCGATGATGAGGGACGGGCCGTCGTAGGCCTCGGCCTCGTGGATGGCCTTGAGGGTCTGAGCCGGGTTGGCGCCCATGGCGACCTGCGCCACGTAGACGTAGCCATAGCTCATGGCAATCTCGGCCAGGGACTTCTTCTTGGTCACCTTACCGGCAGCGGCGAACTGAGCGACCTGGCCCAGGTTCGAGGCCTTGGAGGCCTGACCACCGGTGTTGGAGTAAACCTCGGTGTCGAAGACGAAGACGTTGACATTGTGGCCGGAAGCCAGGACGTGGTCCAGGCCACCGAAGCCGATGTCGTAGGCCCAACCGTCGCCGCCGAAGATCCAGAAGGACTTCTTGGTGAGGTAAGCCTTGTCGGCGAGGATCGCCTTGGAAGCGTCGCAGCCGCACTTCTCGAGCTCGGCAACGTAGGCAGCGGCAGCGGTCTTGGAGGCCTCGGCGTCGTTGACGGAGTCGATCCAAGCCTGGCCGGCAGCCTTGAGCTCATCGGACGGACCATCGGCAGCGATGATGTCCTGGGTAGCGGCGATCAGCTTGTGCTGAACGGCCTCGTAGCCCACGGCCATGCCCAGACCGTGCTCGGCATTGTCCTCGAACAGGGAGTTGTTCCACGCCGGGCCGTGACCGTCCTTGTCCTTGCAGTAAGGAGCGGTGGCAGCGGGGTTGCCCCAAATGGAGGAGCAGCCGGTGGCGTTGGAGATGAACATGCGGTCGCCGGCGACCTGGGTCACCAGACGTGCATAGGCGGTCTCGGCGCAGCCGGCGCAGGAGCCGGAGAACTCCAGGTAGGGCTGCTTAAACTGGCTGCCCTTGACGTTGGCCGCGATGAGCTCCTTCTTCTCGGAGACGTTCTCGACCATGTAGTCCCAAACGGGCTGCTGATCCATCTCCTGCTCGGTGGGAACCATCTCGAGGGCGCCCTTGGGGCAGACCTTGACGCAGTTGGTGCAGCCCATGCAGTCGAGCGGGGACACGGCCATGGTGAACTTCATGCCCTTGGCCTTGGGGCCCATGGCGTCGAGCGTGCGGGTAGCCTCGGGCGCGGCGGCAGCCTCGTCCTCGGTCATCGCGAACGGACGGATGGTGGCATGCGGGCACACATAGGCGCACTGGTTGCACTGGATGCACTTGGTCTCGTCCCAGTGAGGGACGACCACGGCGACGCCGCGCTTCTCGTATGCGGAGGCGCCCAGCTCAAACTGGCCGTCGGCGCAATCGACGAAGGCGGAAACGGGCAGGCTGTCGCCATCCATGCGATCGATGGGCTCGAGCAGGTTCTTGACCTGCTGGGCGATGGCGGACTTGGTCTCCTCGGAGAGCTCGACGGGAGCGGCATCCTCGGCGGTTGCCCAGTCGGCCGGAACCTCGAACTTACGGAAGGCGGTAGCGCCGGCATCGATGGCCTTGTGGTTGGCGTCGACGATGGCCTGGCCCTTCTTCATGTAGGACTTGGTGGCCGCGTCCTTCATGTACTGCAGGGCGTCCTCGGCGGGCAGGACCTTGGCCAGCGCGAAGAAGGCGGACTGGAGCACCGTGTTGGTGCGCTTGCCCATGCCGACCTTGGCGGCCAGGTCGATAGCGTCGATCAGGTAGACGTTGACGTTGTTGTTCGCGATGTAGCGCTTGGCCACGGCGGGCATGTGCTCGGCGAACTCCTCGTCGCTCCACTGGCAGTTGACCAGGAAGGTGCCGCCCGGCTTGACGTCGCGGACCATCTTGAAGCCCTTGACGATGTAGCTGGGGTTATGGCAAGCGACAAAATCGGCCTTGGTCACGTAGTACGGCGAACGGATCGGGGAATCACCAAAGCGCAGGTGCGAAACGGTGACGCCGCCGGTCTTCTTGGAGTCGTACTGGAAGTAGGCCTGAACGTACTTGTCAGTGTGATCGCCGATGATCTTGATCGAGTTCTTGTTGGCGCCGACGGTACCGTCGCCACCCAGACCCCAGAACTTGCACTCAATGGTGCCAGGGGCTGCGGTGTTGGGCGCATCCTCGGCCTCGGGCAGGCTCAGGTTGGTCACGTCATCGACGATGCCGATGGTGAACTCGCGCTTGGGCTCGTCCTTCTTGAGCTCCTCAAAGACAGCGAACGCGGACGCGGGAGGCGTGTCCTTGCTGCCCAGGCCGTAACGGCCGCCGACGACCTTGATGCCCGTCTTGCCGGCCTCGTAGAGAGCAGAGACGACGTCCTGGTAGAGCGGCTCGCCGATGGAACCCGGCTCCTTGGTGCGGTCCATGACGGCAATCTTCTTGACGGTCTCGGGG
>URCU01000013.1:0-27358 GCA_900546425.1 uncultured Collinsella sp. | reverse complement strand
CTTATGCGATCGTCGGCAGCGTCAGATGTGTATAAGAGACAGCAGATGTAGCATGGAGTGCCGAAGCGCACGCGCCCGTGACGAAACACTGGCGCCAACCCGTTCCGCGCACCACCCCGCCCGTAAGGTGTGTGGCGAAAGGAGGACCAGCCGCATGAACATCCCCGAGACACAGAGCCTACCTCGATCGCATTCCGCACGAGCTTCTCTGACATTTCCGCCCATTACCACGTGGAGGTCCCCGTCACGGAGATCGCCTACGCATACGACTACATCAATTCCCGGCATGCCCCGCGCAGGCAGGCCACGCCGAACGATGGGCCCGCGGCTCAGCAGGACGAGTGACGCGCCTCGCAAGCAAAGGAAGGAAGCCAACATCACACGAGCATCATCGATCGCTGCGTGCAAGGCGGCGGGCCTCACCGTGTTCGCCAAGCGCGAGGAGCGTTTTGGTTTTTCGCAAGCAAATGCGGACGAAATCAGCGACCAGATTCCCGATCCGCTCAAACATGCAGGGCCCCTATGTGTTTAACCTCATTTTTCCGTGTGCGGTAGAATGGAGTCGTTGAGATCGCGAACGCCTTAAAGGGAGAGTTTTTGTGGATGCGCATCTGGATGGGGGCTCTTCCGCCCCGCTGTATCAACAGGTGCTCGATTTGCTTAAGAGCGATATCGAACAGGGGACATATCCCGTTGACTCGCAGATTCCAACGGAACTTGAGCTTTCTAAGATGTACGGCGTGGGAAGGGTCACGGTTCGCCGCGCAATAGAGGAGCTTGTGGGCGAGGGGTATCTCACCAAGCGGCAGGGGCGTGGTACGTTTGTGACCGCGACAAAGATAATTCGCAAGGTGCATCAGAAGGACGATGTTCAGAGTTTTACCCAAGCATGCGCTGAAAACGGCATGAAGGCGGGCGCTCGCGTCGTTGCCCGCAAGACCGTTGCCGCCGATCGCGACCTCGCTTCTTTCTTTGGCTTGGATGAAGGCTCTGACCTCATCTTGGTCTCACGCGTGCGTACCGCAGACGGCGTGCCGGTCCTGTTCGAGAACAACTACTATCCTGTCGATGGATTCGAATTTCTCAAAGATATCGGTCTCTCCAATTGTTCGATATTCGAGGCCGTGGGGGAGCGTACGGGTAGGTATCCCTGCTCGTCCGATCCCTGCAGGCTGGAGATCGCCCGTGCGGGAATTGATGCCGCCCGCGAGCTCAAGGTCCCAGTAGGGGAGCCGCTGTTCTTCATGAACGCGGGCTTTCTCGATTCCAACGGAGAGCGCTTCTGCTATGGCAGACAGTACTACGTGGGTTCGCGCTACAGCTTCGATATCTAGCGGCTCTGTCTCACACAGCGCTGTTCTCGTATTGCCGCGGCAGGTCCGTTTAGCGCGTAAAAGTTACCACTTATAGAACAACCTAATATGTTTCTTAACCGACGCCTTCATGCAGGTTATACATAGAACAACCTAAGATGTTTGCCTATACGTGAAGGATTTTTGGCAAGCATCGTTGCTCTGGCAGGAGGTTAAGAATGTCGGATGCCAAACAGGAGAAGCCCAAGCGCAGATTCCATCTCCAGCTTCCCCATGTGTACACCATCGCGTTCATGCTGATCGTGTTCTTCGCGGTGCTCACATGGATCGTCCCATCGGGTCAGTTCGACCGCCAGACCATTCAGACGGCCGCGGGCGAGCGAGAAGTCGCCGTAGCCGGAACGTACCAAGAGGTCGACAAGGTCTACACCGATTCGGAGACGGGGGAGACCGTCGATCTGCGACAGGGCATCGATGCCGTCCTGCAGGCTCCCGCCAAGGGCATTCAGGCTGCGGCCGATGTCGTCGCGTTCGTCCTGCTGATCGGCGGATCGTTCGCCATCGTCACCAAGACCAACGCCCTAAACGCCGGCATGAGCCGCGTGATCAAGAAGCTGAAGAACAAGGACATCTTGATCATCCCCATCTCCATGATCCTGCTCTCGATCTGCGGCACCACGTTCGGCATGTCCGAGGAGGCGCTGCCGTTCTACGCGATCTTCATCCCCATCATGCTGAGCATCGGGTATGACTCCATGACCGCGTTCATCATCTGCTTCCTCGGCCCCAACCTTGGTTACTGCGCATCCACTATTGATCCTTTCAACGTGCTGATCGCCCAGGGCGTTATCGGCATCGAGGGAAATCCCCAGCTTTGGCTCCGCGCCATCCTGTGGGTCATCTTCACCGCCGCGGGCATTTTCTGGGCCATGCGCTACGCGCGCCGCGTCAAGCTCGATCCCAAGTCCTCCATCACCTATGAGGACGATAAGCAGAAGCGCATCGAGTTCTCTGTCACCGATGCTTCTATCGAAGAGGAGTTCACGCTTCGCCACAAGCTCGTCCTCATTGATTTCGCGGTCGGCATGGGCGTTATCGTGTGGGGCCTCGTTACCCAGGGCTGGTATATGGACGAGATCTCCATGGTGTTCCTGGCCATGGGCCTTCTTGCCGGCATACTCGGCGGCCTGGACGAGAAGACCATTGCGGAGGAGTTCGTCCGCGGAATCGCCGACTTCGCCTACGCAGCCTGCATCATCGGCATCGCCCGCGGCATCCTGGTCGTCGCAGAGGGCGGAATGATCATCGACTCTATTCTTAACTGGCTCGTCGGACTCCTTGCGGGCGCTCCGTCCTTCATCTATACCACCTTCATGTACATCGTCCTCGGCCTGCTTTCGCTGCTGCTTCCTTCCAGCTCCGGCCTCGCTGCACTCACCATGCCCGTCATGGGCCCGCTGACCGAGCTTATGGGCCTCAATCCCGAGGCTGCCGTCACCGCTCTGCAGTTCGCGAACCAGACCGTCAACACCATCAGCCCCGTTGCGGGCATGACCGTCGCGGGTCTTGCCGTGGCGAAGATCTCCTTCGGGCAATGGTGGAAGACCATCTGGAAGTTCTTTATCTTCATGGTTCTGTTCGGATTGGTCGCGACTGTGATTTCCGGCCTACTGCCGATGTAGGAGGTGCCCAGCATGGATTTAAGCGCTTCCACACCCCGTCTGCGTCGCGAGCAGGTCGCCGGCATGAACATTCACTACATCATGTGGTCGCTCGATTACTTCCTTGATGCTCAGCAGCGCCTTGGCTTCAAAACCATCGAGCTTTGGGCGGCCGAGCCGCACGTGACGCTGGACCACACGGGGTATTTCGAGGCCGACGAGCTTCGCCGCAAGATCGAGTCCCGCGGACTCTCCGTGAGCTCCCTGTGTCCGGAGAACGTGGTGTATCCGTGGCAGTACGCTGCCAGAAAGCCCCTCCACGCGCAGCGGAGCCTCGCTTACTTTAAGCACGGCATCGAGCTCGCCGAGGTGCTCGGCGCCCCGTATATGTCCATCAACTCCGGTTGGGGCGATTGGGACGAGGACCGCGAGGAGGCTTGGAAGCGCTCTGCCGAGCACTTGGCGATTCTTGCGGACTATGCCGGCGAGCACGGCGTGACCCTCTGCATGGAGAGCCTGAGGCCGGAAGAGAGCAACTTGGTGGTTACACTCGCGGACGCCAGGCGCATGCTTGACCAAGTAGCCAGCCCGCACCTTACTCCAATGGTGGACACTACCGCTATGGGAGTCGCCGGCGAGAGCCTTGAAGAGTGGTTTGCCGAGTTTGGCGATGGTGCCATAAGGAACATGCGCTTCATTGATGGCGACCCATATGGCCATCTGGTTTGGGGCGATGGAAAGCACAGTATGGACGATTTCGTACGCGTCCTCAACGCGCATGGGTTCGAGGGCTATCTTGGCCAGGAGATCACCGATGGAAGGTATTTCGATGATCCCGCAGCAGCGGACCGGCACAACATGGACGCCTTCGAGAGGTATTTTGTCGACTAGCGCGTAGCTCCCATTCGCGTGGGGAAGTCAACACGCTTGACGAGAAGACTCGCAGTAAACGTTGGCGGATTCGTCCGCCGTATCGAAAGGAAGAATAACAATGAACGCACATGATCTTATCGCCGACGCAATCGCTGAAAAGGGCGGTTTCGATAGCGTCTTCTGGGTTGCCTGCGGCGGCTCCCTCATCGACCTGCTGCCCGCCCACGAGCTGCTCAAGCGCGAGGCGACTACGTTTGCCAGCGAGGCGTATACCGCCCGCGAGTTCGATATCATGCGTCCCAAGCGCCTGGGCGAAAAGTCCCTTGTCATCGCTTGCAGCCACTCCGGCAACACCCCCGAGGTAATCGATGCGTGCTCGATCGCCAAGGCGGCGGGCGCGACCGTTATCGTGCAGACGGACAACGCGGGTTCCGGCATCGATAACGGTGAGTGGACGTGCTGGGTATATCCGTGGGGCGAGGGAGTTCCGCAGGCGGAGGTGCCCGCCGGCATCTCTTTGGCTCTCGCTTCCGAGCTCCTGGATCAGCAGGAAGGTTATGCCGACCTTGCCGACATGTACGAAGGCATCGCCAAGATGGACTAGATCCTGCCTGCAGCTCGCGAGAAGGTCAACGCCGAACTCTGCGACCGTTTTGCCGCCCTGTGCCAGGACCACAAGTTCCTGTATATCTTGGGGTCCGGTCCCGTGTTTAGCCAGGCCTATGGCTTCGCTATCTGCTCGCTTATGGAGATGCAGTGGCAGAGCTGCGCCTATATCCACTCCGGCGAGTACTTCCACGGCCCCTTCGAGGTGACCGAGCCCGGAGTCTTCTACTTCCTGCAGATGTCTTCTAGTGAGTGCCGAGCCATGGATGAGCGCGCCCTCGCATTCCTCGAGACCCATACCGACACTCTTATGGTGCTCGACGCCATGGAGTACGGCATGGACCAAGTACCGGCGAGCGTTCGCGCGTTCCTTGATCCAATCCTGTTCTACGCGATGAACTGTGAGCTGCGCTCCGCTCGCGGCAAGGTGTTCGACCATCACCCGGACGTGCGTCGTTACATGGGCATCGAGAAGTACTAGCGATTTTAAAACGGGGCGCGAGGCGCGTTGAGACGTGCGAATCCCTCGCGCCCCGTCTGCTCGCCGTAACCACGGCGGTTTACCTGAATGGAGATAACCATGGCAGCCTATCCTATAAGCGTGCTTGGCTTTGGAGACAACGTTGTCGATAAGTACGATCACATCAAGACCATGTATCCCGGCGGCAATGCAGTTAACTTCGCCGTCTTCGCCAAGAAGCTCGGCGTCGATCGCAGCGCCTACATGGGAATCTTCGGATCAGATGAGGAGGCCGAGCACGTTATAGCATCGCTCGAGGACGAGGGCGTCGAGCTTCTTCGCTGCCAGCAGGTCCTGGGCGTCAACGGCGCCGCTCGCGTGACCGTTGACGAGACCGGGGACCGTATCTTCCTGGGCTCCAATGAAGGCGGCATACGTGGCGACATGCGCTACGTGATAGACCGCTTCGCCGCCGAGTACGTCAGCGGCTTCGATTTGGTGCACAGCGGCAACTACTGCTTCACCGAGCGCGAGCTCCCCAAGATCAAGGCTGCCGGCGTGCCTATCAGCTTCGACTTCTCCGATGACTCCACCGACGAGCACTTCGGGCAGATTGCGCCATTTGTGACGTACGCCTTTATGTCCATGGGCGACGCTTCCCTGGAGGATATCAAGGCGAAGCTCGAGTGGGTGAAGGCCCTTGGCCCTCAAATCGTATGCGCATCGCGCGGGAGCAAGGGCTCCGTCGCCTATGACGGCGAAAACTTCTACGAGCAGGGCAACAAGCCCGTGGCGCCCGAGGAGCTCAAAGACGCTATGGCGGCCGGCGATTCACTGCTGACGGCGTTTTTGGTCACCTATCTTTCCAAGAAGAAGGCCGGCGAGTGCGGCGAGGCCGCGATTCGCGAGAGCTTGGACTTCGCTGCCGGTTTTGCGGCGGAGACCTGCAAGATCGAGGGCAGTTGGGGCCACCCGCTGGTCTACGAGAACTAGTTTTTTGTCGTGGCGGGGTGTCTTGGGGCGCCCCGCATTGCGTTAGGAGTCAAGATGTCCGTTCGTGCCTGCGCGGCAGGATTTTGCTGCGCCGATGTCTACCAGAATCTGGATCCCCTGGGTTGCATCCAAGGGGGCCTCTCAGGAGCGCTTCGAGGGGTGCTTCTTGAGTATATGAAGGCAAAAGGGATATGCAATCTTCATATACGGCCTTCTTTTAGAGGGCGTTGTCCTTACTCTTTCATCTCCTTGCCTATGGACATTTTGTCCATAGGCAAGAGTCCATGGTCGAGATCATGGTGAAGTTCTGCGGCCAGTAATTACTGCATTACATATTCTGTTGTCACCTGGGAGGCTCGCTTTTGCGGGCCTCTTTGCGTTGCTAAGGGGCCATGGTCTGTCGATAAATAAAGCGCCCGCTTGCGGGGGAGCAAGCGGGCGCCGTTGAGCGAATATGTTTGCGGCCCTAGCCGCTGCGGGTGATGGGTCCTCGACTAGTTAGTCGTGCCGGAATCGTCGCCGGAGTCAGAGCCAGAAATCGAAACCGTCAGCGTAATCGTGCTGTCGGTGGACTGCTTGCCGGTTGGGGAGACACCCGTGACAGTTGCGTTCTCGTTGCCGCTCACAGGGTTGCCGTTCTCATCGCAGAATGCGATGTTGTAGAACCCGGCGTTGTTGAGCGCGGTGACGGCGGCGGAGATGCTCTTGCCGTACAGGTTGCCCGGAACGCTGGCCTTGCCGGACTTCTTGGCGATGACGACGGTGATCGTGGCGCCGGGCTTTTGCTTACCGCTGGGGTTCCAGCTAATCACGGTGCCCTCGGTAACCGAGTCGTTTTCCTGATAGCTCACGTCGACACCAAAGCCGGCCATGTCGAGCGCATTGCGTGCCTGGGCCTCGGTCATGTCGGTCAGATCGGGCACCGAGGTGGTGTCCGGGCCGCTCGAGACCTTATACGAGATGGTCGTGCCCTTCTCGACCTCCTTGCCAGCGTCGGTACCCTGCTCAAAGACCTGACCTTCGTCGGCCTCGTTGGCTTCCTCGGAAGCGCTGCCCTTCAGGCCTACGCTTGCCAGCGCTGCCTCGGCCTGGTCCTTGGTTAAACCGACGAGCTGCGGGACCTCAACCTTTTCGGAGGGCTTGGGGCCCTTGGAGATTACCAGGTTCACCCTTGTGCCCTTGGGCTTTTTGGTGTTGCCGTTGGGGGTCTGCTCGGCGACCTTACCCTCGTCGACGTCATCGTTGTAGCTCTGGTCGACGGTACCGACCTCCAGGCCGGCCTCCTGGATCTGCTCGACGGCGGTTTCCTGATCCTTGCCCAGCACATCGGGGACCGTAACCTTGTCGCCGCTGAACATGCCCGTGGCAAAGGCAGCGACGATACCGATGACGGCGATGGCAGCCACCACGGCGGCAATAATCTTGTTCTTGTTGGACTTGGGCTTCTCGGCTTCGTAGGAACCGGTGGAACCCGAGACGGCGCTGCGGGGGTTGGTCTGGCCGCTCACTCCCGAGACGGGGCGAACCATAGCGCGCGTGGAGTCAGACAGCTCGCGGGTCTTGGTGGCGCCCAGGTCGCCGGCGGCACCGATAATGCGCGTGGGCTCCGAGACGTTGACGGCACGACCGGACAGGTAGCTATTAAGCACCTGGCGCAGCTCATCGGCCGTCTGGAAGCGATTGGCCGGGTCCTTCTCCATGCACTTGAGGATGATGCGCTCCAGGTCGGCGTCGACGCCGGAGTTGATCTGGCTCGGCGGGATAGGCAGCTCGTTGACCTGCTTGAGTGCCACTGAGATGGCGTCGTCGCCGTCGAAGGGCACACGGCCGGTAGCGCATTCGTACATGACGATGCCCAGTGAATAGATATCCGAGGTGGGGCCGAGGTCCTGACCGCGGGTCTGCTCGGGACTTACGTAGTGGGCGGTGCCCAGCACGTTGTTGTCCTGCGTGAGGTGACTGTTCTTGGCGCGCGCGATACCAAAGTCCATCACCTTGATGTTGCCGTCGGGCAGCACCATGATATTTTGCGGCTTAATGTCGCGGTGGATGATCTCGTGCTTGTGTGCGACCGAAAGCGCGGAGCTGATCTGCGAGCCGATCTGCGCGACCTTCTTGGGATCGAGGGCACCGTGGCTCTTGATGCCGCTCTTAAGATCGGTACCGCGCAGGTACTCCATGACGATGTAATAGGTGTCGCCGTCCTTGCCCCAATCGTAGACGCCCACGATATAGGGGGAGGACAGGCCTGCTGCTGCCTTGGCCTCCTGCTTAAAGCGGGCGGCGAAGGTGGCGTCGCCGGCATACTGCGGCAGCATGATCTTGACGGCAACCGTGCGGTCGAGGACCTGATCCTGTGCACGGAAGACGGTCGCCATACCGCCCGTTCCCACCTTATCCTTGAGGAGGTATCTTCCCCCGAGGACCCTCTGTTCCATTCCTGCTCCTAACATAACTATTCGCTCAACGATGTGTGTAGTACCAAATGTGTGACCGCTGGGGCCGTGTGGTGCGTTGCCGCTAGCTCATCGGCCGCGGCGCGCCCCAAGTATCCGCTTTGATCACGGGCATCACGCTCCCTGTGCGGCGAGCGCCGCGGTCAGGACGATGCCGGCAATCTTGGCCGCCTTGACGTCGTGTTTGTCGTAATCCTCCAGGGCCACCGAGATGGCAACCGTGGGTGAATCGTAAGGTGCAAAGCCAACAAACATGGAGTTGACGTTGGTGCCGCCGATCTCGGCCGAGCCGGTCTTGCCGGCAACCTTGACGCCCGGAATCTGGGCATCGGTGCCAGTGCCAGACTGGACGACGGCGAGCATTGCCTGTTTTACCTGGTCGGCCGTGGCAGAGCTGACAGCCTGGCCCAGTGAACGGGACTGCGTGGTCTTAACCACGGTTCCGTCTGGGGCGAGCACCTGGGACACAAAGAACGGATCCATGACGACGCCGCTGTTGGCAATGGCGGCGGCAATCACGGCGTTTTGCATGACCGTGGTCTGCGGGCCGGGCGTGTGGTCCATGCCGACAGGCTGACCTGCGCCTGCCCAAGCGGTCTCCCACTCGGTCATAAGCGACGGGTCGGCCATGATGGAGGCCGCCGCAGTAAGGTCCTGGCCCAGCTTTTGCCCATAGCCAAAGGCGTTGGCAAACTGTACCAGCGAGCTGGCGCCGACCTCGTTGGCCACCTGGCCAAAGACGACGTTAGACGACACGGCGAAGGCCTGCTGCAGGCTGATGGTTCCGTAGCTTTCGTTGGCGTAGTTGGTGACCGGAGCGTTGCCGATATCCATAGAACCGGGCGCCTGGTAGGTGCTTGAAAGCGTGGCGGTGCCGGTTTCGAGCGCTGCAGAAAGGGTGACGACCTTAAACGTGGAGCCTGGGGTGTACAACGCATCCATGGCACGGTCGTACAAGGAACCGTCCTCGCCGCTACCTGCCTGTAGCAGGGCGTCGATGTTGGTGTTGTCGTAGGTGGGCGAGCTGGCACACGCAAGGACGGCGCCGGTACGCGGGTCCATGACCACCACGGCGCCCTTAAAGCCCTTGAGTGCCTGCTCGGCAGCCGTCTGGATGCGCGAATCGATCGTGAGCTTAACGGTGTTGCCCGGCTGAGTCTGACCTGCGAGCGATGCGATGGCGTTGTTCCAGCTGGAGTAATCCTTGGAGCCGGTGAGCGTATCGTTCATGACGCTCTCGATGCCAGCGGTGCCATACTGCTGGCTCACGTAGCCCACCACGTGCGCGGCCATATTGCCGTTGGGGTAGGAGCGGGCATAGGTGCCGTCCTCCTGCTGCAGCGACTCGGCCAGCGTCACGCCGTCGGACGTGATGATGGAGCCGCGCTGGATATACTTGGAGCGGGCGATGGTGTGGTTGTTGGTCGGCATGTCCTGATAATCCTTGGCCTTGATGACCTGGACATAGGTAAGGTTGCCGATAAGGATGGCGAACAGTGCCGTAAAGGCGAACACGGCGCGAGTCAGGCGGTTGGCAAGCGCCACGCGGCCAAGTACGCCGGACTCGGGCGTATCGAGCAGGCGACGACGCATGCGAGAACCGGCGGAGTGGCTACTGCGGCTGTAGGACGACGAGGTGGCAAACCGCGTGCCGGTCGGGGCGGCGGCAGATGCGACCTGGTCATCGGTGATGGCGGCCATGGTGCCGGTGCCGGTGAGTTCGGCCTCGCGTCCGGTTGCCTCGTCGCCGGCACGCAGCAGCAGTGCGACGATGATAAAGCTCGCCAGCAGCGATGAGCCACCCTGGCTCATGAAGGGCAGGGTGACGCCGGTCAGCGGAATCAGGCGGGTCACGCCGCCCACAATCAGGAAGGCCTGGAAGCTGATAGCTGCCGTAAGGCCCGTGGCACTAAAGGCGGCAAGGTCGGACTTGGCGCGAGCGGCCGTGGTCAGGCCACGCACGGCAAAGAGCATAAACAGGATGAGCGCGGCGCCGCCGCCCAAAAGTCCCATTTCCTCGCCGATGGCCGAGAAGATAAAGTCGGATTCGACGACGGGGATGTTGTTGGCCATGCCGTTGCCGATGCCCACGCCCACCAGGCCGCCGTCGGCGAGCGAAAAGAGCGACTGCACGATCTGGTAGCCCTGGCCCTGGGCATCCTTAAACGGATCGACCCAGACCTGAAAGCGCACCTGAACGTGCGACAGGAACTTGTAGGCGCCCACGGCTCCAACAGCCAAAAGTATCAGGCCGATGATGACGTACGAAACGCGTCCCGTGGCAACGTAGAGCATCAGCAAGAAGATGGTGTAGAACAGTACGGCCGAACCCAGATCGCGTTCGAAGACGACGACGAGCAGGCACACGCCCCACACGGCAAACAGCGGCAGCAGCAGGCGGAAACGCGGAATCTTGAGGCCCAGAATCTTGCGGTTGGAGATGGAGAGCAGTTCGCGGTTCTCGGCCAGGTAGCCGGCCAGGAACAGCACGATAAAGACCTTGGCGAACTCGCCGGGCTGGATGGTAAAGCCGGCGATGCGAATCCACAGCTTGGAGCCCGAGATCGTGGTGCCGATAAAGATAGGCAGCATCAGCAAGATGATGCCGATGATGCCGAAGGTGTATTTGTAGCGCATGACCACGTCGAGGTTCTTGACCAGCGCGAGCGTTCCCACCATGAGCGCCACCGAGATAAACAGGATGATGAGCTGCGAGATGGCGAGGTCGGGGGCAAGGCGCGTCACGAATGTGATGCCGATGCCCGAGAGCACAAAGACGATGGGCAGGATTGCGGGGTCAGCGCCGGGCGCCAGGATGCGCACGGCGATATGCGCTGCTGCGAAGGCGGCAAAGAGGCCGATCGGCACGGCAAGCGTCTCAAAGGAAATCGTGGCACCCGCGGTGAGCACGTACATCGCATACAGCAGGATGACGGGGAACGCCGAGGCGATGAGCAAAAGCAGCTCGGTGTTGCGGCGACTCATAAGCGGCACTCCCTTCTTAATTCTTATCGGAGGCTTCGGCCTCGGCGGACTGTTCGACGGTTTTCTCGGAATCCGACTCGGAAGTCGGTCCCTGATCGGTATTGTCGCGAATCGTTTGCGCGTCGATCACCTGACGGGTCTGTTCCTCGTCGATCTGGTGACGGTACTTGGAGATGGTATCCTGCGCATCGTCGACGCTCGTTTGCGGAATGCCCGCCTTGAGGCGGTTCTGAGTGTCTTCGGGCAGGTCGGACAGCTTGATGCTGGTTTCGCTCTCGAGCCAGTGGAGCTTAAGCCCGAGCGGCTTGCCGGGTATGCCGCGCCAGACTGCGACGTTTCCCTGGTGGGTGCCCAGGTAGTACGAGCCGGTGATGCCCGTATAGCCCCAAATGGCTGCGCCCAAAACGATGATGAGGCCCAGGACGACGCCGATGGTGACATTGCGGCGCCGGACGCGTTTTGCCTCGCGCATGACGCCATCGTCGACCAGGTCGACGACCACCACGGTCACGTTGTCGTGACCGCCGGCAGCGAGCGCTGCGTCTACCAGGTTGTCAACGCAAATCTGCGCGGTCGAGGACTGCGCGGCGATGTTTTCGATATCGCTGTCGGGAATCATGCTCGAAAGGCCGTCGGAGCACAGGATCAGGCGGTCGCCTTTCTCGATGTGCAGGGTAAAGTGGTCGGCATACATGGCGGGATCCGAGCCCAGCGCGCGGGTGATGACCGAGCGGTTGGGGTGGACGCGGGCCTCGTCGGCCGTAATTTCGCCGGCGTCCACGAGCTCCTCCACGTAGGAATGGTCGCGGGTCACGCGGATAAGCGTGCCCTCGTGGAGCAGGTAGGCGCGCGAGTCGCCCACGTGGGCGATGGCGAGCGTGTCGTTTTCGATATAAGCGCAGGTGGCCGTGCAGCCCATGCCGGGCTTGCCCAAACCGTTGAGGGCGGCCTCGATCACGGCGGCGTTGGCGGCCTCGACGGCCGCGGCCAGACGCGCGGCATCGGCAGACTGCGGTGCCGTCTTTGCGATGGTCTCGACGGCGATAGAGGACGCCACCTCGCCGGCGGCATGTCCTCCCATGCCGTCGCAAACGCAAAAGAGCGGCGACTGCACCAGGTAGGAATCTTCGTTGTGCGGGCGCACGCAGCCGACGTCAGAGCGGGCGCCCCACATGAGCTGCGTGGTGGTGCCGGCGTCGTAGGTCGAGTCGGTTTCGATGCGCTCGCCGGTCAGCGGCTCAAAGCTCATGGTCGAGCCGGGGTCTTTGAGCTTCGCCTCTACGGCGGCGACGTCAATCTCGGCGGTGTCGGCGGGGGAGACGGTGTCGGCATCGTTGCCCGACTCGGCGTCGGAGACGTCCGGAAGGTTGAGATCTTCGGTTACGCGGTCGGCGGGATCGCCGTCCTGCTGCGGCTCGACAGCCGTCGGCTCGGGCGTCGCAAAGTGCGACGGCGCGGGCGTACTCTGAGGTTGAGCGGAGGGCTCGGGAGCTGCGGCGGGCGCGGCAACGGGCTGCTCGACTTCGGCAGGCGTTGCAGATGCGGGCGCCGCCTCGCTTGCCGGGGCGACGGGGAATACCGGCGCGGCAGGCTCGGGGGCTGCAAACACGGCAGCGCTCTCGTTAATCGCCTCGGCGACGGGCTCGGCAAAGTGAGCCGGTGCGGGCGTTGCCTCCGGTTCCGCGGGCTGCTCGGCAGCGTGCGCGCCGATGGGGGCGTCGAGCTGCTCGGTGTCGGCGTCCTCGTCATCGACGAGTGCCGGATATTCTTGAGTTACATGCGAAAGAGGCAGGGAGAACACGGTGTCCTCGGGCTCCACGGTCGCAGGGCGCGCCGGAGCGGCATGAGCCGGCGCAGCTGCGGGGGCAGTTGGCGTCTCGGGCATGGTTGCGGACTTGTTCTCCTCGTCGATCATCGACGGTTCACCTTCATGACCACGTCGCCAATCTGGACCTCATCACCCTCGCGCAGCGTTGCGGGCTCCACCAGCTGACGGCCGTTAACGAGCGTGCCGTTCAGCGAGTTGAGGTCTTCGATGATGAGTGCCGGGCCCTGCAGCGAAAAGCGTGCGTGCGAGGCCGAGACAAACGGTTCGTTGATGCAGATGTCCGAGGACGGCGAGCGGCCCACGATGACGGGGCCGAGCATGTCTACATGGATGCCACGGATGCCGCGCGGACCCTTGTCCACATCGATCGTCCAGATAGCGGAGTCGCGGCGCTGGCCGCGTACGAGTCCCACGCCGGTTTTCATGACGGCGAACAGGAAGATGTAGAGCAGGGCGACCAGGACGATGCGGCCTGCAAAAAGGACGATATCGATGTTCATAAGCGACTATCCCCTAAATTCAAAGGTGCTCAGGCCAAACGTCAGCAGGTCGCCGTTGCGCAGCGGGCAGCGCGTGATGCGGCGGTTGTTGACGAGCGTGCCGTTGGTGGAATTGAGGTCCTCGATCGACCAGTCCGAACCGGTGAAGGTGAGCTGGGCGTGACGGCGCGACACGTTGGGGTCGCGCAGGGCGATGTCCGAAACCGAACGCTCGCGACCGATGGTCACCTGCGCGGAAGTGATGCTGTGGCTCTCGCCGCTCACGACGTCGACGAGCTGGGCGAGCGGGCGCTGCGGGGCGCGGGCGCTCGCCATGTTGGAGGCAATACCGGCTGCGGCGCCAAGGCCCACGGCGGCGCCGGTCGCGGCGGCTCCGCCCATACCGGCGAGGGCGTCACGAGAGACGGTCTGCGGCACGGGGATGGGCGCGGCGGCGGGGTCGGGGACGTTGGGCGCAAAGGGATCGGCCACGGCGAGCGGGTCGGGAGCGGCGGCACGGGGCGTCGGCTGCTGGGGCATGGCGGCGGGGTGCTGTTGCTGCGGAGCGGCGAATTGCTGCTTGCCGGCGCGGGGAGCGCTTGCGGCGCGGCTTGCGGCTGAGTTGTTCTGGCCCAGGCCATTCTGGTAGGCGCGCTCTTCCTCGTACAGACGGCCGAGCGTGGGGGCGTCGACGTTCTCGGCAAAGACCGAGAACTTACCGGCACGCAGCTGCGGGTCGATCATAAAGCGAACGAGGGGCTCGCCGACAAACACATAGCGGCGCTTTTCGGCCTGTGCCTTCACAAACTCGCGGACTTCGCGCGAAAGCTCGGGGTAGAACGGGGCGAGCATGGGATCGTCGTCGGCGGCGATCAGGATGGTATAGAGTGCCGGCGCGGTGTTGACGCCGTTGATCACCAGAGTCTGATCCTCCATGTCGCGAGCGGCCTGCTTGGCAAGCTTCTTAAAGGAGAACGGGGCACGGGTGGCACCGAAGATGCCGGCCACGTGGTCCTCGAAGATGTTCAGGAAGTTCACGAAAGATCACTCTCCGTATAGGTTCTTTGGTATCCGAGCAAATATAGGCATATCCCAACGATTATAGAGGATAGGGTTCCCGCAACCGCCGCCTTGACGACGACCGCGGCCGCAAGGCTGGCAATTTCCATATGGTGTGCAAGACAGAGTGACGCCGCGGTGCCTATTCCGCAGCCGGCGATGGCGGCGATTGCAGTCAGGTTTGAGCCCTGCTCGGCACGCTTGGCATGGGCGTTGAGCAGCAGAGATGCCAGTGCAGCTGTCGCCGCGACGAGCATAACGGCAGCCCAGAAGAGCATGTCTCCCAGCGCCGCGGCAACATTGCCGAGCCCCAGCACGCCTCCGGCGGAAAGCGCAACCGTAGCCAGGCGGCCAAAAAGCGCGCCCATCCCCGTGGCGGCCGCGGCGCTTGCCGGGCCGAGCCAAAAGGCCGCGATGCCGGCGGCGACCCCGGCGGCAAGGAGGACGTCGCCCGTTAGACAGCCAAGTGCCACGACGCAGGTGAGCGCGGCGCTCGCGGCGGCCTCGGTGCGGCCCCAGGCGATCCACCAACCGGACATGGTGGCGGCAAAGAGCACCGCGACAGGCAGCATCGACAGGATGCCCTGCGCCTGCATGGTGGTGTTGGCCATAAGTACCAAAAAGCCCACGGCCGAGATAGCCGAGCCAATTTGCGGGGCCAGGCCGGCGGCCGTCCCAATCGCGATGGCCGCGGCGATAAGTCCGGGAAGCGCCGCGACGCCAGCCGTCTGCATGAGCAAAAAGCTAAAGGCACCACACGTTAGCGCCGAGATGGCACGCATGGTGTAATCGCGCGCGTGGCTCCAGCGCGTGCCGGCCCAACCAAGCGCGGGGTCGACCTCGATGGTGTCGTCCTCATAGGGCAACGATTCGATATCGTCTGCCGCGCGCTCGTCATCCGACAGCTCGCCCACCATCTGCTCCAGGCTGCGACGGCCCTCGCGCACGCTGCCCAAGCTGGCGAGCAGCTGGTCGCAAAATGCCTCGATGCTGCTGGGGCGGTCTTGCGGCATGGGGGAGAGGGCGCTCATGAGCGCAGCCTCGGCTCCCGGGGGAAAGTGTGGTATCAGCTCGCTGGGATAGGTGGCGCCGCCGATGATGCGGCCGAGCGAGTCGGCGGGCGTGGCCGCCATAAAGGGAGCGCTGCCGCACAAGCCCTCATAGATAACGCAGGCAAGGGCAAAGACGTCGGCGCGCTCGTCGACCGTGCCGGTCTCGATATCGAGCTGCTCGGGCGGCATGTAGCCGATGGTGCCGCCGCGCGAGCCGCCAAAGCCGCCGGCAGACGACAGCCGCGCCATGCCAAAGTCGGTGAGCTTTACATTGCCCGAGTGGTCGATGAGTACGTTGGCGGGCTTAATATCCAGGTGGAGCACGCCATTGCTATGGGCGAAGGTGAGCGCCTGGCCCAGCGCGTCGGCAATTGCCGCGGCCTCGTCAAAGGTGAGCGAATGGCCGTCCACGCGATGCAAAAACTCGGCTAGGGACATGCCGTCGACATATTCCATGACGAGGTAGGCATAGGTGGTATCGTGCGTAAAGTCGATAACCTGCACGATATTGGGATGTTGAAGCATGGCGGCGGTGTGTGCCTCGCGCAGCACGTCCATGATGTCGCTGGCGGGCATGCCGGCACCGCCTGTGAGGGGGATGCGCTTAATGGCGACGCGACGGCGCAGGTGCGTGTCGCGGCAAATCTCGATGGAGCCAAAACCGCCGGTCGCGAGCGTCTCGAGCGGCTGAAACCGCTTGAGCAGCTCGCGAGAGCTGGTGCCCTCCAAGGGAACGTCCGGCGAGAACCGGGCGGTATGTTGCGAGAAAAGCGGCATGGCCAACCCTCGTGCGTTTAAAGTTCGTTTGCGAGCGGCGGGCGCGGGGCCAAGCCGTTCGCGGTGGCATAGATGCTGCTAGTTTAGCACGCTCGGGCGCATGGTGAAGGTAGCGGGGCGAGGTGGCCTATCTGACTTGGCCCTCGTCTCAACGCATCCGGAAAGCGCGCCCCAGTTTTCGGTCAAATTGTGGGATGCGTTTTCCGGATGGGGTAGGCTGCGGAAACTGTGTCCCAGAATATTGGCCTAGAACGGGATGCATTTTCCAGATCAGCGCTCAAAAGGAAACCGCATCCCGCTTTGGAGTGCCAAAACGGGATGCGGTTTCCGCTGCCAATCTAAGTTTTGCCTAAGCAAGCGACTGAAGCTTGGACCGGGAACTTGGTCTTAGCGCTTCTTCTTGTTCTTCTTCTGCTTACGCTGCTTGGGAGCGTCCTTTTTGGGTTGGTCGCCCTGTTTTGCTTCGGCAGCGGCCTTTTCGGCCTTCATCTTCTTGCGTTTGGTCTCGATGCGCAGTTTTTTGTTGATGCGCGCCTTGAGGAACGAGCCAAACTGCTCGGCATCACCACGCACAAAGGTGTCCTTAGGGATCGTCACGCCCTGGTCGGCGAACATGGCCACAAAGATGCGCTCGCCGTCGAGTACGTGGTCGAGCTTCTCAAACGGGAAGAACTGCGACTTGCCGCTCTTGCCCCAGACCATCAGGCCGTCCTCGTTGGCGGCGACGCGGCGGTAGCGGCCGCCCATGGACTCGTCTGCCTCGACGGATTCGATAAAGTCGCGCGCAAGCGTATGGTGCAGATTTTTGCTCCACCAGGCCAAAAAGGCGCCGAATACGATCAGGACGACGCCGAACTTGATCCAATTGCCGCCGGCCACTAGCATGCCGATGCCGATGAGCGCGGCAATCGCAGCGGCGACATACAGCGAGCCGCGGCGCCTGGGCGAGGCGACCAGGCGGGCGAAATCGGTGACGAGGTCGTTTTCGTACTGATACTCGTTGAGGTACAGGATGCCGTCATCGGCTGCTGCCTGCGCCTCGAGCGCGACCTCGACCTGGTCGGCTGCTTCGGAGGGAACGAGGTTGCTCTCTGCGTCTGCCATGCTCTTTGGACTCCTATCGCGGCGGGCTCGCCGTACGGGTTATTATGGATGCAGTATGCCGTGCGACCGCATGGCCGCCGCGGCAACAAGACTCAGTATACCCGGGGGAGCACCCATGGAATCGTTGTACCGAAAGTATCGCCCGCTCACCTTCGACTCCGTGGTGGGCCAGCAGCATATCGTCTCGACGCTCGAGCACGCCATTACCGAGGGGCGCCTGTCCCACGCCTACCTGTTCTGCGGACCGCGCGGCACGGGCAAGACCACCATGGCGCGCATTTTGGCCAAGGCGCTGCTGTGCCGCAATGCCGAGGCGGCGCGCGCCGAGGGTGCGAGCGGCTGCATGCCCGATGGCACCTGCGAGGAGTGCGAGCTCATCGCCGAAGGCAACCACCCGGACGTCTACGAGCTCGATGCCGCAAGCCGCACGGGCGTGGACAATGTGCGCGAGGAGATCATCAACTCCGTTAACTTTGCCCCGGTGCGTGGCAAGTACAAGATCTATATCATCGACGAGGTCCACATGCTCACGACGGCGGCGTTTAACGCGCTGCTCAAGACGCTCGAGGAGCCGCCGGCGCACGTGATCTTTGTGCTGTGCACCACCGACCCGCAAAAGATTCTGGAGACCATCCTTTCGCGCTGCCAGCGCTTCGATTTCCACCGCATCGGTAACGAGGATATCGAGCGCCGCCTGGCATACGTGTGCGAGCAGGAGGGCTTCGACTACGACGACGAGGCACTTGCCATCGTGGCGCGCCATGCCAAGGGCGGCATGCGCGATGCGCTCTCTACGCTGGAGCAGCTGAGCGTCTTTGGCAACGGCACCGTGCATGCGGACGATGCCTGCTCGCTTTTGGGCGAAGTTTCGGACCAGATTCTGGGCGAGTTTGCGCGCGCCATTGCCGATCGCGATGTCGCCGAGCTGTATGGGCTTATTCGCGCGCAGGTCGAGGAAGGCAATGACCTGCTGGAGCTGACGCGCGATCTGGTGGCGCACGTGCGCGACGTGTACGTGGCCTGCGTTGCCGGCGCCCGCGCCGAGCTGTTTGAGGGCGGCTCCGAGCAGGCCGAGGCGCTTGCTGCCGAGGCCGCTGCCTTTGGCGAGCATCCTGCCGACCGTTTGGCTCGCGTGCTGACCGTGCTCGACGATGCTGCCTTGGAGATGAGGGGTGCGAGCGACGTGCGCCTGGTGCTCGAGATCGCCTGCACGCGTCTGGCACGTCCCGAGGCCGATTTAACGATTGAGGCTTTGGCTGAGCGCATGGCTCGCTTGGAGGCCATGGTTGCCAATGCCGCCGTTCCGGCGAGTGTGGCTGCTGCTCGAGCGAGTGCGCCTGCGGCTGTCGCGGCTGCACCTGCGACGACACAACAGCCGACGCTGATCTCGGGTGCCCGAGCTGCTACTCCTGCGGCGACCGCCGCCCCCGCTGCTACGTCCGCGCATCAGGGTGGCATGCCTTGGGACCGCGGCGCTGCTGTTCCGGCGGCCCAGTCTGCGCCCAAGTCCGCGGCTCCGGCTCCCGCGCCTGCTGCATCGACCGCGCCGGTGTCCAAGCCCAACAATGCCGCCCAGGTTGCCGCCGCCGGTGCTGCCGAGACCCCCGCGGTCGAGGACGCCGGCGAGCTCCAGCGCAAATGGGCCGAGGTCGTCGAGCGCGTCAAGGCTCGTCAGGCTTCCTATGCAGGCCTTTTGCTCAACGCCCGCGCCACGGCCGACGATGGATCCAAGCTCACGGTCTCGTTCCCCGCGGGTTCTACCTTTGCCATCAAGATGCTCGGCCGCGCCGACACGCAGTCGGTAGTCCTGCCGACGGTCTGCGCGGTCTTCGGTCGTCGCACCGTCGACTACGTCCTGGATGGAGGTGGCACGCCGGCTCCTCAACATGAGGAGCATTCTCCATCTGCACGGGCTGCGGTATCTGCGGACCCGCAACCCGTGTCCTCGGCGGCCCCTGTATCCTCGAGCGCCAGCGCGCCGCAGCGGCAAGCGACGCCGGTGATGGCACCGGCCCCGTCGGCGTCTAAGCCCGCTGCGCCCAAACCGGCTGCTCCGACACCAGCGCCCAAGCCCGCCTCGCCCGCGCCCAAGTCGTCTGACCTGGGCAAAGCCCCCTGGCTACGCTCCGACAACCCTGCCGGCGCTCCTGCCACGGGTAAGCTCCCGACCGAGCCCGCGCCCCGTGCGCCCGAGTGCGCGTCCGCTCCCAAGGCTCAGCCGTCTGCGCAGTCCGCTCCGTGGGAATCCGAGCAGGTTCCCTACGACGATGCCATGGTCGGCGGTTTTGCTGCCGATGCCGGCGGGGACGATCTGCCCCCGTTCGACGTGCCGGGTGCGGCGTCCGCGCCCAAGCCCGCCGTAACTGCCCCCAAAGAGGAGGGCGCTCCTGCAGCTCCCTGGGAGTCCAACCCCGGCGCCGGCAGCCCCTTCGGCCACCAGGGCGCAGCCCCGAGCATCCCGCAGACCGAGGACGAGGCCAAAGCCCTCATCCGCAGTGTCTTCGGCCAAGCCACCATCTTCAAACCGGTGGAGTAGCTGCGCAGGCGGGTATACTGCTCAAGAAGAGAACTCTTTGTCCGGGCGCATCTGTATTTCGGACATGTGTAGTGTGGTGCCGCGTATCTCGCATTCGAGCAGGCAGGTACGTGACGGTCGGCCTAGGATGCTGAGGTCGATACGATACGTCGCATGGCTGTCTGTGTACTCGACTTGCTCGGCGTTGAGGGTTGCTCCGATTGTCAAGAAAGAGCCCGGTTCGGCATCGACAATCTTGGAGTCCTTTATCTTGACCTTGAACTCTTGGTAGAGGGACGGGCTGTTGTAGTAAATGGTTCGGGTTCCGTCGGTGCACTCATCGGTCGCTTCCCATTTGACGACGGGCTGGTCCGAGCCGGCTATCAGCAGTTCTGCTCCAAAGGCTATGGCATGGGTGATGACAACCAGCAATGCCCAGCCGACAAAGAGGTAGAGAACCACATATGCAACGGGGTGTTTTGAGCGGATGTTTTGGAGCGCGTCGGGGGCATTCATGGGGCACCTCCAAATTGCTATTTATGGCAATCAGATTATACCCCGCCGTCATGCGCGCCACCTCGAGTAGTGGCTCGGCATTTAGCCATTTAGTTGGATGCAGAAAGAAAATACCGGATTCCGGCTCTACAAGATTTAGCTTTCAATATTATTCAGATGCGAATTATTCAACTTTGCATAATCTTTGGGCGCGGCTTGCACTCCAGGACATGTATATCGACTGAGGTAACACGTCCGCCCCGCTCGCTGGCCCCGCGCCGTGGTACGATTTTTGAGTTTGAAAGTCCCGCCGCGCTCCGGCTGCCCTTGCAGCTCGGCGTGCGGCCGCACGTAAAGGAGCCATCATGGCCGGTATGAACATGCAGCAGATGATGAAGCAGGCCCGCAAGATGCAGGAGCAGCTTGCCGCCGCGCAGGAGAACCTCAAGTCCCAGACCGTCGACGCCTCTGCCGGCGGCGGCATGGTCAAGGTGACCGTTAACGGCGAGATGGAGCTCGTCAACCTCACCATCGATCCCGATGCCCTCGATCCCGAGGACGTCGATATGCTGCAGGACATGATCATGGCTGCTGTCAACGAGGCCGTCCGCGGCGTCAACGAGCTCGCCAACAAGCAGATGGGCGCCATCACCGGCGGCCTCAACATCCCGGGCATGCCGTTCTAAGACACACATATATATGAGTGCGAATCACAGTCTGCAAAAACTGCTCGATGAGCTGGGTCGTCTGCCGGGCATTGGTCCCAAGTCGGCCCAGCGCATCGCCTATTACCTGCTCGAGGCCGATGCCGAGGAGGCCCGCCGCCTGGCCGAGGCCATCCTGGAGGTCAAGCAAGAGGTCCACTTTTGCAGCCGTTGCTTTAACTACGCCACGGCCGACGAGTGTTCCATCTGCCAGGACCCGATGCGCGATACCACTCGCATTTGCGTGGTGGGCGAGCCGCGCGACGTTCAGGCAATCGAGCGCACGGGCAGCTACCATGGCCTGTACCATGTGCTGGGCGGCGTGATCAGCCCCATGGACAAGATCGGCCCCGAGCAGCTGCATATCCGCGAGCTGCTGGCGCGCCTGGGCCACGAGGACATCCACGAGGTCATTATCGCCACCAACCCCAACATTGAGGGCGAGACCACGGCGAGCTACCTTGCTCGCACCATCAAACCATTGGGCGTTGAGGTATCGCGTCTTGCGAGCGGCCTTCCCGTGGGCGGCGACTTGGAGTATGCCGACGAGCTTACGCTTGGCCGCGCTATCGAGGCCCGCCGCGCTATTTAGGCGGCGTCAGCTCCGCGGCATGTCCCGTCGGCCTGCCGCACGGAGCGCTCATAATTGGGCACGCGTTCATTCATTTGTTGTGCAACAAACCTGCTTTTCATCCGCTTATCGCGTGGATGGGTCCGCTTGCACCTCGTATTTGCCCGTTCGTTGCGCAACCTTTTGTGTTCGCTGATACACTCAACTACGAGTTTGAATGAATGCGCCGCTTTTAAGCGGCGTGTTTTTGTTGGAGGAGATCGCATGCGGCCCGGGGGCACTCAGACAAAGCACGGCGCCGCAGTGCGCATGCGACGCCGGCTGGGCCTGGCGCCACGGGCGTGCATGCTGCTTTCCTGCTCGCTGGTGCTGGTCGTGGCGGGTGTTTCTGCTTACGGCATGACGGTGCCGTCCATGGTACAGGCGCATGCTGCGCGTGAGCTGCATATAGGGCGCAAGGCCAAGAGTGATCTGGGAACGACAACCGGATATACGTGGGCGAGCGTGGTCTCGCATGTTGTGTTTGGTGGCGACCCCGCGGACGAGGGCGAAGCGCCGGACAACGAGGTCACGCTGGCAAACGGCAAGACCATCGTGCTCACCAACACCAAGATCATCACGAAGCTTTCCAACAACAGCGTGGCTTCTGTCGTTAACAAGGCAGAGCAGCAGAAAGAGCAGGATGCGCAGCAGCCGGGAGGCGCCGGCGGCTCGGATGCATCTAGCTCGGGCTCTTCTGGTGCGAGTGGCGATTCCAATGCGGGTTCCGGCTCAAGCGGATCTACGAGCGGCGGCTCGACGGGCAGTGGCACCAGCAGCGACACGAACTCGGGTGGCCTCTCGGCTGCCGAGGAGGAGAGTATTCACAGCTGGCTCGTGACCAAATACAACATGCTCGATGGCTATGTCGCCCGCGCCAACAGCGTGGTTTCGACCTATAACGCTACGGGCGATACCGGACCGTGCGACACCCTGGCGAATGACATGTTTGTTATCCGTGCCGAGTTTGGTCGACAAAGGTTCTCGACCAAATCTAAGTGGTATCGGCAGTACGCCAATCTGTGGGGCTGCTATACCAACCTGTGTCAATGGGTTGGGCACTACGGCAATGACGACGTCGCGCTCAACAACTTCAACACCAATGTGGCGGCGATCGCCCTATGACGAACGACCTCGCTTCTACGGCACCCCAGTCGCTCAACCGTGATCCCATGGTGGGCCTGCGCCTGGCGCGCATCGACGGGCTTGAGCCGGCCGTCGCCCTGGGCACGGACGAGCTTCCCGCCTACCTGCGCCGTTTTACGATGCTGTTTGCCGATGACGCCACCATGCGCCGCGGCGGTACCGGCCGCGTGACGCGTGCCGTCAACGCGCAGGGCGAGGCCGTGGCACTCAAGCAGCTCATCTTGCCAACGCGCGACGAATTTGACGACGATGCCGCCCACGAGGCGCTGGTCACCAAGTTCAGGGCGGCGTTTCGCGAGGAATATGAATGTCATCGTGCCCTTTCGGGCCTTAAGGGCTTTCCCCGCTTATACGGGTGGGGCGAGGTCGACGGCGTGCCCGCGATTGTCATGGAGTGGGTCGAGGGCGAGACGCTCGCTCGCCTGCGCTCGCGCCTTGCCGTGGACGATGCCGGGCGTCTGTCGCCGCTCGTGGCGGCGCGCCTGGGTCGCGACCTGTTCGATCTGCTCTGCCGCATGAGCTTGGTAGGCGAGGGGTTCGTCCATCGCGATATCTCGCCCGCTAATATTATGGTGCGCACGGCGCGCCTGCCGCTCGACCGACAGCTTGCCGAAGGCACCTTCGACCTGTGCTTGATCGATTTTGGCTCGTCGCTGGCGCTCGAGCCCGCCTCTGCGGTGGCCGGCACCGGCGGCAAGGCGTCGTTTACCGAGCGCTATGCCACGCTGCGCCGTGCGACGGTTGCCTACGCCCCGCCCGAGATGCTCACCGATGACATTCCCGACTTGCGCACGCTCCGCATGTCGCCGGCAATCGATGTATATGCTGCAGCGAGCACGGTCTACGAGCTCATCGCCGGTGTCGCGCCGTACGAAGTAGCGCCGGGTGCGTCGGGTACTTCGGGCTCGCGCAAAAGGACGCGCGATATCGCCAGCCCTTATCGCCTCAAGATGGATACGCTGCCCGATTATCCCGTCGGCGCCCACGCGCCCGGCTGCGACTTGACGCAGCTGCTGCGACGCGAGCCCGATGTGGCACTTGCCGCGGCCGAACAGGCTCAGCAGCTGGGGCTCGATCCAAATTCCGAGGATCTGCGCGATGCGCTGGCGTTTGTCGACGCTCAGCTGTTCGATGTGGTGATGGCCTGCCTGTCCTGTCATCAGGAGGATCGTCCCGAGCCGGCTGCGGTGGAGGCGGCGCTCTCGGCATTTTGCGACCACTATGCGCAAAATGTCGCCCGCTCGCTTCGCGGCGAGCCGCTCATGCCGTGCCCGATGGAGGTATCGGGGCGCGCAGCCCAGCGTGCGGCGATGGTTGGTGCGACGGCGATATGCGGCGTGCTTTGGGCTGTGGTCGTGGTATCAGCGGCGCTGTTGGCGTCGGGCGCTCATGTGACGCTCGTCGTGGGGCCGCTTATATGGTCCGGGAAGCTGCCGGCCATTATCGCCGCGCTGGCGTTGGCGCTGCCGGGCATGGTGGGCATCGCTGCCGGGGCCTTGGCGCGCAATCGCCGCGCGGGTTTCCTGCAGGGCGTGTTGGCCCTTTCCGCCTGCGAGGTCCCGGCTCTGGTCGCACTCGCATGTGCCGTGTTTTCCCAGCATGCCGTGGCGGGTGGCCTGGTGGCCGCCATAATTGCAACCTATGCGCTCACGTGGTTTTTGCTGGCGATGGGGTTTGCCTTTGAGCTTCCCGTCGTGTCAGCACGACGTGCGAAAATTCCCATGGCGACGCCGCTTGCCGGCGGAGCCGCGGCTGCCCGCGCCTTTGGCGGGCCGGCCGAAGCATCCGACACTATCTCTGCGACCAAGGAGGGCTAAGCCATGGCTTCTCAAGCTGAGCTCACCCCGTGCGGGGCAATGTTTGACATCTTTAAGCGCGCAGCGCACCTGAGCCATATCGAACTGTGCGGCCTGGTGCTCTCGAGCCGCCCGCTCGCCGACGGCCGTAGTCCGCAGAGCCGTGCCGCCGATCGCTCCTGGGTTTCGCGCTTTATCGTGCGCGCGCCGGTCGGCACGCTGCAGGAACGTTATTTTGCCGATTACGGCACCTCGGCCGCGCGCATTATGTCGCAGCTGGCCCTGCGCCGTCGCAATCCCATGGACGCCGCGGCCGTGACCAATATGGTGTGCGGCCCCGCTGGCGAGCCCATGGTGCGGGCACTCGAGGAATGCCACCAGGACACGAATCTCTATCGCAATGCGCTCGAGCGCCTGTCGCAGGCGGCTGAACTCATGCCCGCCGAGCGCGCCGAGGCCATCCTGGTGCTGTTTGTCGCCGTGGGTTGCTCGGCAGATGTCCGTTCGTCGGTGACCTATGCCATCGACTACGCTCATGCGACCTGTGGCGGCGCCACGTCGACGCCGCGCTCGCTGAGCACATCTTCGGTCGCGGGCGAGCACGAGGTTGCGCCGGCGCATCCGCTGGGACTGCTGCGCGTGCAAAACGGCTACGTGGTGAGCGCCCCGCGCTGGATTCAGCCGAGTGAGGAAGGTGTTGAGATCGGCGCGCTGGCAACGGGGGAGGGCGACATCACCGACGTCGGTGACGACGTCTCAGCCCGCCATGCCCATATCTGGTGCGACGATTCTGGCACATGGTTTGTCGAGGACCTGTCGTCCACGAACGGCACCGTGGTGGTAAACGGGGCCACGAGCGTGTGTATTCAAGTAGAGCCCGGCCGCTCCGCCCGGCTCAGCCCCGGCGACGAGCTCAAACTCGGCGAATCCACCACCTACGCCATCCTCCTCGGTGCCCTCTAACTCATCCCCCCCCAATGAGTTGCGGTGAAATAGGGACTGATTAAGGCCGTTAACAGCAAAAACAGTCCCTATTTCACCGCAACTGCTGTGGGGTTCCAGGGGACTGTGTCCGTCGGTGCCGGGCGCACAATAGTCACCCGAGGTAAACCTTTACCGGCCACCTATATTTGCCGAAATATGGCTTGACGGCGGGGTACAATAAACCCGCATGCGGATTTCCGTTGCGGGCGCTTCCCATCGCCGGGGCGTGCCCGGGAGCATCCGGCATGCGGCCTTTGCGGCGCTCGGTCATGTGCAAGACGGGTAGCTGGGCCTGTGGAGCGCGTGCAGCCCTCCTCGCCTTGGCATGCCTTCTCTCCACGCCATGTACCTGCTGCTGAGTCCGCCTGCCAGATGATTGGAAGCAACAACGAAAATCCCATCACGCCAATATCCCGGCGATCGCCGGGGCCTGTATACCTATATGAGAGGAGAGGGGTATATGGCGCGTAAGTTTAAGTCTATGGACGGCAACGAGGCGGCCGCATATGTTTCGTATGCGTACACCGAGGTAGCGGGAATCTATCCCATTACGCCGTCCAGCCCGATGGCCGACCATGTCGACCAGTGGGCGGCCCAGGGTCGCAAGAACATCTTCGGCACCCCGGTCAAGGTCGTCGAGATGGAGTCCGAGGCTGGTGCAGCCGGTACCGTTCACGGTTCGCTGGGCGCCGGTGCTCTGACCACCACCTACACGGCTTCTCAGGGCCTGCTCCTGATGATCCCGAACATGTACAAGATCGCGGGCGAGCAGCTCCCGGGCGTCTTCCACGTCTCCGCGCGTTGCGTCGCTTCGCACGCCCTGAACATCTTCGGTGATCACTCCGACGTCATGGCCTGCCGCCAGACCGGCTTCGCCATGCTCGCCGAGGGCAACGTCCAGGAGGTCATGGACCTCTCGCCGGTGGCTCACCTTGCCGCCATCGAGGGCAAGACCCCGTTCCTTAACTTCTTCGACGGCTTCCGCACCAGCCACGAGATCCAGAAGGTCGCCATGTGGGACTACAAGGATCTGGCCGAGATGTGCGACATGGACGCCGTCCAGGCTTTCCGCGATCACGCGCTCAACCCTGAGCACCCGCATACCCGCGGCAGCCACGAGAATGGCGACATCTTCTTCCAGAACCGCGAGGCCTGCAACAAGGTCTACGACGAGCTTCCCGCCGTCGTCGAGGGCTACATGAAGAAGATCAACGAGAAGCTCGGCACCGATTACGGCCTGTTCAACTACTACGGCGCTCCCGATGCCGATCGCGTCGTCGTGTGCATGGGCTCCTTCTGCGACGTGCTCGAGGAAGTCATCGACTACCTCAACGCTCACGGCGAGAAGGTCGGCCTGGTCAAGGTTCGCCTGTTCCGTCCGTTCTCCATCAAGCACTTTGTCGACGTTCTCCCCGAGACCGTCAAGAAGATTGCCGTCATGGACCGCACCTGTCTCTTATAC
>URCU01000012.1:0-29504 GCA_900546425.1 uncultured Collinsella sp. | reverse complement strand
TCGGCAGCGTCAGATGTGTATAAGAGACAGCGCGCAAACCCATGGCGAGCGAGCTTTACATGATGCCCGGCAAACGTCATGGCATTGTTGTCGCGCAAGCCTCCGCAAATCGGGAAGCAAATCGGTGCCTGGCCGGACCACACGGCGGGATCGCCCTGCCACAGATACTCGCGACCTCCGGCCTTAATCGAGGTAAACGAACCACCAGCCGTGGACACCTTAATAGAAAACGAATCGTTGGAGAGAGCGTATTCCATTGCCCATCCTTTCGAACAACTGCTTTTTGCTCGCAAGAACCCGTCTCGGCCCTGACCAAAGGACAAACCCGCACGTTCATCGATGCGTCCGGTATCCCAGCCATGCAACGGGGTACCATACAGACATTGATGCAATTACAGCTGAAAGGCCTTCTTATGCGAACCATCATCCTTTATGCCTCGCGCCATCACGGCAATACGAAAAAGCTCGTGGACGCCATCGTCGAGGCACACCCCGAAATCGATACCCTCGACGTCAAGGCGCTTGGCAAAAACGAGTATCCCAACCTGCACGAATATCATCTAATCGGTGTCGCCACGGGCATTTATTACTCCGAGATCGACAAAGATATGGCACGTGTGCTCACCAACGTGCTGCAGCCGCAGGACAAGGTGTTTGGCCTTATGACCTACGGTGGCAAAAACAAGTGGTACGGCAAGGATATCGATGGCATCTGCCGCATGAAGCAGGCCATCTTTATGGGTGTCTACGGCTGCCCCGGCTTTGATACGTGGGGGCCGTTCAAGCTCGCCGGCGGTGTCCAAAAGGGACACCCGACCGCTGAGGAAATTAAGGGCGCCGTCGACTTCTTCGACAAGATCGAAGACGAGTATGGCGACATCATCGTCGAAGAGTATGCCAAGCGCGAGAAGCGCCTAGCATACGAGAAGGAGCATCCTGCAGGAGGCCTGGTGGCCGGCGTCAAGCGCACGGCAAAGAAGATTGCTAACAAGCTGTAACTGTGAAGGTGCTTTTGAGCGTTTAACCCATACGGCGGGTCCGAGCAGATTCGGGCCCGCCGTCTTTTTCTATCGTTACTCAGTAAAGGCGTTGCCGACGCTCTGGCCGCCAACATACGTCTCGACGAGGGTGAGCTCATGGTCGAACACGACAAAGTCGGCGTCGCGACCAGGCATGATGCTGCCGCACTTATCCTCGATGTGCGCGGAGCGTGCCGGCACCTCGGTTGCCATGCGAATGGCGATATCGGCGCTGGCGATGCCCCAGTCGACGATGTTCTTGACGCCCTGGGCAAGCGTGAGCACCGAGCCGGCAATGCTCTTGCCGTCGGCGAGCCAGCACAGGTTGTCCTTCATGATGACGTCCATGCCGCCACTGGTGTAGCTGCCCTCGGGCATGCCGCCGCAACCCAGACAGTCGGTGATGAGCACCGTGTGCTGCCAGCCCTTTGCCTGCAGCAGCGCCTTGATGGCGGCAGGGTTTACGTGCTTGCCGTCACAGATGATCTCGGCGTAGGTCTCGGGCGTGGACATGGCAGCACCCACGACACCGGGCTCACGGTGATGCAGCCCGCGCTGGCCGTTATAGGTATGCGTAAAGCAGCTGGCGCCGGCGTTGATGGCGGCGATGCACTCATCGTAGGTGGCGTCGGAGTGACCGATGCTGGTCACCACTCCCTTGGCATTCAGAGCGGCCGCATAAGCAGCGGCACCGTCGCGCTCGGCCGCCATGGCGCTCTTGACGATGCGACCACCCGCAGCCTCCTGCCACTGATCAAAGATCTCCTCGGAGGGATCGATAAGATAAGCGGGGTTCTGCGCGCCCACGTGCTTCATGGTAAAGAAGGGGCCCTCCAGGTAGATGCCCTGAATGCGAGCACCGCAGAAGTCGGGACCACGACCCTCGTCCGCCTGGGCGATGGCGGCGCAGGCGTCCTTGATCTGCTCGACGCCATCGGTGAACGTCGTGGGCAGCCAGCTGGTGGTACCGCGACGGGCGAGCTCGGTCGAGCTGATATCGATGCCCTCGGGATCGTTATCGGTAGTTGAGTGGTTGTAGAAGCCATGGATGTGAGTATCGACCATACCCGGCGCGATCCACGATCCCGTGTAGTCCTTAATCTCGCAAGAGGGCTCGTCGGCCTGCCAGGCGCCAAAGACGCCATCCTCGACCATAAGATAGCCGCCCAGTTGCGGGCCTGCCGGCAAGAAGAACTTGTCAGCCTTAATTGCGTACGTGCTCATATGCACTCCTTGCTTCTAAAGCAGTTGACTGTGGTGATGCTTATACCCAGCACACGTAAAACAAAAAGCGCCCGCCCGCCGTTATGAGCGGACGGGCGCCCTTACAGGGGGACGCGATTAAGCGGTGAAGGGGTGAATCGTCACGCCCTTAACAACGCGGTTGACCGTGCCGGTGGGGCTCGGCGTATCGGGCGTGTTGCCCACGCGCACGGAGTTGAGCAGGCTGATAGCCTGGGCAAACATCACGAACGGCAGAGCAAGGTAACCCTCGGGAAGTGCCTCGTAGCCCTTAAAGGTGAAGGACTCACCCTCATAGACGGTGGCACCTTCCTGCTGAACGGCGACGGTGTGCTGAGCGATCTTGTCGCCACCGATCTCGTTGAGGATGTCGATGTCGTACTGACGGGTGTAGGCGTCGTTGTTGACGAACACGAAGACGAGCGTCTTATCGTCGACGAAGGACTTGGGTCCGTGACGATAGCCCATGGAAGTGTCGTAAGAAGTGGCAACCAGGCCGTGAGCAAGCTCGAGAATCTTAAGCTGGCTCTCCTGAGCAAGGCCGCCAAAGGAGCCGGAGCCCAGGTAGGTCACGCGGTTGAAGTCGCCAGCGAGGTAATCGGCGACCTCGGACTCGCGAGCGATAACCTCCTCGCCCATCTTGGCGATGGTCTCGACCCACTCGGCCTTCTGCTCGTCAGAGGCAGTGTCGAAAATAAGGGTGGAGAGCAGGGTCATGCAGGAATAAGAACCGGTCATGGCGAAGCCCTTGTCGTTGGCGCGCGGAATGAGCAGCGTCAGCGCATTGGGATCATCGGCAGACTCGACGGCGAGCTTGCCCTCGGGAGCGCAGGTGATGTTGAGGAACTTGACGTTGTGGACGAGCTCCTTGGCAACGGCAACGGCGGCAAGGCTCTCGGGGCTGTTGCCAGAGCGGGCAAAGGAAACCACGAGCGTGGGATCCTCGGCGCGCAGGAAGTCGCGCGGAGCGCTCACGATGTCGGTCGTGGCGATGGGCTTAAAGTCGTAGAGATCAGTGTTGCCAGCGTGACGCAGGTACGGGGCGCAGGTATCGCCAACGTAGTCGGACGTACCGGCACCGGTGAAGACAACGGACAGACGACCCTCGCCCATAGCGCGAGCCTCGGCCAGGAAGGCCTCGATGGCCTCCTTGTTCTCGCGATAGATGTTGAGCGTATCACGCCAAAGCTCGGGCTGCTGAGCAATCTCGGCCGTGGTGATCTGGGCGCCGAGCTCGGTGAGCTCCTCGACACTCTTCTCGAACATTTCTAATACCTCTCTCTAGAAGTAATCCTCTGACGTGCAATTATACACTTCGGTTGGTTATCTGGTAGTAACCAGTTAAATGCAAAGAATCATCATATGGAAACGATGCGGACACTAGTTGCTACGCTGGTGGTAAACCTTGTATTTAAACTGATCGGCACGAGCAACCGAGAGTGTATACTCCACAACCTCGTTTGACTCGTTATACGTAGTCCTGACCAAATCGAGCACAGGCGAGCCCTCGACAATTCCCAAAAGGTGGGCGTCGGTGGGACGGGCTATGCTCGCATAGAACTCCTCTTCGGCCACGCGAATCTTTTGCTGAAAGTCTTGCTCAATCACATCGTAAAGCGGCTTACGCTCCAGCAGTGGTCGCTTTAGGGACAGAAATTGACGAACCGGTAGATAGCTGCGTTCGACCATCATGGGCATGTTATCGGCAGAACGAAGGCGCTTAAGCTTAAAAATGCGATCACCGATACGCAATCCCATATGCTCGGCCAGATTCTTATCGGCCTCCATCTCGCAAAACTCGAGAATCGTGGTCTCGGGGTCGCGACCCATGGCGCGCATCTGCTCGGTAAAGCTGTAGGACTGCATAAGATTGGTTGCTTTTGCCGAACGGTCGGTCACAAAGGTACCGCGACCGTGCTGCCGAACCACCAGTCCTAAACGCTCCAGTTCCTGCAGAGCCAGGCGTACCGTAGTGCGCGAGAGACCATAGCGCTCCGAAAGTTCGCGCTCGGAAGGAATCATGTCACCGGCGCGATATTCATGGTCGATCTTTTCGGTCAGAATATCGACCAGCTGATCGTACAGCGGTTGCTTACGCGCTCCGATCGCCATCCTATCCTCCCTTTTGCTCGAATTCGGCTAACTACCTAGGGTGTTAAGCATTATCAGTCTGCAACACCCGAATCATCAAGAAAACAAAAGCCGCGTGCTCGAAAGAGCGCGCGGCTTTTAACATACACATGGCTTAAGGGGTCGGGGTGTGAGCCGCGTAGGGACACACCCCTCAAGCTAGAGCCTTACCAGATGCTCGGCCAGAGACCAAGCGGGCCAGCGCCCAGGATGCCAAGGACGAAGAGCAGGAGAATGCCCTTGGTCGGGGTCCAGCTGTGCTTAGCGAACATGTAGTAAAGCAGCAGCGTAAGCATAAGCGGGACGAGCTTCGGGACGATGGTGTTGAGGGTGTCGGCAACAGAGAAGTTGACCGGATCCTCGGTAACGGTGCCGTAGGTCACGGACTCCATGCCGTTGCCCAGATCGGTGACGCCGCACTCGACAGCGTTGCCGTCGGCATCGGAAGCGGTAAGGGCGTTGCCGTCCTTATCGGTCATGGCGATGGTACCGGCCTCAGCGGTCTCGGTATCGATACCCTCCATACCGGTGAAGTTCTCGGCCTCCTTCTCGGAGACAATCACGGTAGTAGCGGAGAGGCCGCGGGTGGTGCCGTTGGGGATCTGGAGGTTGATCTGGGTGCCACCCATGGTGACGACCAGGCAACCGACGACGAAGACGCCCATGATGGAAGCGGCACGCGTGAAGGCCTGCATGTTGGCGGTCAGAGCGTCAATAGCGCTGGTGCCAAGCTTGTAGGACCAGTTCATGAGCCAGAAGCGCAGAGCGAACTGAACGGCGTTGAAGATCACCAGGAAGATGATCGGCGCAGCGGCGTTGCCGTTGATGGCCATGTTGGAGGTGATGCCGGCCGTGATAGGCACGAGCGTCAGCCAGAACAGGGCGTCACCGATACCACCGAGCGGGCCCATTGCGGCGACGCGGACGGCGCGGATCGTGGGGATGTCAACCTTGTTCTGCTCGAGCGAAAGCACGATGCCCATAACAAAGGTGACGAGGAACGGGTGGGTGTTGAAGAACTCCAGGTTGTGGCTCATGGAAGCCGCGAGGTCGTTCTTGTTGGTGTGGATCTTCTCCAGACCGGGGATGATGGAGTAGAGCCAGCCAGCGGCCTGCATACGCTCGTAGTTGAACGAGGCCTGCAGGAAGCAGGAGCGCCAAGCCATCTTGTTGAGGGTCTTCTGGTCGAGCTGCGGAGCAGGAGTGAGATCCTCGTAGTGCTCCGGGATCACATACTCATTAGATGCCATCTTCGAAGTCACCTCCGTCAGAAACAGCTGCACCCTTCAGCTCGGTCTGCTGCTGGAAGTCCCAGAAAGCGATGCCGAAGCCGATGAGAGCGAGAATGAGCAGAGCAGGGGTTGCCAGCGAATCGTTGGCAACGGTGATGAGCGCGAGGCCAAAGCCCATGAGGAAGAAGCCCCACATATCGCGGTTCATCATAACCTTGAGCAGGACGGCGAAGCCGACGAAGCGCATCATGCCGCCTGCAGCGGACAGACCGGTCTGCAGCCAAGTCGGGATGGCGGAAGCGATGGTCTGACCAATGGTAGCGCCAGCGATGAAGAACAGGGTGACGACGACAGCGAAGATCAGGCCGAGCAGAGCCATGGCGAAGTAGTTCAGGCGCTCGATGCCCTTGGTGTCCGCGTTGTGAGCCATGTTATCGGCCGTGGACATAAGCGGGGACATAAGCGTGAAGACCAGGGTAACGCCAAGCTGGCCAAGCAGAGCGAACGGAATAGCGAGGCCGACTGCCGCGTTGGGCTCGAGGCCCGTGGCGATAGCGAGAATGGCCGCCATGATGCCGCCGATGACGGCGTTAGGCGGCTGAGCGCCTCCGATCGGCATGTTGCCGATCGTCATGAGCTGATAGGTACCACCCACGAGAAGACCGGTGTTGAGGTCGCCAAGGATAAGACCGATGACGGCGCCGGTGACGATGGGCTGATAGAGAGACTCGAGGAAATCAAACTGGTCGATTGCCGCGATGAACGTAACAACGAAGACCAGAGCGATCTGGATGATCGAGTATTCCATCTTGCTCCTCCTTTCAAAATGAATGTACGCACTTTGGATATCACGTACAGAACGTCAGGGTTTCACTCCTGACAACGTGGATCACGAGGATTACGAGAAGAGCTTGCTCGTGTCCTCAACAGGCGTGCTCGGAACGCGCCTGATCTCCAACTCCACCCCCAATTCCTGCAGCTCTTTAAACGCAGCGACATCCTCGTCGTTAACTGCGACGGAGGTGGCGACTTGGCGCTTTCCTTCCGACATGTGCATGTTGCCGATGTTTACCTTCTTTATAGGCACACCGCCCTTGACGAGCGTAAGCACGTCTTCCGGTGTTTCGGCCACGATGAAGATCTTCTGGCGCGGGCTCGCCTTGCCAATGACGTCGATGGTCTTCTGCAGGGAGAAGAAACGCGTAGCGACGCCGGCGGGAGCGGCCATCTTCATGAGGTTCTGGCGCATGGTGTTGGACGCCACGTCGTCGTTGGCGACGAGGATGAGGTTGGAGCCCAGAGTGGAGTTCCACTGGGTGGCAACCTGACCATGAACCAGTCGGTTATCGATGCGGGTAAGAAGAATGTTGGGTTCTGCCATGTTGATCAGCTTCCTTTCGATATTTGCTGACGACAGTTACTTGATCTCCTGAATCGCGTAACGCGAAACATCTACGACGGCTCCGGATCGGACTTTGATCTGGACCTTCTCGCCTTCGATGCCTTTGACGGTTCCGTAGATACCGCCGGCGAAAAGAACCTCCTGACCCGGCTTGAGCTCGGTGTGCAGCTCCTTGAAGTACTTCTGCTTCTTCTTCATGTTGATTTGCGACCAGATGGTGTAAATCAAGCCCATGATGACAAGCAGGCCTAAAAGGGCGACCGAGGAGCTCAGGACGTTGGCTCCGAAATCGGCCATTAGATGCCGTCCTCGTCGCCGAAGATATCCTCTTCCTCGGAGCCGGCAACGGATGCGACCGTCTGGGCGGTGACGCCCGTCTGGCCAACGGTCACGGCCTGCTCGCCAAGCTCGGCGAGCGTGGCATTGCCGCGGAGGAACAGAAGCTCAATAACCATGGGAAGGTTGGTGCCAGTCAGAACCTCGACGTTATCGACATCCTGGGCAATCATCATCGACTGGTTGAACGGGGTGCCGCCAAGCAGGTCGGTAAAGACGAGCACGCCATCGCACTCCTCGCGCATAGCGGTAATAGCGGCGCGGAGATCCTCACCGTAGGATGCAGCCTGGTCGCCCTCAAAAGGAACGACGGTAAAAGCAGGCTGGTCGCCAGCAACCATAGCGATAGCGCTTGCAAGGCCGGGTGCGAACTGTCCATGACCGGTAAGAATAAAGCCAACCATTCAAATTTCCCTTCCGAAGGTGTGTACGATCTGAGTCCGATGATTTTCGGAAGCCAGCGGGCGCTCGCCCTTAAAGCTTCTTGGAAAGCGTTCTTTGAAGACCAGTGGTTTCTAAACTGGTAGTAACCACGTGACGTGTTGTTGTCACTATATCACCCCAGAAGAGGTCGCTTTCGTTGATTCATACGGTAAAACGTTTTTGCACCGCTCACGGTGATAAATCGACCGTTTACCGCTCGTTAATACTTTTACCTGCGGTTTTGAAACCGTTTCGAAATGCTTTGGAAAAGATCAGAACTTTTATTGTGTCTAAACAACGCAGGGCGGCTAAAAATAGCGTTAAGAAAAATTGCAGGTCATTGTGAAGATATGTGAATTGGTCTTTTTGTCTTAATACCAGTTAGAACCAGTTTTGAGATTATCGGTGAACGGTAGTTTTCGACCGTTCACCGGTTACTTGTAATCGTTTGCAGCTGTTTTCCCAGATGAATCGGGGAAACCCGATGAAGCATTTGCGCGATCACGGGAAGTTTTGGCATTTGTCCCCATCCCCCGTGCGCCAAACTCCGGCATCCAAAATGAGCTAATAGGTCACGTTAATCTTTTTCAATCATTACTAACTCAGTTTCCGTAATTATTTATCGTTTGTCGTTAATTCTGATATGATACAAGTATCATCCAAAATGCCGGTTGGAGGGGTTATGGTCCATCGAAACGCATCTATATCGAATGAAACCATCAGCCGCGAACAGACGATAGCCAAACTGAGGAAGCTCGCTCGCATCTGCAAATGGGCCACAATCTGCATTACCACCGCGCTCGCTCTGGGACTCCTCGCAGTCATTGCGATTGATCTTCTACTCATATTGCCTGGCCTCTCCCAAGGGTCGTGTCTCCAATCCGTAGAACTTCAAGCCGGCGAGGGTCCATGCCTTGCTATCGTCGGTACCGATGCGCAGGCCCCACTTATGCTCGTCGCACACGATGGTCACACTGCCATAGGAAGCCTCTTGATGACATGTCTCGCGCTTACCATCGCGATAAGCGTGCGCAGGTTTTTCTTCAACATTGAAAAGGAAGGCAGGCCCTTTGACCTTGAATGTAACCAGACACTTCGTCGAGTAGGCAATTTATTCCTTATCGGCGGCGTTGCCGTGAGGCTTCTTGGTGCCGCAATCACGGGAATGATACTCTCAGGATTTGGCGGCAGCTTTATGGATGCGTTCGTCGGCCAGTTATTCGAGCCCTCTATGCTCTTTGCAGGCCTGATTATTTGCCTGATTGCCAGCATCTTCCGCTACGGGTATATCCTGCAAAAACAAGATGACGAGCTGCTCTAGGGGGAATCCATGATTATTCTGCGGCTTGACCGCATGCTCGCCGAACGCAAGATCTCATCCAAAGAGCTTGCGGAACGCGTGGGCATCTCCCAGGTCAATATGTCACGCATTAAGACGGGCAAGGTTTCTGCCATACGTTTTTCAACTCTTGACGCGATATGCCGGGCACTCGACTGCCAACCGGGCGATGTGCTGGAATATATGCCTGACGATGAAGCCGATAGTCTTTTTGGGCTTAAAGATGAATAGCCATAATTAAGCCGCCAATCACGCCCTCAACGCAAATAGCCCGCTAGAACAACATCCGTTCTAGCGGGCTTATTCAGATATTTCGGCTACGCACTCGGTGGCTCAGACAAATCTTTACGCAAACAGGCCGTAGATGCTGATGTTGGCCTTGGCGTAGAGGCCGTTAGCATACTCGGTCCACTTGGAGCTGGCGCTCGAAGCCTGCGAGGAATACTGCTGGTAGGCGGTGTAATAGGCGGTCATGGCCTGCTTATAGGTAGCGCTATCGGCCGTAAAGGCATCGTCGGCAAAGGCCTTAGCGTAGGCGCTATCGGCGTCCTTCCAGGTGCCTTTCTCGCTATCCCACTCGTCGCCGGCAAGGTTGATGATGTAATCGGCGTAGTCCTTGCTCGCGGTCTCCTCGTTGCCGTCAGAAGGCTCGGTCGGAGCGGTCGGCATGCTTGCGGAGCTATCGCCCACCTTCTTCCTGTAGAGCTTCTGCAGCGTCGCGGACTGGCGGACAATCTGCTTGGCCTGGTCCTTGGACACGCCATACTGCTTGGCCATGGTCTTGTAGTCCGAAGTGCCGATGGAATCCTCGGCGTACTTCTTCATCTCTTTAGAAGAGACGGTGATGCCCTCGTCCTCGGCAGCGTCGAGCAGGATCTTGTTGCGCACATAGGACAGGATGACGTCGGAAGAAGGAGCGGTGTAGTTGCCATCGCTATCCTTGACGGTATCGAGGCTGTACTGGCTCTCGATGGCCTCGCGCGCAGTGATGTCGCTCTTCTTGCCGTTGTAGCTATAGCTTGCCACGGTCGAATCGAGCTGGTCCTCGGTCAGGGTCGACGAGCCGACGCCCTTGCCGCCAAAACCACCGTTGCCGACAAAGAAACCGACCACCGCAGCGATCACGATAGCGACCACGAAGGCGGCAATCATCGTCTTCCTGTGCTTGGATGCATGGTCATCTTCGTCGGAACCCAGGATATCGTTGTCCTCATCCTGGGCCTCGGGCATCAGATTCTCGTCAGCGGCGTCCGCGGCAATCTGAGCCTCCAGACGGGCGTCCTCCTCCTCGGCCGTCGTACCAGCGGCAATGTGCTCGGCAGACGTACCGGCGACCAGATCGATCTTCTCGTCCTCGTCACCGTCGGGGCCTTCGCCGCGCTCGATGATCTGGATGCCGTCGATCTCGTCCTTCTCGTCCTTCTTTTGAATCAGACCCATATCAGTTACTCCTTGTTAGGAAACATAGTCTTCAATAGAATACGCCCGACAGAGCGCCGGGCGTATTGATTCTTAGGTTATACGCAAACACTTAAGTACTATTTAGGCGTTTGCAGCGTGCATGCCTTAGGCCAGGTGCGCGATAACGGCATCGGCAAAGGCCTGCGTGCCCACGGCGCCCTCGACGGAGCCGGTCTGGGCACGACGCACGTCACCGGTAACCTGCTCGCCCTCGTCGAGCGTGGCAGACACCGCAGCGCGGATACGATTGGCCGCATCGTTCTCGCCCAGGTGATCGAGCATCATCGCAGCAGAGAGGATCTCGGCCGTGGGGTTGGCGATATCCTGGCCGGCGATATCGGGCGCGGAGCCATGCGTAGCCTCAAAGATTGCGCAGTCGGCACCGATGTTGGAGCCGGGGGCCATGCCCAGACCGCCCACCAAGCCGGCGCACAGGTCACTGACGATATCGCCGTACAGGTTGGGCAGCACCAGGACATCGAAGTCGTTGGGGTTCTGGACCAGGCCCATGCAGGTGGCGTCGACAATCTTGTCGTTGAACTCGATATCGGGATAGTTGGCGGCCACCTCGCGCGCAACGCGAAGGAACAGACCATCGGTCGCCTTCATGATGTTGGCCTTATGCACGGCCGTCACCTTTTTGCGGCCACAGCGGCGGGCGTACTCAAAGGCATACTCCACAATGCGACGGCTCTTGGCGATGGAGATGGGCTTGATTGAGATGGCGGAATCCGCGGCGAAGGTCTTCTGGCCCGAGCGCTCGACAAGCTGCGAGAGCTCCTCGACCTCGGCAGCGCCCTCATCGAACTCGATGCCGGCGTAGAGATCCTCGGTGTTCTCGCGCACGATGACCAGGTCGACGTCGCGGAAGCGCGAGCCGTCGCCCGGCTGCGACAGGCAGGGGCGCACGCAGGCATACAGGTCAAAATGCTTGCGCAGGGCCACGTTGACGCTGCGGAAACCCGTGCCGACCGGCGTGGTGATGGGACCCTTGATGGCGACCTTGGTCTCAGCGACCGCATCGAGCACGTGCTGGGGCAGCGGCGTGCCAAACTCGTCCATGACGCCGGCACCGGCCTCCTGGACGTTCCAGTTGATCTGGACACCGGTGGCCTCGACCACGCGGCGCATGGCCTGCGTAATCTCGGGACCGATACCGTCACCGGGAATCAGGACTACATCGTGCGCCATAATCTGTTACTCCTCGTTTTCGGCGTCGTCAGATTTTTTAACGCTAGCACGCTTCTTCTTTTTGGAGAGATCCAGGCCAAAACGTTTAACAAGCATTTCGCAAATCTCGCTCGAACGGGCCTTGAGATAGCTGCCCTTGCCGTTCTCGGCATCGAACTTAAGGCGCAGCGCGAGCTTCTCGGCGACCTCGGCGTCAATCTCGTCCTGACCAAACTCGTACAGGCAACCGAGCATGTCGCGATACTCGAGGTCACCGTGGTAGCACTGGATGGCCTCGTCCAGGATGGACCAAGCCTCGCGCGAACGCTCGACGCTCGTGGCGCCCCACACGCACAGCAGGCGGAAGGCGGCATAGCGCAGCGTGGAGGAAATCTCGTCGAACAGTGCGGTCTCGGCGCCCTCAAAGGCATCGCCCAGCTGCTCGGGGCAGGTGGTGGCGAGCGCCGTCAGGGCATCGAGGGCCTCCCAGCGGGTCTGAGCCTCGGGGCGGTCGAGCGCCTCGATCAGCGCGGGCACGCAGGGCACGACGCGCTGCGGATCGCGCTCGGCAAGCAGATGCAGCACGCGGGCGGCAAACTGGCGGATACGGCGCGTGGGGCAGCCGAGCTCCTTGACCAGGCGGTCGACGGCGTTCTCGTTCTCCTCTGCCAGCTGGAGCTGTGCCAGCTCCTCGTCGGTGAGCTGTTCGTCTTTGTTTTCTGCCATAGTTACCTCTTTTTACTATTTCTTAGCGTGCTTGCCAGCACCCTTGCTGTCATCGGTGACCGAGATGAGCTGTCGGTCGGCAGCGCCATTGCGACGCGCACGGCGGCGTTCCTCGGCGTCGCCCGCGTCGGCGGCGGCGCGGTGAGCCTTGTTGACGTTAAAGACCTCGTCGTGCTTGCGCCACGGACCGACGGACTCGCCAAAGCTCATCTTAAGACCGGCGATAAAGCCGCCGAGCCAGCCGATCGGCGCAAACTGCACCAGCGGGAACAGCGAGAACACCCAGGTTAGCAGGACGACTGCCGCCGCACCTGCAAAGTTGGCGATCCAGTAGTCGCGCTTGGTGATGACGCGCTTTTCGCACGCCCACTGGCCGCACAAAAAGCCAATGTAGATCGCAAAGATAAAGAGCACCAGCGCAAGCACCACGAACGTCCAGTTCATGGGCGCTACTCCCCGTGATGATGGCCGCAGCAGCACTCGTGGCCGTCGTCATGGCCGTGGCCGCCGCAGCACTCGTGGTCCTCGCCGTGATGGTGACCGCAACCGCACTCATGGTCGTCGCCGTGCTCGCCGCAACCGCAGCCGTCCTCGTGAGCGCCATGCTCCTCAGGACGATACTGCGACCAGTCCAGACCGGCGGCGATGGCGTCGGCCTCCTCCTTATAGAGGACCGTGATGGCCTGGGTGCCCAGCTTGGCACCACCGATGGCATCGAGCATGTCGTAGAGCGTAAAGGCCACGTCGGCGCCGGGCAGCGCAAGCTCGCGATCGTCGGCATAGGCGAGCGCCAAGCGCAGGTCCTTAATGAAGTGCTCGACCATAAAGCCGGGCTTGTAGTCGCCGTCGAGCGCCTTGGGAGCCAGGCTCTCCATGGCGCCGGACTTGCCGGTACCGCCCAGGATCATCTGGCGGGTCTTCTCCAGGTCAAGGCCGCTCAGCTCGGCAAATGCCATGGCGTCTGCCATGCCGACCATGCAGGCGCCCAGTGACACCTGGTTGGCGAGCTTGGCAGCCTGGCCCTTGCCGGCGCCGTCGAAGCAGCAGATGTTGGCCGCGAAGGTGGCAAGGATGTCGCGGACCGGCGCGATGTCGTTCTCGGTGGCGCCCACGATAGCCGTAAGCGTGCCGGCGATAGCACCCGACTCGCCGCCGGTGACGGGGCAGTCAAACGCCATGCGGCCGGAAACCTGGGCGGCCTCGGCAATGTCGCGCGCCAGCTCGGGCGAGCTCGTGGTGAGGTCGATCAGGACCGCGCCGGGCTTAGTGCACGCGAGCAGGCCGTCGCCCGCCAGGTAGAGCTCCTCGACCTCGGAGGGATAGCCCACCATGGTAAAGACGACATCGGCGTTAGCCACGGCATCGGCCGGCGTATCGGCCCAGGCGGCACCGCGCTCGATAAGCGCGGCAGCCTTGGACTCGGTGCGGTTGTTGACCGTGACGGGATAGCCGGCATCCAGGATGTGGCCGGCGATAGGGGCACCCATGATTCCAGTGCCGATAAATGCGACGGAGAGCTTGTTTGCCATGAAACCTTTCCTTTTAGGTTGAATGTTGTTACCAGGTTGAATACTCAGCGCCAGCGCTTGAGCTGCGGGGCGCCTGCGGTCGTGGCGCCCGTCTACTGGCCGCGCACGCGGCGGGCGATGCGATCGGAAAGCGACGCTTTCTCGGCGCGGTTCTTACCCCAAAACGCGCAGGCCACCATGCCGGGGCCCACGTGCGAGCCGATGGTGGGGCCCACGGAACTGCGAATGATCGTGACGTCGGCGCAGCCCTCCTCCTTGCGGATGGCGGCCTCGAGCCAGTCACCATCCTTCTCGGCATCGGCCGTCATGATGGCGATGGGCATGGTGCGATCGGGCACGTAGTTCTCGCGGAACGACTTGAGGATGGACTTGAGCGCCTTCTTGCGGCCGCGGTTGACGCCGATCAGCGACAGCGAGCCGGCCAGGTCGTAGGACAGCTCGGGCTTGACATCGAGCTTTGCCGTGAGCTGCGCCGCCGCGGGCGGAATGCGACCGCCGGCAGCCAGTGCGTCGAAGCTCTCGAGCGTAAAGTAGCCGTGGACGTAGGTCTTTGCCTCGTTTGCCCAATCGACCAGCTGCTTGGCGGTCAGTCCCGCCGAACGCTGGCGCACGGCCTCGAGCGCCAAGAGCGCGCCGGTCGCGCAGGGCAGAGCGTTGTCGACCACGTACAGCTCAAAGTTGGGATACTCGGCGCGCACGGCATCTGCCGCCTGGCACGCGGAGTTGTAGCTCGACGACAGCGCCGAGGTAAAGCACAGGTAGACCGTGGGCGTACCCTCTTTGGCGCACTCGGTAAAGAACTCGATATAGCGACCGAGCGACACGGCGGAGGTAGACACGCGAGCGCCGGCGCGCATGCGGTCGTAGAACTCCTTAGGACTCATGCTCGACCAGATATCGTCCGTGCGCTCCTCGCCATCGATGATAAAGGGGAAGCCCAAGATATCGACATCGAGGTTCGCGGCGACCTCGGGGCTAAAGTCGCAGCAGGTATCGACGACGATGCGGCAGCGGTCAGAATGGCCGGTAGATGCAGCCTTGTCCATCAAAGCGACTCCTTACGTAAAAAAGGCGGCCATCCGCATGGGATGGCCGCCAGCCGTTAACTCATGCAAGTTAACGTATTTTACTCGTCAAGTGTTTCGATGCGGGGCTTGATGATGCCATATCCACCATTCTTACGGTGATACACCACATTGATAAGGCCGGTCGTCGCATTCTCGAACACGTAGAAGTCATGACCAAGCAGATCGGTCTGCACCAGCGCCTGCTCCTCAGTCATCGGGGTGACGTCGATAACCTTCTCGCGGACGAGCAGGTCGTCCTCCTCCTCGGGCAGCAGCAGGTCGGCCAGATCCTCGACGCGCTCGACCGGCGCAACATCCGCGGCGCTGGCACCGCCCTGGCGGTTGTCCACGACCTTGGTCTTGAACTTGCGCAGCTGGCGGGTGACCTTATCGGCGGAGAGGTCGATGGCGGCGTACATATCTGCACCGTGCTCGGCAACGCGAATCACCGAACCGCGGGCACGAACCGTAACCTCGACGATTGCCGGGTTGGGGTTCGAGGGGTTCTTCTCATAGCGAAGTACAACGTCGACCGTCATGGGCTCGATATCGAAAACCTTGAGCGCCTCGCCGATCTTCTCATCCACATGCGCACGCAGAGCATCGGTTACCGTCGTCTTGCGTCCAGAAACCTTGATATCCATACGTGGCTCCAATCTGCCTCGGGGACTTACTGTACTGGCTATGTACCCATTGCCGTGCATTTAATCACGCGGATTCCTAAAGACCCGAATAACGATTGCTTGATACCGCATACCGAAGTCTCGCACTTTTCTGTGGCAAAGTGCGCTATAGGAGAGGGCCGGCGGCTTTGTATTTGGTCCCGAAAATTGGCTTTGACCTGCTGGTTTTATTGGGATGAAAAAGCTGGGCTCCCCCATCGGGGAAGCCCGGCAGTGCGTGTTGAAACCGTGAAGAGGTGTCCTTTCCAACGTATAGGAGACACCACCCCTAGCAATAACTAGCTATTGAGTTTGTTAATGTCGTCGTCGGTGATGGTGGCTTCCTGGCTGGACGATTTGTCCTCGGAGGATGCGGTCTCATTGTTGGAATCGGAGGACTCGCTGCCGGAGGACGTGGTCTCACTGGACTCAGAGTCGCCCGGCTGCACGTTAGCGCCCGAAACCGTTTTAGTGGTGAGGTCGTAGGGCATCGTGCCATACCAGACGCAGTGGACTGCCTCGAGCGTGCCGTCGGCCGTAATACCGTCGAGGGCATCGCTCACGGCACGGCACAGTTCGTCATTGGACGAGAGGCCCGCAACACCAAGCGTCGAGGGTGCCTCGAGCGAACCGACATAGGAGACCTCGCTCATCAGGCGTGCAAGGTAGCCGCCGGCCGTGGAGTCGCAGATCACATAGTCGACCTCGCCGGACTCGAGCGCCTCAAAGCACTCGTTGATGTTGGAGTAGGTCTTTTGGTTGGCGGTGATGCTCTGCTTAGCAAGCGCCTCCTGCGAGGCCGAGGACATCTGAACGCCCAGAGTAGACGTGTTAAGGGTATCGGTGGAAACGCTTAGCGACCCACCATCGCTAGTTTTACCGAACACGGAAGTGGCATCGTACAGGCAGGTGCCGAGCGAGCTAATGTCCCCGTCCGTGGAGTTAATCTCGCCGATAAAGATATCGGCCTTTTTGTCGCCGAGCGCGGAACCTGCCGAGGACGCATCGACGAAGGCGACCTTAAGGCCCATGCGGCTTGCGAGGGCGCAGGCGGCGTCAACCGCATACCCCGTGAGCTCGCCGTCGGCGCCCTGCATGGCCTGCGGCGCATCGGAAGTATCGAGGGCGACCGTCAGGGTTCCGGGAGTGACCAGGGCATCGTCCGACACCGCCGGCGTGACGGTCTCGTACTCGATCTGGTCGATCGTGGGAGTCGTGAACGTAGACAGCGGGTTGAACGCGCATCCGCTCAGGCCCAAAACGGCAATGACCGCTGCGGTCCCAGCGCCCGACCGAGCCGCGTGCATCAAGCTGCCCCTCACCATGTCCACTACCCTGCCTTCTGTGTCGTATACAATCCGTGCGTTGCGCGGAATATCAGGTTGTTCCCACCAGCTGACCTGGTATTTGACCCCACACTTGCGCACCGGGGTGTTTGCTCGGGAGGCCGCAGCCACCTTCACGACTGACCCGCTCGCCCGCGAGGCGGTATTGCCCCAAAGAAAGTAGAACGGACGGTGCGGCTTACATCTAGGACGCGCCATGATCGCGCCGCGCGCACGCGGTCGCTTACGTGGATCCCTTTGACCGCGTCTGTCTTGGACTAGGACGGGCATTTCGTCCGTCCGCAACCACAGCCTGGTAGGAACGAAGCGCATTATAACTAAGTTCAAGCTAAAGTTTAAGGTTAGGGGCGTCATTCGCATCTCGAGTACAGATTTTGCGGGTCGGAGCGGACCATTCGTGCCCCTATGAAGCCCGGAGCTCCCCTACGGGGAGCTCCGGGGCACCCGTCTCAGGGTGCCGTGTGCAAAAAACGGCAAATATGAGTACTGTTACCAATTTAGTAGCAGCGTATTACCGCCTCACGAGCCCTTTTTGAGTTCCGCACAGCCTGCTTGGCGCCAAGATATTCCACATTCGTTTATTATCTCTTCGCTGAATCCAGATTATCGACCCAAGTTTCTTTGTTTTTGCTGTCACTAATCTAGTAACAGTACTCATATTTGCCGTTTTTTGCACAGAGCATATAAACAGACCCCCTATAAAGCCATAGTTTTACGCTAGTTTGAGCCCAAAGCACGCTCGGAGCGTATTCAGCAGAGCATCTTGCCTCTTTCGACGAGCCTCTACGCGATTCTGATATCGCTTACCCATACGCTGGTAGATGCGCCATGCGAGTGCTTCCATCGCTTCCATGTCGCAGAGCATTTCGTTGTTGACCGTCGCGACCTCGATTCCCATAGTAATCAAGCCCGTGTTGCGTTTTTCATCATGGATACGTCCCCTCCGGGAGGAATGGCCCAGCTCACCGTTGTATTCCAGGTCAAACTGGGCTGCTTCCTGATACGCATCGCAAACTGCATGCGGCATCCCCGAGATTGCCCGCGCGCGGTCATCGAACTCGATCTTGTAGTCGGTCTTAAAGGGACCGCAGGCAAATCCGCCATAGGAAAACGGAAGCGAAAACAGAGCGAGCATGATGCACTCCATGGGCGAGCGCAGGTTTTCCGAAAGATAGGGGCACAGACGCCGCAGCTGTTTGGCCACATTCCCCTTGCATGCCGCGAGGTAATCTACCAGGCAATCGGGTGTCAGCACGGACTCGACCTCAAAGTAACCGACATCTGGCGGCTGGTCTTTGTCCTTTGCCAATTTGTTCACGACAGGCGAGGTGTAGGGAGGCAGATACTTCCCGCGGTCACTCAGTGAAATCTTAGAGCACAGCTCCTGGGCCAGGGCAAATGCCTGGATGCAGCCGACCTCGCGCGCGACGGCTACGCAAAGGGCCTCGGGAGATAGACTGTACACCCCCGGTTCCACCTCTAGAATCGAGCCGGCGGGCAACTCGGAGCATACGGACCAGCTCACGCCAAGAATACGGCGGCGCTGCGCTGCAGATCCTACCAGCAAGCATAAATCCTCTTGCACCTCGCCGCTTGCGGCCCCAATCCGCACCAAGTCGGGAAGATAGATATCCTCGGTCGAGGGCGACGACGCGCGCAGCACACGGCACTCTTCATCGGGGTTAAGGTCCTTCCAACTGATATAGCCCATCTGCCGGCGCTCGGCGCGCATCATGCGTAGCGCCGAGGCGCCTGTTAGGATTACGGAAGCCGCTAGCTGTTCGCCTGTCGGCTCGTTGCACCGCTCAATTTTTACTGCCACAAAACCACCCCTACCAAACGCGTGCGATAGCGAGGCCATCGACTGTTGCGGCGCCGGCGCGCCTGAGTTCCGCCGAAGCCGCGGCCATCGTCGCGCCCGTGGTGATAACGTCATCGATAAGCAGCAGGCGGCGGCCGCGCACGTTCTCAACCGTCTCGTACATGCCCTGGGCACGCTCGCGGCGCTCCTCACGACCGAGTTCGCGCTGGTCGCCATGCCCGTACTTGACGAGGGCATCGAGCAAGGGAACACCCGACAGCTCGCAAAATGGGCGCGCAATGGCCTCCATATGATCAAAACCACGCCGCCGAAACGCTGCCGCCGTCGCAGGCACAAACACCACCGCATCCGCACCGGACAGCACGCCTCCGTAGCGATCGGGCGCTACGACCTGGGCATGCAGGGCGGTGTCGTAGAGCAGCTCCGCCAGATACGGAGCCAGACGTCGCTCGCCCGCATCCTTGTACGCTTTAATGATGCGCGGCAGCGGATGCGCATAGACGGCGCACGTCAGGCAGCGATCGAGCGCCTCCGCCATTGCCGAGGACGTGCCCTCGACCGAACACTCAGTGCACAGCAAATCCCCAAACGGGGCGCCGCATCGGGTGCAGCTATGACGTGGGTCGATGAGCGTGAGCGCGGCCAGGCAGTCTTGGCAAATAAGCGCACCGGCGCGCTCGCAGCCGGCGCATCGTGTTGGCGACAGTGCCTCAAGCGCCTCGCGTGCCACCCGCTCGGCAAACGGTAGCAATTCGTCCGCAAACGGTAGGGCGCCGGGACCCCGCAGGCGGCTCAATATGTTCAGATGGCTCTTCAAGATACAACCCTCCCTACGTTCGGTCGCAGGGAGGGTTGTTGATTCAGCGCTATGATACCCCGATGCGCTCGGGGCAAGGCGGGCTAAATCCGCTCGCGGGCGTTATTCACCGGCGGGCGGTTGTGGTGCGGACGAGGTATGGGTCGAGCCTTCGCCACCATCCTGGCGCGGCTTGCGGGAACGGCGACGGCGACGGCGCTTTTGACCCTGGTCGGCCGAGCCCTCGCCACCGCGCGGCTCGCGCTCGTCGCGAGCGGCGCCACGCGAAGCCTTGGCAGCCGCTCCCCCGCCATCTCCGGGACGACGGCGCGTGACCTTGACCTCGCCATCCGAGACCTGATCGGCCACGGAGGGCACTGAGGGCTTCTGCTGCGCGCCCGAGGAATGGCGACGGCGCGGACGCGGCGCGCGCTCCTCCTCGCCACGTGACTTGCCACCCTTGTCGGCAGGCGCATCGGAACCCGAACCACCCTTGGGGGCGGCACCAGCCTCGCGAGCAGCTGCGGCGCGGAAGGCGTCCTCGCGCTCCTCGCTCGACAGATGACGGCGGCGGCGACGTGTGGGGTTCATACCACCGCCGCGATTCTGCTGCTGGGGTTGCTGGACCTCGCGCTCGCGAGAGGCGTTCTTGCCCGCGGCTGCAGCCTCGGTAGCATCGCCCGAACCCGAGCGCTTGCGGCGGCGACGTCCACCGGCAGTCTCCTCGGCCTCGGGTGCCTCGGCCTTGCCGCGACCCTTACCGCGGCCGCGACCCTCGCCCTGGCTCTGACCGGTACGGGTATCGGCGTCCGCATCGCGACGGCGGCGCTTGGGCATCGTCGTCCCCGCCAGACGGTCGGCGCTCGACAGGCCATCGCCCACGTCGACGCCGTTCTCGCGGTCGAGCTCCATAAGCGCCAGGCGCATCTCGGGCGACTCGATACGCTCGAGCACATCGCGCGTCACGCAGTCGGGGCGGCAGTTGCAGCCCTGCTCGGCGGCCTTCTTTTTGCAGCCCTCAGAGCAGGTCATATCGGCCAGGTTGACCTTAAAGACCTTGCCGTTCTCCAGGCGCAGCACCAGCTGCTCGCGCGGCGTGTCATATTCCTGGATACGCGCCTTGCCAAGCGGCGTATCGATAAGCGTCTTCTTTTTGGGCGCACGGCTCTTAAAGTCCTTGTACGCCTCGAACTCGTAGCGCAGGCAGCACATCAGGCGGCCGCAGACGCCGCTGATCTTGGACGAGTTGAGCGGCAGGTCCTGCTCTTTTGCCATGCGGATCGAAACCGGCTCAAACTGTCCGCCAAAGCGCGTGCAGCAGAGCTCCTGGCCGCACTGGGCATAGCCGCCCACCAGGCGGGTCTCGTCACGCACGCCGATCTGGCGCATGTCGACGCGAATGTGCAGCGTCGAGGACAGGTCCTTGACGAGCTGACGGAAATCGACGCGCTCCTCGGCAGCAAAGTAGAACACAGCCTTCTCGCCGCCAAACAGGTACTCGACGCCGACCGGCTTCATCTCGAGGTCGAGCTCTTTGACCAGACGGCGGAAATCGACCATCGCCTCGTCGCCTTGGATGGCCAAGTCGTCGGCAAGCTGCAGGTCGATGTCGCTCGCCACGCGCAGCACGGGCTTGAGCGGCTGACCGATCTCGTCTTGCGGCACCTCGAAGGGATCGGCCGTGACCAGGCCGATCTCGGTTCCGCGCTCGGTGGAACAAATGGCATAATCGGCCTCGAGGATATCCAGATCCTGCGGGTCGAACCACAGGTCGCGCGAGGCGTAGGTAAACTTAACGGGTACGACTAACGGCATTTCAGTGCCTTCCTGATATCGAACAGCATGACCTCGATGGCCAGCTGGGGAGTAACGTTTCTGGCGATGTTGCGCTCGGCGGTCGCGACTGCCTCGAGCGCCCGTGTGGCACCCGCAACATTCGTCGCGGCGGCAAGCCGCCCGATCGTGTCGCGCACGTCCTCGTTCACCACGTCGGCTGCCTCGTCCTGAAGCGTCAGCAGCACGTCGCGCATGAGCGTCCGCGCGCTCGCCAGCGCTTCCATGATACCCGAACGCTCGCGCGCGTTGAGTTCGCGCATGTTGCGGTCCTCAAGCTGCTTCAATGCTCCACGCGACAGGTAATCGGCGTTTTGCTCGAGCACCTTTTCCTGTGTGGACTTGACCTCGGCGAGCGGCGCCTTAACGGCGACGATGAGTGACTTGGCGCGGCTGAGCACGTCGGCCTCGTCGGCGGCGATGAGCGAATCGATGGCGCGAACCATCTGACGGCGGGCGTCCTGACGCTCGGCGCTCTTGAGGAACTCGATGCCACGCGTGGGGCTTCCCGCTACGGCGACGGCCATGCGGCAACGCGCAGGGTCCTGACCGGTGGCGCGGCTCACGGCCTGCGCGGCGACGGCGGGCGACACCAGCCGAAACGGCACGCACTGGCAGCGGCTCACGATGGTGGGCAACATCACGTCTGCCGAGGTGCCCAGCAAGATAAACATAACGCCCTCGGGCGGCTCCTCGAGTGTTTTGAGCAGTGCGTTGGCGGTGTTGGCGCGCAGCTGCTCGGCACGGTCAATGATGTAGACCTTGGCCTTGGCGCGGATGGGCGCCAGGGGCACGTCGTCGAGTAGCTCGCGCGTCTGGGCGATGAGGTAGCCCGTAGCGCTCTCGGGCGTGTAATAGTGCACGTCGGGGTGCGTATGCCGCGCAACGCGCACGCAGCTATCACATGAGCCGCAGCCATCCTGCTCGCACAGGAAGGCTTGGGCGAGCGCCCACGCGGCGTCGAGCTTGCCCGCGCCGGGCGCGCCCAAAAACAGGTAGGCGTGCGATGCGCGACCGCTGGTGACGGCATTGGTCAAAAAGTCGCGCACGCGTTCCTGGGTGTCGAGCTTGGCGAGCAGGCTCGTCTGCGCGGGGGCCATGTTACTCAGCCTCCTGGGCAAGCGCGGCGGCGACGGCATCCTGGGGGATGTCGAGACCGTGCGCACGAACCAGCTCGACCGTCTGCGCGAAGACGTCTGCGATCGACGCAGTGGCGTCGATGAGCTTCACGCGGTCTGGCTCCTCGGCAGCAATGGAACAAAATCCCTGGTAGACGCGCTCCTGGAAGGCCATGCCCTTGGCCTCCATGCGATCGGCCGCACCGCGGGCCGCCATGCGCAGCGCCGCCTGCTCGGGCGTGATGTGATAGACGAGCGTGAGCGCCGGGTGCGTTCCCGCGACGGCCAGGTTGTTGGCATCGCGCACCATCTGACGGTCGAGGCCATCGGCAAACGCCTGATAGCAGGTCGTGGAATCGTAGAAACGGTCGCACAGAACCACCTTGCCGGCAGCGAGGGCGGGAGCTATGACCTCGTGCACCAGCTGGGCGCGCGCGGCCTCGTAGAGCAGCAGCTCGCAGGTGTCGCCCATCGCCGTATTGGCGGGGTCGAGCAGCAGGGCGCGGATCTTTTCGCTGATGGCGGTGCCGCCCGGCTCGCGCAGGCTCACAACCTGGTAGCCAGCGAGCCCGAGCGCGCGGGCCAGCAGGCGCGCCTGCGTGGACTTGCCGGCGCCGTCGACGCCCTCGAGCGTGATAAAGCTATGTTGAGCGGGCTCAAAAGCCATGGGCGCAGCCCCTTCCTACAAGGCGCGAAAATGCAAGTTATAGCAACCAAGCCATGATACCCCAGCGTCCGGCGCACCCCAAATCCCACCTAGTCATTGGGGACGTTCTTAAATGACTAGCCATTGGGGACGTTCTTTAATGACTAGTCGTTTAAGAACGTCCCCAATGGCTATAAGTTGCGGTGAAATAGGGACTGAATACGCCTTCTAACAGTAAATACAATCCCTATTTCACCGCAAGTTAGGAGTGGGCGCGGGCGTTGATGGCGAAGGAAATGTCGCGCTCAAGGGCTAGGGCCTGCTCGCGTTCGAGGTCTTGGGTGAGGATTGCCAGCACGTAAGGGCGCTCGGCGTAGACGATTGCGGCATCATGCTGAGCATTCGCCAGACTGCCCGTTTTGTGCGCGACCAAAACGCCGCCGGGAACGCCCTCGACAATACCGCGCGCGTCTTCCTGCGCCAGCAGATATCCGCGCGCTCGCTCGCACAGCTCGGGCGTCGCGATTGTCCCCGCCGCCAGCCGTTGCAACACAGCCGCAGCATCACGGGCGCTCGTATAGTTCTCGCGACCTTGTGCCTGGGCCTCGGTGTCCATCATCAAACGAGCGAGCACGGTCTGGGTCAGCCCCAATGCGGCACACGTTTCGTTGACCGTATCCATGCCAAGCCTGCCGATAACAAGGTTCGCTGCCACGTTATCGCTCTGGGCGATCATGGCGTGCAGCAGCTCGTCAATACTGTACGACGCACCCGCGCCGCGCGACTGAATGTTGCCGCTGCCACCCACGATATCCTGTTGCGTTACCGTTATCTGCTCGTCGAGGGACAGCTCGCCCGCCGCCACGGTCTCGAGCGCACAAGCGAGAACGGGAAGCTTGATGATGCTTGCCGCCACATGTCGCGCGTCCGGCGCCACAGCGACTTCACCATCGAGCGACGCGAACGTTTGAGGATCAAGCGCCACAGCATAGACCGAGGTAGACCCACCATACGGCTCGACAAGGGCTTCGATATCTTGCTGAAGGCCGGCAATCCAAGAAGCCCAGGCGACAGCTTCCGTCTTTTGAGCGGACGGATGATTCGCTTTTTGTTTGGCAGGGACAGCGGAGCCCTCAGCCTCGTTGCGACGCGCGGCACAGCCGCCGAGACTCATCACCGAGGCAAGCGCTCCGGTCAACATCCCGGCACAAAACACTCGACGCGAGCAATCGCGCGCAGCGAGGGGTGCATCCCCCGGCGGGAACCGGAACGCCTCCACGCTTTCGCCGCCACCCCGACCTTGCTCGCCGCAGTACACAGACTCACTCCCCACCATCGCATTCTACCGAGCCGTCGATAAACGGCCGCGCCGGACACCCAGCATGCCGCACTCATTGTGACGCATGCGACAGGGCTTGCGCGGCACGACTGTCCTCACATAACCAGTTGGGTCGGCGCGGCCCAACCGCACCTGAACCACCTTATAATCTAGCCAACACATCGAGTGGAAGGAACCATCATGCCCCGGTTTTGTACCCATTGCGGCAAGCTTCTGAATGACGACGAGCGTTTTTGCACCAGCTGCGGAACGCCGGTAACCGATGATGGCCAGACCTCTCAGTCGCAAGAGAATGCGCAGGCAGCCGAACATGCCGCCGCGCCCGACGCCGCCTTCGACACCGCCGCGACCACGGTGCAGTCTGCGCAGCAGCCCACGGCGACTCAGCCCCAACCGGCAGACGTGACCGTACAGTCCGCTCATCAGCCCGCGCCCGCTCCCCAGCCCGAAGTCGGCACGACGCAGCAATGGGCGGCGCCAGCCGGCTCCGCGCCGCAGCAGCCCATACCGACCGCCGCTCCGCAGGCCGGTGCTCCCGCCGCGCCCAAGAACAACAACGCCCTGCTCGTCGGCATCATCGCCGCGCTAATCGTCGTGATTATCGCGCTCGTCGTGTTCTTTATGATCAAGCCTTTCGACAAGGGCGCCGATGATACCAAGGGCACGACGATCGAGAAGGTCAAGATCGACCACGATAACGACGATGCGTCCGTCAAGGGCGACCCCAACAAGCTTGACGATGATGATGACGATGACGTCCACGATGCCGCCACCATCAGCGAGCAGAACGTCTACGACCAGCTGAGCTCCTACTACAGCAGGCTCTCCGATCTTGATCAGCAGGTTCGCGACTGCGCCACCACATTCAACACGTATTACCTTAAGGATGACCGAAGCTCGCGTCAGTCGGCCAGCGATGCCGCCGAGGCGCTCGAGGATCAGATCGACGACCTGAAGGACGAGGTCGAGGACCTGGACGTTCCCATCGACTCGCAGAATTACAGCTCGTGGAAAGATATCATCACGCTCTATGACGACCTGGAGAATCGCATCGACGTCATTTGCGACGCTTGGGAGATCAGCCTTGAGTACTCCAGCCCCGCAACCCACAAGGACGAGATCGTGGCGCCGCTGGCGCGCGACAACGTAGCGGGCACCAACGACAACAAATACCGTCTGGACTTTGAGGACCGCTACCCCGGCGCCGCACCCGTCGAGGTGAAGTAATCCCAACAACTGATCAAAACTTGCGGTGAAATAGGGATTAATTAGGCCTTTTGCCAGCAAAAACAGTCCCTATTCCACCGCAACTTAGAAGTGGGGCCGGGCGCGCATTTGCATTTGCGCGCCCGGCCCCGCCGTGTCTATATGTGCTCGGTTACTTGTCGGCAGCGGTCTTTTTGGCCGTCGTCTTCTTGGCAGTCGTCTTTTTGGCCGTCGTCTTCTTGGCAGTCGTCTTTTTGGCCGTCGTCTTCTTTGCCGCCGTGGTCTTCTTCGCCGTGCTCGCCTTGGTCGTGGTCTTGCGGCCGCGGGCGGGCTTCTTCTCCTTGGTCGGGCAGTCCATGTTGACGCAGATACGCCACGGACCGCGCGCCGTGTTGACCACCACGATGGGGGCGCCGCACTCGGGACAGGTCTCGCCCGTCGCCTCGAGCTTGCCGCGCGCCGGCAGCGGATAGCTCACGCCGCAATCGTCATAGTTGGTGCAGCGGATAAAGCGCTTGCCGCTCTTCTCGCTCTTGTGCGCGATCAGATCGCCATGGCGTCCTGCCTCGGCGCACACCTTGCACTCGCCCACCTTAAGGTCGGGCTCGTAGTTAGTGGGGCACGTGGGGTTCACGCAAATCTCGAAGGCCTTCTGGCGGAACGGCTGGCACTTAATGCGCGGCGCGCCGCACTCGGGGCACACGGCCGCCTCGCCCTCGAGCGGGCTGACCTTGACGCCGCTCGGCACCGGATAGGTCACGTCGCAGTCGGGCCAGCCCATGCAGCCAATGAAGCTGCCACGGGTCTTGGCGCTCGTCTTCATAACCAGGTCCTTGCCGCACTTGGGGCAGGCGCCCACGCGCGCATCGGCCGTGACGGCGTCGCTGATGGCGTCGCCCAGCTCCTGCGTGTGCTTGAGCAGCTCGTCGAGCACGCCAGCCAGGAGCGCGCGCGAGTGCGTCACGACATGCTCTTCGGTATCCTCGCCGCGCTCCACACGGGTCATGTCGCCATCGAGCTCGCTGGTCATATCGGGGCTCGTGATGCGCGGGGCAAACTGCGTCAGCGCGTCGATGATGGCAATGCCCAGCTGGCTCGGCTCAACGGGATCGTTTTTGAGATAGCGCACGGCATACAGACGCTCGATGATGCTCGCGCGCGTGGACTTGGTGCCCAGGCCGCGCTTTTCCATCTCCTGCACGAGCTTGCCCTGGCTGTAGCGCGCGGGCGGCTCGGTCTGCTTGGCCTCGAGCTTAATGTCGAACACGTCGACCGTATCGCCCTGCTCCAGCGGCGGCATCTGCTCATCGCGCTTAAGGCCGTACGGATAGGCCTCGCGGAAGCCAGGGGTCACGAGCACGTCGCCCGAGGCCACGAACGGCTCGCCGTTCACATCGAGCTCGAGCTTGGTGTTCTCGATGGTCGCGGGCCCCATGAGCGTTGCCAGGAAGCGACGGGCAATGAGGTCGTAGAGCTTGCGCTGGCCACCGTCGAGCGTGGACGGATCGCCCTCGCCCGTGGGGTAAATAGGCGGGTGGTCGGTGGTTTCGACTTTGCCGCGCGTGGGCTTCATGGGACCGGCGAGCACCTTTTTGCACACCGGCGCCAGCGCCGGATTGATCTTTGCCAGATCGCTCACCACGGCGCCCAAATCGAGCGTCGCAGGGTACACGGTATTGTCGACACGCGGGTAACTGATGAGGCCCGCCATGTAGAGGGACTCGGCGATGCGCATGGTACGCGCAGGCGAGATGCCCTCGGCTGCGGCAGCAGCCTGCAGCGAGGTGGTCGCAAACGGCGTGGGCGGCTGCTGCCTACGCGAGCGCTTGGTCACCGCGGCAACGGTCGCCGTCGCGACACCGTCGACATGGCCGTACGCCGTCTCGGCAGCATCCTTGTCGGTAAAACGCGCCGTCTTGTGTGCAATCTTAAAGCGGTCGTCCTCGGCGGCGCCCTGCGCGGCACCCATGCCGCGAATCTGCCAATAGTCCTCGGGCACAAACGCCATGCGCTCGCGCTCGCGCTCGACCACCAAGGCGAGCGTCGGGGTCTGTACGCGGCCGGCGGAGCGCACGTTGCCAAAGCCGCCAAACTTGGCGAGCGTCAGGTAGCGCGTGAGCACCGCGCCCCAAATGAGGTCGATGTGCTGGCGGCTCTCGCCGGCGTCGGCTAGATTCTGGTCGAGCGAGACGAGATTATCGAAGGCGTGCGTGATCTCGGCCTTGGTAAACGAAGAATACTGAGCTCGAGCGACCGGCAGGTCGGGCGCCACCTCGCGCACCTTATTGAGGGCGTCCGAACCGATCAGCTCGCCCTCACGGTCGAAGTCCGTGGCGATGATGACACTGTCAGACTTTTTGGCGAGGTTCTTGAGCGAGCGGATGAGCTCCTTCTCGGCCGGCAGCTTAATGACGGGCGCCCAGGTGAGATATGGCAGGCTCTCGAGCTTCCAGCCCTTGATGGAGATACCGTCGGCAAGAAACGGCTTGCGTTTGGTGTCGTAGGGCGGACGAGCCAGGCCATCGGGTATGTCGGCCGGCAGCACCTCGCCGTCCTCGGTGACCGAATACCAGCCCAACTTTTTATCGAACAGTACACTGTCGCAAAAATCGGGTGCAAGGATGTGACCGGCAAGGCCGATCGTCACGCACTCCTCGCCCTTCCACTCAAAACGGTAGATGGCGGTGTTGTATACCTTGTCCTTTTTGGGCTTGCCCGTGGACAGGCGCTCGGCGATCTGACGCGCGGCGTCGTTTTTCTCGGCGATGATGAGCTTCAAAAGAGGCTCCTATCTCGTATCTCTGCAGCTGCGCCCGCACTTGCAGCGGCCGACTTACGCCCTTGCTTGCTCAATCTGCCCGATGAGCCAATCGCACCAGGCATCCATGCCCTCGCCCTTGCGTGCACTCACGGCAAACCGCGGCGCCTGCGGATTGAGGTCATCGAGTGTCTTAGTATACCTATCCATGTCAAAATCGAAAGCCGGGGCCACATCGACCTTGTTGAGCAGCTGCGCGCCGGCGTGCTGGAAGATGCCCGGGTACTTGATGGGCTTGTCGTCGCCCTCGGGCACCGAGAGGATCATGATGGACAGGTTCTCACCCAGGTCAAAGTCGACCGGGCAGACCAGGTTGCCTACGTTTTCGATAAAGATGACGTCAATGTTTTCCAGACCCACAGCCTGGTCGAACGCGTCAACGGCCTCCATGATCATGTTGCCCTCGAGGTGGCACAGGCCGCCCGTGTTGATCTGGATGGCGGGCATGCCGGCTTCCTTCATGGTGATGGCGTCGACGTCCGAGGCGATATCGCCCTCGATGACGGCGCAGCGCAGGCCGGCCTTGTCGCGCAGGCGCTCGTTGGTGCCCAAAATCGTGGTGGTCTTGCCCGAACCGGGGCTCGACAGCACATTGATCACATAGGTGTTTGTCTCTTTAAATCGCTGACGCAGCTGATCTGCCAGGCGCTCATTGCGCGACAGGATCGGCGACGCGATATCAATCGTTTTCTCGGCCATACTCGGCGCTCCTTACTTCTGCCATCTGGGGACGGGGTAGAAATGGTAGATTTCGTCGTTGACACTTGCCATTTTGCCTGCTTGCACACGTTGGAACGGAATGTCAAGCCGCACGGCGTATCTATTTCTACCATTTATACCCC
>URCU01000011.1:0-30996 GCA_900546425.1 uncultured Collinsella sp. | reverse complement strand
TCCATTAAAATTGGCCCCAATACGCCTTAAACCAGTCAGGTTGGCTGCTTTAGAGGGCTGTAGGGGTCGCCCGGATGTCATTTTGGGTGGTTTTGCCTGCTACTAAAATGGTAACAGTACTCATATTTGGCCTTTTTTGCCCCAGACCTTTGGGGTTGCGGCGAAAAGGGCTTGTTTTGATTGTTTGGAGCAGGCGCGAGGCACGGAAACGATGTCTGGAGCGGCGGAGCGGCTTGGAATTCATCCGTAGAGGTCTTCATCGGCTGCGTCAGGAGTGTCTCCAGGTGCCGGCACATAAGGAACGTCCCTAACTGCCGCAGGGGGCGTCGGCCACGGCCGACGCCCCCTGCGGGTGTGAGCGGATTTGACTGCGCGTTACTTGTCGCCGCCGAGCTTGTGTGGCTTGTAGGCGAGGGCATTGACGAGTGCATCGGCGGCGGACTTGACGGCTGCCGGCTGCGGATCGTTGACGTGGTCCTCGGGGTGCACGGGCAGGTCCTTCTTGACCGCATCGTGGATGAGATTGAGGTACTCGGCCACGCCGGTGGCCGACAGGTGCGTGCCGTCGCCGTCAAACAGGTCGTTGCGGTTGGCGCTGTACCCGTACCAGTCGATAACGCGTACATTCTTGTAGCGCGTTGCGGCGTTGGCGATGGCCTGGTTCGTGGACCCGACCCACGGCTGCGGGCTACGCGTGTTTACAAACACGACAATGCGCTGCTCGCCGGCGTCGGCCATGATCGCGTCGACCTGGGCGTCCGTTACCAAACCGTTGGTGCCCAGGGCAAAGACCACGATCTTGCCGGCAAGGTTCTGCTGGATATAGCCCTCAAATGTCGCGCGGCCCGCATCAAACTGGCGGCCCTTTTCGGCATCGATATGGCTGTGCGGAAACACACCGTCAAAGGAATCAACGGCGCGTAGCGACACGGAGTCACCGATCATCAACAGGTCGTAGGAGCCATCGGGGAAGCCGTCGTTGTCCTTGTCGGTGTCATCGGCCGCCTGCTGGTCGGTGGGCGCGGTGTTTTTGGCTTCCTTGTTCAGAACTTCGGCGCCCTCGCCGCTCAGCGCGGACGTCTCGGGCACAAAGATCAGGCCGCCCAGTGCAACGACCAACACGACAGCGCAGGCTGCACAGACAGGGACGTGCGTGCGTGCCCAGTTGGCGGGCGTGGTGGTGCCATCGCGGAATTCGGTGACGGTGCGGCCGAAGGCGCCCTTTCTAAACGGCGTTTCGATAAAGCGATAGGAGCACTCGGCTACGGCGACCACCACAAGTACCTGCAAGATGTACTGCCACCAGGGCGTATCGTTGATGTTGGCGACCGGGTTCATGAGCAACAGCAGCGGATAGTGCCACAGGTAGATGCTGTACGAGCGCTTGCCAACCCACACGAGCGGCTCGGCGGACAGCACGCGGGCAACCATTCCCTGGGGCTGCACGCAGGCCGCGATGACCATGAGCGTGAGGATGGAGCATAACAGCGTGCCGCCGCGATACTGGAACGCGGTGTAGCCGTTGGTGAGCGCGACCATGGCGGCAAGGCCAACCAGGCCCACGACGCCCAACACATCGATGGATGCGGGTGAGGACCAAAAACGCACGAGGGCGCTCGGCTGTGCCGGGGCGGTCTCGGCTGATTCGTCGGCCTTCTCGCCAGGCTTGCCCTCGGCGTTCTTGCCGTGCTTGGCGGCGCCAGCCAGGCGATTGAGCCCCAAACGATGAGCGAGACGCACCGGCGCCAGGTCGCGATCGGGGATAAAGGCCATCCAGGCACCCAGTAGCAGCGAGAACACGCGGGTGTCGGTGCCGTAGTACACGCGGCTGGGGTCGGCGGCAGGGTTGTAAAGCACCATCATGGCGAGGGCAGATACCGCGGCAAGGCCCAGAACCACGCGGCGCGTGTTGGGCTTGCTCACATGCATGGATACCATGGCAAACAGCAGTGGCGGCCAAATCAGGTAGAACTGTTCCTCGATGGCAAGCGACCAAAAGTGCGTGAGCGGTGAGGGGTCGCCCAGAGCATTGAAGTACGAGACGTTTTGGGCAATCTGCCACCAGTTGTTGAAGAACAGCAGCGACGGCAGGATGTCGGGGCGCATCTTGGTGAGCATCACGTGGTTAAAGATGGTGCACAGCGCGCAGGTCACGAACACTACCGTTACCACGGCGGGGACCAGGCGACGGATGCGGCGAATCCAGAAGCTCTTAAGGTCGATGCGACCGGTCTTAGCGACTTCGTTGAGCAGTAAGCGCGTGATCAGATAGCCCGAAAGCACAAAGAAGATCGTGACGCCGAGCAGGCCGCCCTGAGCCCACGTGAGGTTGAGGTGATAGAGCACCACCGCGACGACGGCGAGCGTACGCAGACCGTCGAGCGCGGGAATGTAGCGGGACTTGGGGCGAGCGGTCGCCTGCTGGTCGGTAGCGGACGAGCGTGTGGCGCCGGTCTTGGTCTTGGCTGCACGCGCGTCCTTGTTGGTGGGCGTTCGATGCGGGCTCGGGCCGCGTCGCGACTCGCCGGTGCGGCGGTCGGCGCGCGGGCGTTCGTGCGGCGCCTGGTTATCGGGCACGCGGCGCGGGCCGCGTGGGCTCGATTGCGGGAATTGTTCCATAAAACATCATCCAATGACGAGAATAATCAGCACATATTCATTGTAGCTGCCTGCTCCTGTGAATGCTTGCTGCTGGTGCAAGCTCAAGCGCGCGTTCACATCAAAGTGAACTAAAGTTATAGAGGTGCGAGAGCGCACGATCGACGGCCGACGGTGGGTGCAAGGCCCGCAGATGAGGAGGTTTCCATGGCAGATCGCGGCATCGTTGCGGTGTTCGGCAGCATGAACATGGACCTTTCGGTGGCGTGCGAGCGCATGCCACGCGCGGGCGAGACCGTTGGTGGCAGCGGTTTTATCACCAACGCCGGTGGCAAGGGCGCTAACCAGGCCGTCGCCGCCGCGCGCATGGGTGCGCGCACGTGCATGATTGGCGCGGTCGGGCGCGATGCGTTTGGCGATGCGCTCGTGGCGGGGCTTCAGGATGCCGGCGTGGACGTTGAGTTCGTGGCGCGTCGCGATGACGTGGAGACCGGTACCGCGACTATCATTCGCTGCGAGAGCGACAACCGCATCGTGCTGTCGCCGGGCGCCAACCACGCGCTTACGGGTGAGGATGTGGCCTGCGCGCTGAGACGTCTGGTGGCCGATGAGCTCGACGGCGACGCCAACGAGATCGCCCCGGCTGCCGGAAGCGTCTTTATCGCCCAGGGCGAATGTGACCTTGCAGCGACTGCCGAGGCGCTTGTTTGCGCTCACGAGCTGGGGTTCTATACGGTCTTTAATCCAGCGCCTGCCTGCGAGTTGCCTGTGGAGGCCTGGCCTGCGGTCGACCTGGTCTGTCCCAACGAGACTGAGTGCCAGGTGCTGACGGGCATCTTGCCCGCAGATGATGAGAGCTGCGTCGCGGCGCTCAATGCCCTGCTCGCCAAGGGTGCCGGGGCTGCGGTCATCACGTTGGGCGGCGCCGGGTCGGTTACGCTCGGCGATGACGGCGAGCCGCTGCGTATGCCGGCACTTTCGAGCACGGTAGTCGATACCACAGCCGCCGGCGATACGTTTATCGGCGCGCTTGCCGCGGCTCGTCTGGAGGGGCTGCCGCTCTTTGAGTGCATGGCCGCGGGTGCTCGCGCCTCGGCGGTGACGGTGTCGCGCCTGGGCGCTCAGCAGTCGATTCCCACGCGCGCCGAAGTTGAACATTGGTTTGGTTAAACGATAAAGACGGAGAAGCGGAGTAGAACAATGGCAATCAAGAAGCTGATCCTTGATCTGGATATGGGCGTGGACGATGCGATGGCGCTTGCCTATGCCATCGCGAGCCCCGAGGTGGAGCTCGTGGGCATCACCACGTGCTTTGGCAACGTGCGCGTCGAGCAATCGGCGCACAACTGCCTGGCAGTGCTCGATCTGTTGGGTCGCCCCGAGGTTCCGGTGTACCTGGGCGCCGATCGTCCCATTAAGGCGACTGAGCCCTATACACCGCCGGCGTCCACCACGCTCATCCACGGCAAGAACGGCATTGGCGGGGCGAGCGTGCCCGCGTCGCCGTACGAGCCGGTGGGGGCGACGTCGGCCGACGGTAACGCGGCGGTCGATTATCTGATCGATGCCGCGCGCACCTATGGCCCCGATCTGATCTACGTGGCGACCGGTCCGCTCTCCAACCTGGCACTTGCCTTGGAGCGCGATGCGGCGGCGATGATGTCTATCGGCCGCGTGGTCGTGATGGGCGGTGCGCTTACCGTGCCCGGAAACGTGAGTGCGGGCGCCGAGGCCAACATGGCAAGCGATCCCGAGGCGGCCGATGCCGTGCTGCGTTCGGGCCGCAAGCTCACTATGGTGGGTCTGGACGTGACGCATCGCGTGGTGCTCACGCGCCGCGACATTGCCGGCTGGACGGGCTCGGGCACCATGGCCGGTTGCGCGTTTGCGAGCATGGTCGAGCACTACATTGGTTCGTACGAGATGAACGCCCCCTACCTGGGTGGTTGTGCACTGCACGATCCGCTGGCCGTTGCCGTGGCGATCGACCCCACGCTCGTGGGTGCGCTCGGCTGTAACCTGCGCGTCGACCTGCTCGGCGAGTATCGCGGCCGCACCATCTGCGATGAGCGCCGTGTGGCCAATCCCGACAAGGGCGCACTCGTGGCGCTGACCGTCGACGCCCCGCGCTTCCTGTCCGAGTTCAAGACGCGCATGGCCCGTGTTCTTGGCTAAATGATTTCCGCGCCCCGCCCCATGTAGTCAATTTGGGACGGGGCTTTTTAGCTACCGAGTAAATGTGCCCGTTGGGGGAATAGTCGCGTCGCTTCGCTTGACAACAGGCTAAACTAGCTATTAAACATTTACTATTCTGTTTAGATTGAATTTGCGGTCGTTTAGTTGTCGAGTCACGGGGCGGTCAGGCCACGATGCTCGACCGCGACCGTTACTAGGGGGAACAATGGCCAAAGCAAGTGTCCGCGAAATCAGCCGCATCACCGGTTTTTCGCCTGCGACCGTGTCCAACGCGCTCAACCGCAAGCGCAGCGTGAGCGAGGAGACCGCCAAGGTCATCCTGGAGTGCGCACAGTCGCTCGGCTACCAGCAGTCGACGCAGCTCGAGAGCATCCAGTTTGTGCTTGCGCGCAAGACGGGCGCCATCCTGGACGAGAGCACCTTTCACCCCGCGGTTATTGAGGGCGTGGAGCGCCAGGCGCGTCGCCACGGCATGAGCACGAGCTTTGTCTCGCTCGACTTTAGCGATCTTGACGCCGTACGTCCGCAGGTCGAGGGCCTGATCGCCGATCCGTCCGCTGCTATCGTGCTGATGGGTACCGAGCTGGGTGAGGAAGACTACGCCTTGTTTGCCAACGCTGCCGCTCACCTGATCGTGCTCGACGGCTGGAGCGATCGTCAATACTTTGATGCCGTGGTCATTGCCAATACCGACTCGGTGCTGCGTGCTGTGGATTACCTCATCGAGAAAGGTCACAAGCAAATCGGCTATCTGGCGGGCGACCTTCGTATCCGCAACTTTAAGGACCGCGAGCGCGGCTATCGCCAAGCGCTTGAGGATGCGGGCCTCGAGGCCAATCCGGCATGGCGTGTCACGCTGGGCACCACGCTCGAGGGTGCCTATCGCGACATGGGCGCGTGGCTCGACAGCGTCTCGCGCGACGACCTGCCGACGGCTTTCTTTGCCGAGAACGACGTGCTCGCCGTAGGCGCCATGCGCGCGCTCAACGAGCACGGTATTCGCGTGCCCGAGGATGTTTCGATCATCGGCTTTGACGACCTGTCTTTGGGTGCCTTCTCCAACCCGCCGCTCACCACGGTGCACGTTCCCAAGCACGAGGTGGGCGAGATCGCGGTGCGCCGTCTGGTGGGCAACATCCGCAATCCCAAGAGCTATACCTGCAAGACGGCCGTGTCGACCTATTTTGTCGAGCGCCAGAGCGTGCGCGAAATCTAGGCGGAATGGCGTTTGATAAGCGATGCCCCCAGCTCGATTTTGAGCGGGTGGTGCTCGGCCTCGTCGATGATCTCGACGAGGCGTCGTGCGGCGATGGCGCCCATATACTGCGAAGGAACGTTGAGCGTGGTCAGCTGCGGCTGCACGTAGGTGCCGCCGATGTTGTTGTCGAAGCCGACGATGCGTACGTCATCGGGCAAGCGATAGCCGCGCTCGATGAAGGCTTTCATGGCTCCAATAGCCACATCGTCAAAGACGGCGACGTAGCTTTGGGCAAGGGACTCGCCCGAATCAATAATGTCGAGCATGCCCGAGTAAGCCTCGTCTAGATCGACGGCGAGCTCGTGGATGATGCCGCATTTTTCCGACCCGGCTAGCTGACCGATGGCGTGCTCGTAGGCGAAACGTCGTTCGGTGAAGTTGCCCAAGGTAATGGGCGTTGTTAACAAGCCGGGGACCGATCCATACTTCGAATACAGGTACTGTACGGCAAGTGTCATACTGGCAGCGTTGTCGATCTTGACCGTGTCGACCCCAACGCTCATGCATGAGTCCAGCAGCAGCAGAGGGCAGTCCAGCGATGCAAACGGCAAAAAATCCGACTCGTACATCTCGGTTGCGAGGATGATGACACCGTCATATTGTGCCTCGGCAATGTCGGCGATCTGTTGGTGAATATTTTCGAATGGTGAGTAGTTCACCAGCGAAAACGAGAATCCCGCATGCCTAAGGGCGCCCTCGACTCCGGCGAGCATGTCGGCGAAGAAGGGGGTCGTAAAGATGCGGCGCCGGTTAAAGGCAACCAAGGCAACGGTTCCGCTTTTTTGTCGCTCGAACTTAATCTTGCTAAAGTCGTAACCTAGGGCTTCAGCGGTGCTGAGCACCAGCTGCCGTGTTTTTTCGCTTACGCCGCGTCGATTGTTAAGTGCAAGGGAGACGGCCGCTGCCGAGATTCCTAGCTGATCAGCAATTTGTTTTGCAGTAACGGCCATGGTGGTTCCTAACGATTGTTAACTTAAAACGAGCTTAACACCCAGCTGTTCATTAAGCTAAATATTTAGTAAGTCAACTTAAGAATCAATAGAAGTTAAGTTGCGTCCCCAGTAGAGTTTGTCTCAACAAACGCAACAGCAAGGGGGACGAGATGATCAGCGGTATTTTCGAAATGCCCATTACGGATGAGAGTTATCCGTTTTCGAGCGCCGAGCGCTACTGTCATCTGAGCGCAAAGGATTACGTCGAGCGCGAGTATCGCGTTGACGGTACCGCCAACGTGTATCGCACCGCCGACGAAGACGGCGGCGTGGAGGTCATGACTGCCGACGCTCCTTATTCCAATCGGATCGTTGTTCGTGCTCCGAAAGATCCGGCGCAAGCGAGTGGCAATGTGGTCGTGGAGATCATCAATCCCACATCGTTTATGGAAATCGAGCGCATGTGGATTCTGGGTCACGGCGAGTTCGTGCGCTCTGGCGATATCTATGTGGGCATTACCAGCAAGCCCAACACCATCGCCAAGCTCAAGGAATTCAATCCCGATCGCTATGCCTTCATGAGCTGGGCAAACCCAACTCCCGAGCGGCCCTTTGACTTTGATCCGGAACAGCTCGAACGCGACGGCGCGCTTCCCGACATGGACATCTCCTATGAGACTGGCCTGTTTTGGGACATGCTGACCGATCTTGCGTGGCTCTTGCGCGGAGACTCCGACCTTAACCCGATCCGCGATTATCCTCGCCAGGCAATTTGCCTTACAGGATGGTCTCAGTCTGGCGCCTACCTGTTTCGCTACCTTAACAGTTTTGCCTATCGCGAGGAGGTGCGCCGTGACGGCCGCGTGTTTGACGGATACCTGTCTGGCGGCGGCATCCATTCGATGTGCATTCCCGTCAACCAGTATGAATGCAGCCGGGGATACGCACACCATCTACTGCGTGTGGAGCACGTCGAGGAGCCGTTTATCGCCCTTCAGACCGAAAGCGAAAACGGTCGCTTTGAGAGTTGGCGCACGCTTATGCCCGATAGCGACGACCCCGATTTTAAATACCGGCTGTACGAGGTGACGGGTGCTTCCCACGATACGCAGTGGAGCTACGTCGACTATTACCAAGACGACGAGGATCTTAAGCGTATCGACCATCTGCCGGTGTATGTCGGTAAGCATGCCGAGGCAAACGCCTATCCGTCGCAGTATCTGTTCCATGCTGCATTCCGTAACCTGTTCCGCTGGGTCCGTACGGGTTCGGCTCCGGCAACCTGTCCACGCATTGAGCTGGACGCGAACGGCGAGAACGTAAAGGATGCCCTGGGAAATACCAAGGGCGGACTTCGCACCTGCCTGCTCGAGCATCCGTTTGCCCGCTACTCCAACACGAGCTTGGTGGAGCCGGGGCAGGGCACGGTCGATAAGACGAGCGATAAGGACGGGCTGTTTGGCCACATGGAGTCGTTCTCGGCATCGATGCTCAAAGAGCTGTACGGGTCGCTCGAAAACTATCGCGCTCTGTGTGAGCGCGATACGGCGATCGAGGTGTCACAAGGCTTTATTTGTGCCGAAGATGCCAAGGCGATCGTTGACTTTGCCATGGCATCCGCCCGTGAGCGAGGACTGAACTAGCAAGACTAAGACCAGAGAGGGGTCTGCAATGGATATGACGTTGAATCAAGATGTCGTTGCCGAGATTTGGCGACCGGTTGTTCTGACGTTTGAGAGCGCCTGTTCGTTCGATAACCCGTTTTTGGATGTTGAGATTTGGGCGGAGTTCACCGGCTCGAGTGGCAGGGTAATTCGCCGTGAGGCCTACTGGGATGGTGGGCGTACCTACTGCGTGTCGTTTGCCCCGACCGAGCTGGGTGCCTGGAACTATGTTATCGAGGCTCCCGAGCAGACCGGTCTTAATGGCTGCACGGGCCGCGTCGAGGCCGTGCCGTACGCGGGCGACCTCGATCTGTATCGCCACGGTTTTATCCGCGTTGCAGACGATTCGCGCATGTTTGCCTATTCAGATGGTACGCCGTTCTTTTGGCTGGGCGATACCCATTGGGAGTTTGCCTACCGTGAGAGCTGGGATGCGTCGAACCACCCCGGCATGACGAGCCAATTTCGCGGTATGGTCGACCTACGTGCCGAGCAGGGCTTTACCGTCTATCAGACCAACCTGCGCTCTGACATGGGCGCAGGAGATCGCTATTGGATTGACGGTGGCATGGCCAAGGGCGTGGAAGATGTGCCTAATGTGGCCTTCTACCAGCGGGAGCTCGACCGCCGCATGGCCTATATTGCCGATGCGGGCTTAGTGAACGCACTTGGGCAAGCGTGGGCGTTTGCCATTCTCGGCGAGCATGCCGTGGAACACCAAAAGCATCTCGCCCGCTACCTGGTGGCGCGCTACGGTGCATATCCGATGGTGTGGACGCTTGCCGGCGAGGTTGCCGGATACCGCAAAGAAGGTCGAGCCGCCATGCTTGACGGCTGGCGTGAGGTCGCCTTGGAGATTGAGGCACGCGACGGCTATGGTCATCTGGCGACGGCGCACTATACCAACGAGCGCCCCTTTGCCGATTACTACCAGGATGAGCCCTGGATGGACTTTACGCTCAACCAAGCCGGTCACGGCGATTACATAATCAAGGCAAGCGACTACTTTGACTATCTGTCAGCTCATGACGACAAGCCCTTCGTTGAGGGCGAGGCGCTCTACGAGTTTTGCTCGACGCTCGAGGAGATGGGTACGCGCCTGTGCACCGCAGACATGCTGCGCCGTGTGGCGTATATCTGCATGCAGGCCGGCGGCGCCGGCTATACCTACGGAGCCCAGGGAATCTGGGACAACGTGTGGGAAAGCCCTGAGGAGCTCGACCCCTTTATGGCGATCTTCAACCGCTTTGGCGTTACTTGGGCCCAGGCGGTAGACGGAGAAGGTGCGGTCCAGATGGGCTACATGCGCTCCTTCTACGAAGACAATCACTTCTGGGAGCTCGCTCCCTACGAAACGACCGATGCGGGCAACCTGTTTGCCAACAAGGCTCCGCTGGCAACCGCCAACCAGGACCTTTCGCGCATCGTCGCGTACTTTGGCGATACCGTGCGCCAAAAGCTTGCTATCGAGGGTGTGCCGACGGGCGCTGCCTATGCAAGCCGATGGTTTAACCCTCGCACGGGCGCATACCGTGACGGCGAGGACGCCCTTGCCGTCACGGACAGCATTACCCTGCCTGACAAACCCGGGGTTGGGGATTGGCTCCTCGTCCTCGAGCTCAAGGCGTAACCATATTTCCATTGGTCATAGGCGGGAAAGAGTCGGCCGCAATTTCCCGTTTGACAGCTAGATGATTCGTTTAGAGAGGATCAGTGAACACAAATGAGCGTTCTCGATTCGATGCAGGGCTTCCTCGAGAAGCACGTGGGCCCCATTGCCCACAAAGTGAGTAGCTTTAACGTCGTAAAGGGCCTTATGTCCGGCATGATGGCGACCATGCCCGTTACGCTGGGCGTGGCGCTGCTCTCCATTATCAACGGGCTGCCGATCCCGCCGCTGCAGGCGTTCCTTGCCAGCACCGGCATGTCGGCGACGATTACCGACGTACTGGTCGTTACCATGAACCTCGGCGCCATCTACATGTGCGCCTCGGTCTCGTACTCCTACGGCAAGGTGCTCGGGAACAAAGGCCTTACGTCGACGGTTGCGGCTATTGGCGTTTTGCTCCTGCTGATTCCTCTTGGCCATGCCGAGGACGGCTCGACGTTTATCGTGACCCGTTATCTGGGCAGCTCGGGTCTGTTCGTTGCGCTGCTCGTGGCGTTGATCGTGCCGAAGGCGCTTAACTTCCTTATGAAGCATATCGCCATCCCCATGCCCGATTCCGTCCCTCAGTTCGTTACCGATTCGCTGTCTCCGATGTTCTGCGCCATCGTCATCTTCACCACGGCTGCTCTGGTTAAGTGGGGCATGGGCATGACGAGCTTCGGCGATGTTTTTAACCTCATCAACAGCACCATTGCCACTCCCGTTATGTTCCTGGGCTCCAGCCCCTGGGCCGTTGTCATTTACTTTACGCTGTGCAACCTGCTGTTCTTCTTTGGTATCCACCCCAGCGTCCTGATGAGCGTGTACATGCCGGTTATCCAGGCCTGCGCTCTTGCCAACACCGAGGCATTCGTTGCCGGCCAGCCACTGCCGTACCTGTCGTTCATCATCATGTTCTCTGTCGGTTCTGTTGACGCCCTTGGCATGGAGCTTGCGCTGCTCACGGCCAAGTCCGAGCGCTACAAGGCCCTCTCCAAGATTGCCCTGGTGCCCGCACTCTTCAACATCTCCGAGCCCATCATCTTCGGTACGCCCATTGCCATGAACCCTTATATGTTCATCCCCTACATCCTGCTCAAGCCCGTGGCCTGCATTGCTGCCGCCGTCGGCCTGATGCTCGGTCTGGGCAATGCATTTAACCCGACCATTTCCATGCCGTTTGTCGTGCCGCTGCCCATCAGCAACTTCTTTACGGGCGGCATTGGCCTGGTCGCAATCGTCCTCGCCGCAATCCTGCTGGTCGGACTGCTGTTTATCCCGTTCGTCAAGATGGCCGATAAGGAGGCACTGGCCGAGGAAGCTGCTGCAAAGGCTTCTGCCGAGTAGGTCATTGTCCACAAGTTCGAAGGTTCGGCCGATCGCGTTGATCGCCGAAACATATAAGTCCCTGTGAGGGGTTACAGGAAAGGAACTGCAATGAAAAACATCGTTCTTATGTGCGCTGGCGGCATGTCCACGAGCATCATCATGAAGAACATCAAGAAGGCCGCCGACGCCGAGGGCCTGGAGTGCGAGGTGTCCGCTCACGCCGTCAACGAGGCTGCCACCATTGGCCGCAATGCCGACTGCATTCTGCTTGGGCCGCAGGTTGGCTATGCCAAGGATGAAGTTTGCGCCGCATGCCCCGGGGTTCCGGTCGGCGTAATTCCCATGACCACCTACGGCATGATGGACGGCGTCAAGGCTCTGGCTCAGGCCAAGGAACTGATGGGGCTGTAAGTATGACGGCAGAAGAGATTCAGCTTCAGAGTTTTCAGATCATTGCAGGCGTCGGTTGCGCGCGCAGCTGCTATATCGATGCGATTCATCTAGCTCGTGACGGCAAGTTCGAAGAGGCCGAGACAAAGATCACGGAAGGCCAGCAGCACTATGCCGAGGGCCACGCTGCCCATGGTGGCCTTGTCCAGCAGACTGCCGCCGGCGAGAACCTGAGCATCGATCTTTTGGTCGTCCATGCCGAGGATCAGCTGATGAGCGCCGAGGGCTTTGGCATCCTTGCCAAGGAGTTCGTGGACGTCTATCGCAAGATGGGCGCGTAGCCACGGACTTTGCTGCCGGCTTATCACCGTGGGTGGTGTACTCGCGGTAACAGGGCGGTGTTGATTCGTTTACATACATGTGCGGATAGGGAGGGTCCTTCGGGGCCCTCCTTTTGTTGCCCTTGTATGTTCAGATTGTTTACATACCGTTTAGGCTGATTTCTCTACCGTTTACGGGTATTTCGCGTTACACTTCTAAACAAAAGAGTAAAACATTTAGTAAACAGAACAAAACGAAACATGCGTCTGTTTACTGAACATGTGATTAGGGGAGGACGTACATGGACAAGATCAAGCTCGGCTTTGTGCCCACGCGCCGCAGCATCTTTAGCGCGCCGGACGCAATCAAGTATCGCGGCCTGACGGCTGATCGCCTGCGCGAGATCGGCGTCGACATCGTGGATATCGACGACATCAATGACGAGGGCCTGCTGTTCGACGACAGCCACATTGAGCCTATCGTCAAGAAATTCCGCGCCGAGGGCGTCGATGGCATTATGCTGTGCCACGCCAACTTTGGCACCGAGTACGTTTGCGCTCGCCTTGCCCGCGAGCTCGGCCTGCCCGTGCTGCTGTGGGGCCCGCGCGACGAGCGCCCCGAGCCCGACGGCACGCGCCTGCGCGATAGCCAGTGCGGTCTGTTCGCCACCGGCAAGGTCCTGCGCCGCTTCCAGGTTCCCTTCACCTACATGACCAACTGCCGCCTGACCGACCCCGAGTTCGAGCGCGGCGTTTGGGACTTTTTGGCCGTTTGCAACGTGGTCAAGACCTTCAAGCACACCCGCATCCTGCAGATGGCCACCCGTCCATTCGACTTCTGGTCGACCATGTGCAACGAGGGCGAGCTGCTCGAGAAGTTCAACATCCAGCTTTCGCCTATCCCCATGACCGAACTTGTCCAGGCTGTGCGCGACGCCCAGGCCGACGAGCAGGCCATGGCCGCCATGCTTGCCCACATCAACGACAGCTTTGAGATCTGCATCCCCGAGGACAAGGTCCCCGCGGTCGCCGGTCTTGCCATCGCCATGAAGCGCTTGGTCGAGAAGTATGGCTGCAACGCCGGTGCCATTCAGTGCTGGAACGCTCTGCAGGACGAGCTGGGCATTATGCCCTGCGCCGCCAACGCCATCCTCAACGAGATGGGCATTCCTATCGTATGCGAGACCGATATCCACGGCGCCATCACCGCGCTGATGGTCGAGGCCGCCGACCTGGGCCGTCACCGCGGCATGTTCGCCGACTGGACCGTGCGCCATCCCGATAACGAGAACGGCGAGCTGCTGCAGCATTGCGGCCCCTGGCCCTGCAGCTGCGCGGCCGTCAAGCCCAAGCTCACCTACCCGCTGGCTTTCGATCACCCCGGCGCGCTGACGGCCGAGGCCAAGCACGGCGACCTCACCCTTGCCCGCTTTGACGGCGACAACGGCGAGTACTCGCTGCTGCTGGGCAATGCCCGCGGCATCGACGGCCCGGCCGGCATGGGCACCTACCTGTGGGTCGAGGTCGACAACCTCAAGCGCCTCGAGGCCAAGATCGTCGAGGGCCCCTACATCCACCACTGCGTCGCTATTCACGCCAACGTGGTGCCGGTGCTCTACGAGGCGTGCAAGTACATCGGCATTGCCCCCGACTTATACGACCCGATTGAAGAAGACGTCAAAGCCTACCTGCGAGGAGAGTAGAAATGGCAACTATCGAAGAGCTTGAATCCCTGCGTTGGGACCTTCGCCGCGATTGCGTCGATATCATCATGGCTGGCGCCGGCGGCCATATCGGCGGCGACATGTCGGTGATCGACGCCCTCATGACCCTCTACGCCAACCATCTCAACATTTCGCCCGAGACCGTCGACGATCCCAACCGCGATCGCTTCGTGCTCTCTAAGGGCCACGCCATGGAGGCTTACTACGCGGTGCTCTGCCACGAGGGCTATCTTGACCTCGACGACGTCAAGGCCCGCTTCTCCAAGTTCGGCAGCCCCTACATCGGCCACCCCAACAACAAGCTCAAGGGCATCGAGATGAACTCGGGCTCGTTGGGTCACGGCCTGCCCGTGGCCGTGGGCATGGCGCTCGCCGGCAAGATGGACGGCCGCGACTACCGCGTCTACACCATCATGGGCGACGGCGAGCTTGCCGAGGGCTCGGTCTGGGAGGGCGCCATGAGCGGCGGCAACTACCAGCTCGATAACCTGTGCGCGCTCGTGGACCGCAACCGCCTGCAGATCAGCGGCAGCACCGAGGACGTTATGAAGCAGGACTCGCAGGAGGAGCGCTGGGCGGCCTTCGGATGGAACGTGCTCTCCATTCCGGGCAACGACGTCCGGGCCATCGACGCCGCGCTGACGCTTGCGGCCGAGACCTGCGGCAAGCCCACGGTCATCATCCTCAACACGGTGAAGGGCTATGGCTCGCCTGTTATGGAGGACAAGGCCGCCTGGCATCATCACCTGCCCAATGATGAGGAATATGCCCAGATTATCGCCGATTTCGCTGCCCATAAGGAGGCTATCAATGGCTAACAAGATCGCCAACCGCAAGGTTATCTGCGACACGCTGCTCGAGGCCGCCGCAACTGACAAGGACATCGTCGTCCTGTGTTCCGACTCCCGCGGCTCTGCATCGCTCACGCCGTTCTTTGACCAGTATCCCCAGCAGTCCATTGAGGTCGGCATCGCCGAGCAGGACCTGGTGAGCATCGCCGCCGGTATGGCCTCGTGCGGCAAGAAGGCCTGGGCCGCTTCGCCGGCGTCCTTTGTGACCACGCGTTCGTATGAGCAGTGCAAGGTCGACGTTTCGTACTCCAACACCAACGTCAAGCTCATCGGCATCTCGGGCGGCGTGTCCTACGGCGCTTTGGGCATGAGCCATCACTCCGCGCAGGATATCGCCGCCATGAGCGCGATTCCCAACATGCGCGTGTATCTGCCGAGCGACCGCTTCCAGACCGCCGAGCTCGTGCGGGCCCTGGTCGCCGATAACAAACCGGCCTACATCCGCGTGGGCCGCAACCCGGTCGAGGACGTGTACACCGAGGACGAGTGCCCGTTCCAGATGGATCGCGCCACCTGGGTACGCCGCGGCACCGATGTAACGCTCGTCGCTACCGGCGAGATGGTCCGCCATGCCGTGGACGCTGCCGACCTGCTGGCCGAGCAGGGCATCTCGGCAACGGTACTCGACATGTACTGCGTCAAGCCGCTCGACGCCGAGGCCGTGATTGAGGCCGCCGGTGCCACGCGCGCCGTCGTGACCGTCGAGGAGCACAGCCCCTTCGGCGGTCTGGGCTCTATGGTCGCGCAGGTGGTGGGCGAGCATTGCCCGCGCCCGGTCAAGTGCCTCTCCCTGCCCGACGCGCCGGTCATCACCGGCACGAGCCCCGAGGTCTTTGCACACTACGGCCTGACGGGTGTCGGAATCGCCAAGACCGTTGCCGAATTCCTGCCCGCAGAGTAATTGGAATGTGACAAAGGGACCGTCCCTTTGTCACATTCGTTTTGAAAGGGGTGGCCATGGGCCGCTACATCATCGGAATCGATCAATCCACGCAGGGCACCAAGGCGCTGCTGGTAGACGAGGGCGGCCATCTGATTCATCGTGCCGACCGCTCGCATCGCCAGATTGTCAACGAAGCCGGCTGGGTGAGCCATGATCCGGCCGAGATTGCCACCAATGTGCTGGCCGTGGCGCGTGCCGTGGTGGAGGAGACCGGGGTCGATCCGGCCGACGTCGCCGGCATCGGCATCTCCAACCAGCGCGAGACCACCGTTGCATGGAACCGCACGACGGGCGAGCCACTGTGCGACGCCGTGGTGTGGCAGTGCGCCCGCGCCCGCGAGCTGTGCGACGAGCTGACCGCGCGCGAGGGTGTGGCCGAGCTGGTGCGCGACACGACGGGTCTGGTGCTCTCTCCCTACTATCCGGCGGGCAAGATGGCCTGGATCCTTGCGAACGTTCCCGCTGCTGCCGAGGCCGCGGCGGCAGGCGAGCTGTGCCTGGGCACCATCGATGCCTGGGTGGTCTGGACGCTCACGGGCGGCGCGGAGTTTCGCTGCGACTGGTCCAATGCCAGCCGCACGCAGCTCTTTGACCTGCGCCGTGGCTGCTGGAGCGAGCCGGTGTGCGAGGCCTTTGGCGTCGACGTGGCCTGCCTGCCGCAGGTGACCGATTCCGATGGCCTGTTCGGCATGACGGATCTGGGCGGCTTTTTGCCGGCGCCCGTGCCCATTCACGGCGTGCTGGGCGACAGCCACGCGGCCTTGTTCGCGCAGGGCTGCCACAGCCGCGGTATGGCTAAGGCGACCTATGGCACCGGCAGCTCGGTCATGATGAACGTCGGCGACGAGTTCGTTGCCAGCTCGCACGGGCTTTCGAGCTCGCTCGCATGGCGCATGGACGGCGTGACCGAGTACGTGCTCGAGGGCAACGTGAGCTACGCCGGTGCTGTCAAGACGTGGCTGCGCGACGATCTGGAGCTCATCAATAACCCCGAGGAGGTTACCGACCTGTGCTACGCTGCCAATCCGGCGAGCCGCGTCTACTTTGTGCCGGCGTTTACCGGTTTGGGCGCGCCGCACTGGGCGAGTGACGCCGAGGGCTGCGTCTTTGGCATGACGCGTACCACGGGTCGCGCGGAGTTCGTAAAAGCTGCAGACGAATCGATTGCCTATCAAATCTTTGACGTAATTGACGCAATGGTCGAGGATTCTGGCGCGGCACTTGCCGAGCTTCGCGTTGACGGCGGTCCCACGCGCGACGCGTACCTGATGCAGTTTGAGAGCGACTTGGTTGGCTCGCCCATCCGCATCGCGAGCAATGACGAGATGAGCGGCCTGGGCGCGGCCTGGGCCTGCGGTATTGCGCTGGGCATGTACACGCGCGATGTCGTCGACGTCTACGGCGCCCGCGGCATCGTGGAGCCCGCCATGACCGCCGACGAACGCGCCAAAAAGATCGCCGGCTGGCGCCACGCTGTCGACGCGACTATCGCCTACACCGCCTAGCGTGATTTTTCTGGGACGGGAATTAAAAACTCATTGATCCCCGTCCCAGGTAGCTTATTTGGGACGGGGCTTTTTTGACTGGTATGATTGGTGCGACCATTCGAACCAGCTAAAAGAGCCCCGTCCCAAATTGACTACCGAGAGGATCTGCCATGGAGCGCATCGCGAGTTTTTCCGTTGACCATCTGCTGCTCGAGCCCGGCGTGTATGTGAGCCGTATCGACCGCGATCCGGCGACCGGCGCCGCCGTCACCACGTTTGATCTGCGCCTGACCACGCCCAACAAGGAGCCGGTCATGAACACGGCCGAGTGCCACACCATCGAGCACCTGGGCGCGACGTTCCTGCGCAATCATGCCGAGTGGTCGAGCCGCATTGTCTACTTTGGCCCTATGGGCTGCCGCACGGGCTTTTACCTCGTCGTTTTTGGTGAGCTGACGAGCGAGGAGATTCTGCCGCTCGTGCGTGAGCTGTTCGAGTTTGTTGCCGGCTTTGAGGGCGATGTCCCCGGTGCCGCTCCCGAGGAGTGCGGCAACTACCTGGACCAGAACCTCCCCATGGCAAACTGGCTCGCGCGTCGCTACCTCGACCGCGACCTGGCCGATATCGACGAGAAGCACCTGCACTACCAGCAGGCGTAAGGCCGCCCTCTACCTCCAAACCGCTCACACGGAGATATCGACCGTTTAACTGTTTAGAAGTGTTTATTCGAGGTCATTAGCGGTGGATCGCTTAAACTAATCTTCAGAGTGATATTCAGGCAAGGCTCCTGAAGCAGCATCTGTCGACATTCATTGTCGGATTCTGCTTCGGGAGCCTTGTTCTGTTTAGGGGGGGGGGACACATGGAAATTGTTAAACGAATTAATACCAGCGCTGTCCTCTGCGTCGATGGAAATGGCAGACAGCTGGTTGCATTCGGCCGTGGTCTGGGGTTTAAGAATGTCGGGGACGAGGTCCCTCTTTCGGAGATTCAACGAACGTTTTATAACGTTAGCTCTCGCTACATCGCTCTCGTTGACGAGGTTCCCGACGAGCTTCTCGAGCTTACCTCGGATGTTATTGATATGTCGACAGGTTTGCTGCCTTATGACGTGAGCCCTAATTTACCGTTTATCCTTGCGGACCATATCGCGTATGCGGTTAAGCGCAAAGAGCAAAATATCGTTGTCCGCATGCCTTTATCGTTTGACGTCCGCCAACAATATCCCGTCGAATTTAAAATCGGCGAGTATGCACTTAGGATAATCAGGAAACGTCTTAACGTTAGGCTTCCAGCTCATGAGGCAGTTGGAATTGCCATGGCGTTTATCAATAACATGGCCGATTCGGATTCATGCGAAGTAGCTAAAGAGTTTAGCGCGGATATCTACGATCGTGTTCTGGAGGAGTCAACCGTTGCTGTTGAAAATCGACTTGGCATTCAAGTTGATCGGGAAGGTTTCGATTACGCAAGGTTTGCAGCCCATCTTCAGTACCTATTCAATAGGTTGAACTCTGGCGAAAACATCGTGAGCGACAACCGCAAGATGTATCTCTCGCTCAAAAAAGAATATCCGGTGGCATCGATGTGCGCCGATGATATTGCTTCTGTTCTCAGTCGACTGACGGGGCAGGAGCTTATAGACGAGGAAAGACTCTACCTCATGATGCACATCAATCGAATTGCATCGAAAACAAGGTAATTAGTCGGCAAAGGCGCGCGCTTTGCTGATGGTTACATATAAAACTCAACATGGGAGAAATGGTATTTATGGCAGATGCAACCAAGCTCGCTGCCGAGATTCTCGAGATGGTGGGCGGCGCAGAAAACGTTACATTTGTAGCTCACTGCATGACTCGTTTAAGGTTTAACCTTAAGGACGAAAGCATCGTAGACGATGCAAAAGTCAAGGCGATTGATGGCGTGATCGACATTCGCCATTCCGCGGGGCAATATCAGGTGATTGTGGGACCTAAGGTCGATAAGGTCTATGAAATCGTTGCCAAGGAAGCTGGGATTGATGCCGGAGATTCCGAGGCTAGCGAAGGAGAGACTAAGGGCTTTCTGGGAAAGCTAATGAAGCTCATCAGCGGTATCATGATGCCCGTTCTTCCTGCCTTGATCGCATGCGGAATGATAAACGCCGTCCTTAGTATTCTGACGACGGTGGGTGTTGTTTCCGCCGAGAGCGGAATTTACACTCTGCTGTACGGCATGGGAAATGCCTGCATGTATTTCCTGCCCGTTCTTGTCGGATCATCTGCTGCTCAGTTCTTTGGAACCGATCGATATATCGGTGCGGTACTCGGCGCAATCCTGATTTATCCGACTTTCGTTGCTGCGGCCGGGGCGGGCGATGCGCTGGATTTGCTCGGCATGAAGTTCACGATGGTGAACTATTCCTCCACGGTGTTTCCTGCTATCGTGGCGGCTTGGTTCGCGTCCGTTCTTAATAAGGGGCTGCGGGCGGTTCTTCCCGATGTTGTGGCATTTGCGCTCGTCCCGTTCCTGACGGTTGCTATTGCCGCCCCTGTCTCGCTCCTTGTGATCGGCCCCGTTATTCAGCAGGCGAGCTCTTTGCTTGCGGCTGCAGTGCTGGCGGTCTATCAGTTCAGCCCCATCCTTTGCGGCGTTATTCTCGGGCCGATATTCGGTCTTGTTATGATTCCCCTTGGACTCCATTGGGCCCTGATCGTGCTTTCCATCAACAATATTATGACCGTCGGCTCCGATCCTATCCTTGGACTTCTCTGCTGCAGCATGGGTGTCGTCGGTGCTTGTTTGGCGTTCGCTCTCCGGTCGAAGGATCCGAGTGAAAAGAGTCTTGGGTTCAGCTGTGCCGTTACGGGCTTTTTCGGGATTACGGAACCGGCACTGTACGGCATCATCTTGGAGCACAAGAAGATCGTTATCGCTTCCATGATCGCCGGAGCAATCAGTGCTGTTATCCCAGCGATTTTCAACACCCGTACGTTCGTTATGACGTCGAGCGGCATTTTTAGCTTCCCCGGTTATATGGATCCTTCTGGTGATATGAGTAGCCTCATCGGCGCAATTCTTTGCAATGTCGTCGGTTTAATTATTAACTTCGTTCTCGTTTACATCATGTATCGCTCTGATGAAGAGGCAACAGTGGAGTAGACAATTATTCGGAATGTAAGCTGCCGAAAACCCCGCGGCAGATTGCATATGGTGGGCTTGTCGTTGATTCACGCGAGCCCACCCTCATTTTTTGGAGTGACTAGCTATGACAATTACTGCCGATATGACGTTTGGCGAAATTGCGCTCCTTCCTGAGTTCGCTGGCTTTGGCGAGCACCTTATGCTTTGCCGGCCTTCAACTTGGGAGCGCATGTGGGATAAACCCATTGTGTCTCATATGAATTCTGATACTAATCCATATGCAGCTGCTCGTGTTTTACGCGGATTGAATCGGATTGTCGAACTTGTGGATGCCGGGGGGCGGGTTGCCTACGATATTTGGGATGAGGCCGACTGCATCCGTGACCCGACTCGACGCAACGTGAAATTGTTCTTCTTTCCTGGGAGACCGGGGGCTCCTTTTATCATTGCGCTTTCAGGCGGAGGTTATCAGAGCGTTTGCCACCAGATGGAAGGCTTTCCTGTTGCCCCCGAGCTCAACGATGCGGGCTATAACGTGTTCGTTCTGTCATACAGGGTGAGGATCGAGCCTTTGATGCCGCGTCCAATCGACGATCTAAATCGAGCTGTCCGTTTTGTCCTCGAGAATTCAGCGGTATTTAATGTTGCTAAAAGCTATGCAGTTATCGGCTTTTCTGCTGGTGCGCATTTGGCTGCCGAGTGGGGGACGGACAACAAGGGGTTTGCGTCCTACGGATGTGAGGCACCCAAAGCCTTGGTCCTGTGTTATGCGCCGATTGATCTCCATGGCCTTGAGAACACATCAGACAATAGATTTATTGATTCGGTATGTGGCGAGGCTGGGCGCGACGCGCTCGAAGATTTCTGCATTAATCAGCATGTGTGGGAGCAGTATCCGCCGACATATCTTTGGCAATGCGCCGATGATGACATCGTATCGCCAGACAATTATAAAAAGATGGTTGATGCTTTGGACGCAGCTGGGGTGCACCATGAGGGGGTCATGTATCCTGAAGGAGGACACGCGTTGATGAAGCCCCATGCGCCAGAAGTCGACCATTGGTGCTTGGGCGCTATTGAGTTTCTTAAAGGCTATCTCGGCTAATGAAGAAACTGCGCGTCGCCTTTTTGGTGAGCAACTTCTTCGCTCATTGCTTGCGGTATTGATTGCAACAGAAGCGCCTTCGCTTTTTGCGGGGGTGCTTTTTCGTATTGAATGCTCAAAATAGTACGCGATTGTTCTAGAATGTTCGTACTGTCACATAAACGAACAGGAGTGAACATGCATATCTACTCTGTCAACGATCCCGAGTTCAAGTCCTATGGCAACGTTTGGGATAACGTTCCGTCCGAGCTTACGTCGCCCGTGCTCGAGGCGCTTGCCTCCACGCCCATCCCTGAGGGCAGCAAATACGTGGCGAGCGCGCCGGAGCTCGAGGGCGTCAAGGATGCCGACAAGCTTGGCTTTCTCATGTACGGCGGCCGTCCCTTCCAGCTCGGCTGGTGCAACGGCCACAACACGCGTCTCAACTGCCTGGAGTACCACCGCGCGAGCGAGTTCAACCTGGGTGCACGCGACTTTATCCTGCTCGTGGCACATCGCTGGGAGATCGAGGACGGCAAGCTCGATACCGCGTGCGTCAAGGCGTTCCGCGTGCCGGCGGGCAAGGTCGTCGAGGTTTTCAACACCACGCTCCACTACACGCCGTGCATGGTCGACGACGGTGGCTTCCAGGTGATGGTGGCGCTGCCCGCTGGCACCAATGGTCCGCGCCCCGAGGCCGCGGCCGACATGCCTGCCGCCGGTGACAGCTACTGCTACTGGAAGGCAGACAAGTGGGTTCTCTGCCACGCCGACAGCCCCAAGGCAGCCGAAGGCGGCTACGTAGGCCTCATCGGCAAGAACCTCGACATCGCCGTGGACTAGAATCTTCCGTCTCAATCTGTAACATCTAGCGGGCTAAATCGTCTCTACCTGTTACAGATTTAGACAAACTGCAGAGGGCTGCCCGAAAATCTCAATCTGTAACACCAAGCCCGGTTTTGGCGGCCCAACTGTTACAGATCGAGACAAACCGGGCCCAATCCACCACAAAGGTGCCTGTCCCCATTGTGGTGGCTGCCTAGAGTTGGCTGCGCAGGTAGTCAGCCATATATGGGACGGCGAAACGCACGTAACCGCGGCGCGCCTGTTCGATTACGCCGGCGTCGATGAGGCGCCGGCGATACTTTTGCGCATAGTCGGGTGTGACTGACATGCGCTCGGCCACATCGGAAATGCGCGACACGGCGGCTTCGTCATCAGTCATTGCGTCGAGAAACGCGACGTCTTGGTCCGATAGCGCGGCGAGTGTCGTTTCGCACACATCGTTTTCGAAATCGGCCTTTGACGCTTCGATTGCTCCGTCGACTTGCTCTGGCGTTACGTGTTCTCCTGCCTGGCAACGATTGGCGATGTTGTAGCCGATGAGCTGCAGCATGTAGGGCGAGCCCTGAGTTGCGCGAGCAGCGTCCAGCCGAAGATTGCCTGGAATATCAAGGTCGAGCTCTTCGAAAGCTCGCTGATAGTAGGCATCCACATCTCCAACTGAAAGCGGTTCGAGCGTGACCTTGCGTGCGCGGTTGAGAAATGTCAGTACGCGGTCGTTGAGTGTCGCGGAGACTGCTCCCGGGAGGCCCGCCATGACAAGCGCGACGTTGAGCCCCTCGCCGACCAGCTCTTGATAGGCGGTGACGAGCTGTCTGATCTCGGGCGAATTGGCCTGGAGCTCATCGATGAGGATGAGGATGCCGTGTCCCTGCTCGGTCAGCTTGCGCGCCAGCTGCGTGAGCTTGAACTGGAAGCTTTTGGTTTCCTGCACATCGCGCGTGAACTCAAGGCCGGCTGAGAAGCCGAAGACGCTCAGGCTGCCGCCCGCAAGTTTGGGGAGACGATGCTTGTTGGCGTAGGGTTCGCCCGCTTCCTGGATCTTCTCAACAATGCGCTCGAGCATATCCTCAGAGGCTACGGTGGGCGTGGCGACAACAAAGCCGAGCTTGCGTGCGCGATCGGCAAGTTCCCACAGCAGAACCGTTTTGCCGCTGCCTCGCTGGCCGAGCATGAGCATAGCCCGGTCTCGATTGCCCGGCTCCTGCTCAAGGCCGGAGATGAATGTCGAAATCACGTTCCCACGCCCCACCAGATAGGACGGGCGATTTCCAAATGAGGGGGAGAAGATGGTTTCAGTCATGAGTCTCCTTTCCTTTTTTTCCTATTTTTTCCTTTTTTTCCTATTCAGTCAAATATCCCGCCGGCGAAGGCGGCTACGTAGGCCTCGTCGGCAAAAACCTCGACATCGCCTGCGACTAGCTTCATTAACTTGCGGTGGAATAGTTCCTGTTTAGGCGCCGCAGACCGAAAAAACAGGAACCATTTCACCGCAACTGCCCAAACCACCACAAAGGTGCCTGTCCCCTTTGTGGTGGTTGGGCAGGCAGGTATCAAAAAGTGTCAGACGGGGGCGGCTGCCGGACGTCTGCGTACGAAAAGAAGTATCGACCTGCGCCGCTGTCGTTGGGCGAGGCCCTATTTGCGGGGATACTAAAACCACGACAAGCAGCGTATGAAAGGATCGATGCATGGCTTTCCGTAATGACTTCCTGTGGGGCGGCGCGACGGCTGCTAACCAGTGCGAGGGCGCCTACGACGTGGACGGCCGCGGCTTGGCCAACGTGGATGTGGCTCCGCACGGCCCCGAGCGCTACGCGGTGGTCTCCGGCCAGCGCAAGATGCTCGACTTCGAGGACGGCTATTACTATCCCGCGCAGACCGGCATCGATTTCTACCACCACTACAAAGAGGACATCGCCCTCTTTGCCGAGATGGGCTTTAAGACCTTCCGCATGAGCCTGGCATGGACCCGCATCTTCCCCAACGGTGATGAGACCGAGCCCAACGAGGCTGGCCTGGCCTTCTACGAGGACGTATTCCGCGAGTGTCAGGCGCACGGCATCGAGCCGCTCGTGACCATCACACACTTTGACTGCCCGATTCATCTCATCAAGGAGTACGGCGGCTGGCGCAACCGCAAGCTCATCGACTTCTACAAGAACCTCGCGACCACGATCTTTACCCGCTACAAGGGGCTGGTGAAGTACTGGCTCACCTTCAACGAGATCAATATGATTCTGCACCTGCCGTTTATGGGTGCCGGTCTGGTCTTTGAGGAGGGCGAGAACAAGGAGGCCGTCGAGTACCTGGCCGCCCACAACGAGCTCGTCGCCAGCGCTTGGGCAACCAAGATCGCTCACGAGATCGACCCCGAGATCAAAATCGGTTGCATGCTCGCCGCAGGTAGCTACTACCCCTACAGCTGCCGTCCGGGCGATGTGCGCCAGGCGCAGCTCGACAATCAGGACAATTACTTCTTCGTCGACGTTCAGAGCCGTGGCTACTACCCGGCCTATGCCGTCAAGAAGCTCGAGCGCCTGGGCATCGATGTGGGCATGACGGACGAGGACCGCGAGATCCTGGCCGCCAACACTGTCGACTTCATCAGCTTTAGCTATTACAGCACCCGTTGCTCCGCCGGTGCCGATAACCCCGATGTCGAGCGCACCCAGGGCAACGCCTTCGCCGGCGCCAAGAATCCCTACCTGCAGGAGAGCCAGTGGGGCTGGGCCATCGATCCGCTGGGTTTCCGTATTACGCTCAACGACCTGTACGACCGTTATCAGAAGCCGCTGTTTGTGGTCGAGAACGGTCTGGGCGCCAAGGATGTTGTCGAGGAGGATGGCTCCATCAACGACGACTACCGTATCGACTACCTGCGCCAGCATATTGCCGCGATGCGCGATGCGGTGACCGAGGACGGCGTTGACCTGCTGGGCTACACCACCTGGGGCCCGATCGACCTGGTGTCTGCCGGCACGGGCGAGATGTCCAAGCGCTATGGCTTTATCTATGTGGACCGCGACGACGCCGGCAACGGCACCCTCAAGCGTTCCAAAAAGAAGAGCTTCGACTGGTACAAGCATGTCATTGAAACGAATGGTGAGGACCTGTCCTAAGGGCACTGAGGCGCTCAACCTTGGGGCTCCAACCCTCCTCGCGTACCTAAGTACGCTTCGTCGGGCTTGTCGCTCCCAATCTTGAGCACCTCAGGCCCTTAGGGGGCGGGTCTGACCGCTGTGAATTTCGCGTGCTCATTCCCATAGCCTCCTGACCAAGGCGCCCGGCGAGTAGTTAATGCTCGCCGGGCGCCTTGCCGTCTGCGGATTTTGGGACATGCGGCCCGCTTTTTCGACCCATCTGTCGGTACACTAAAAGCACTATGGGTACCCGCGAGCGACATATCGGCCACGCGGCCGCCCGATCCGCGCCCGTAGCGGATCCTAGGGGCGGCAGGCTCTTCGCCATGCCGCGATTCCTTGTTGGCATAACACATCAGGTATACCGTCACCGCGTCTTTGCTATCGCCGGCGCCATCACCGCACTGTTCCTCATGCTTTTGGCAGTCTTGCCGGCGCTGTTCGCCTTCGATCCCAAACTTTCCAACGCCGTGCCCGCCTATGGCGAGGTATCCGAAGAGGTCGTGGATGCGCTCGTCCATTCGAGCTCTCTGCCGTTGCTTGTCGCCGCAATTGTATTTTCGATTTGGGGTGTATCGGTCTATCTGCGCTGTTTGGACTATGTGTTGCGCCGCCGCCTTGTTGCCATCGCCACCATCTGCGCCCTGTGGATGATCGAAGTCATTCTCAAGTACAAATCGTTCACGCCGTTCTATGCCACCGTGCTGTGGTACCTGTACTACGTGCCCATGACGCTCATTCCGCTGCTCTACCAGTTGTGTGGTCTGCGCCTTGCGGGCCTGGAGCAACACCGCCTGGGTCGCCGCTACTGCGCCGCGCTGTGGATTGTGGCCATCCTGCTTATCGGATTTGTGCTCACCAACGATTTTCACCAGCAGGTCTTCTGCTTTGACCGTACAAGCGACACCTGGAGCAACGATTACACGTACGGCTGGGGTTATTTCGCCGTGCTCGTGTGGACGGCCTTTGACTTCGTGGCCTTTTTTATCCTGGTTGGTCGGTCCTCATCCTTTCGCATCCAGCGTTTCTCGGGCACGGCGGCGCTCGTACTGCTGGGTGGCGCATTCTTTGCCATTTCGTATGCGTTGCGCGTGCCCTGGGCATGGAGGCTCAACTTTTCGCTCGTCTATTGCGTCCTGTGCGTGGTGGCGATGGAAATCTGTCTCGATTGCGGTGTCATTCCGTCGTATCACGACATCGCCGGCATCTTCGACACCTTACCGCTCGACCTCAAAGTTCTAACGCGCGACCTGCAGGAGGTCTATGCCACGCCGGTGTCAAAGCCAATGCCGGTAGGCGTGCGCGAGGAGTTGCGGACCCAGGAGCACGGCCGCGCCCATGCCTTTGCCGTGGCGTCCGATCCCGATGTAATGTATCGCGCCTTTCCGCTGCTGGGTGGATCGGCGCTGCTTGCCCAAGACGTGTCGGAGCTCAACGAGCTTAACCGTGAACTGGCACATCGTCGCATGGAGCTGCAGCGTCAAAACGAGCTGCTCGCCGCCGACTACGACCTTAAGACGCATTTGGCAGATCAAGAGGCCGAGACCTTGCTGGTCCAAGACGTGGACCAGGCGCTTGCCCGCGCGCTCGAAGGGATGTACGGCCTGCTGAGCTCGCTGCCGCCGTTGACCGACGAAGCGTCTTCGCACGAGCGTTACCGCATGCTGCAGCGCGCCAAGATGCTCGTCGCCTATTGCAAGCGCAAGGGGTCGCTCACGTTGGCACAGCACGGGGAGAGCGGTTTTGATCGCGACCGCATTCAGCTCATCGCCAACGAGCTCGCAAGCGACCTGCGCACGATCGATGTCGATTGCGCCTCGATTATCGCCATACGGCGCCCGCTGCACGCCAGTACGGTAAGCGCGCTGTACGACTGCGTGTATGACTTTGCGTTTTTTGCCTACACCACCGACCATCCGGCGCTTATGTATCACTTGGACGACCATGACCGATGCAGTGTCGAGCTGCGCGCCACGCTTTTTTCCAACGATGATGAAGATCTTTCGCAGACGCCCGCTGCGCAAGAGCTCGAAAGCGCTCTGCAAGGGCGCGACGTGGCATACCGCCTTGAGGGCGAGCCCGGCCAGCTGCGCATGATCGTCTTGATGCCGAGGGCGGGTGAGTGACGATGCAGATTTCGCTCATCCTTCCCCAAATCGTTGCGCTCGATGTTGTCTTTGCCCTGGCTGCGTGTCTGCAGACGATTCACGTCCCGCTCATCGCATCGCGTCGATCGTCCTATAACCGTAAGGTGATTTGCGCCTATGAGGCGAGCCTTGTGCTTCACCTGATGATTTCGGCGCTCATCTTATTCGCGTCGTCTGGCTCGTATCTGGTGGCGCCGCTTGACGTTTGCGCCAGGGCAATGGGCGGAGCGTTGTGGCTCAATGCCGCGATCTTTGCCTATGGTGTGGTACTTATGGTGCACTACCGCCGCCCCGTCATGTTGGCCGAGTTGCTGCTTGTTGTCGCCGTTACACCACCGGTGGTTTTTGCCATGGGCTCGGCGTGGACCGTTGTCCTTATCGCAGAGGGAGCGTTTTTCCTGTTCCGTTCCATCGCGGCGCTCTTGATGGACGTTCGTAACCGCCAGGAGGATATCACCATGTTCTCGACGATCGAGACCATCAACGTGATTCCCGTCGGCATCCTGTATCTGGATCCAAAGGGCCGTCCGTTGCTCATGAACCGCTGCATGCGCAAAAACCTGGTGGAACTTCATATGCCAACCGATCTACGCGACATGAGCAGCACATGGAACGACCTGCGCAAACTTAGCATGCAAATGCCCGTAAGCAGCAGGAACCGTGTGCGGATTAATCTGGACCGCTTTGGTGAGGCGCGGGCGGTGGTCGAGGTCTCTCCCGCCGAGATTCGCCTATTTGTGTGCGATCGCGTTATGGTTTCGGGCCGTTCGTTCGAGCGCATTATCGGTCTTGATGTGACAGAGTACGCGCATGCTCATGACCGCTTGGCGCAAGCCAACCACCTGCTTGAGCTTGCGGGCCAAGAGCTCCAAGCCCAGATCGAAGAAGTCAAAAAAGTTGCCGACAATGCGGCCTACCTACGTATGCGCGCCCGCGTTCACGATGTGATCGGGCAGCGCCTGTCCATTCTTCACCGCTATTTGGAGGAGGGACGTCTGGACGATGAGTCGCTCGAGCAGATTGACCCGTTGCTGCGCTCAATCGCCGCCGATTTGCGCAGTGGCGGTGCCAGCGAGCCTGCAGAGCAGCTGGGTGATATCGTCCATGCTTTTGGCCTGGTGAGTGTGCAGATTGATGTTGAGGGCGCGCTGCCTGAGGACGCGCGTGTCGCCGCCGCATTTTTGCAGATTATCCGCGAGGCCTCGACCAATGCCACCAAGCATGCGCAGGCGCATCGGGTCCACGTGCGTCTGTGGCAGGAGGGGGCGGATGCTGGCGCCGTCGCGCGCATGACGATTTCTAACGACGGGTCCCCGGCCCCCGTATCGTATCGCGAGGGAACGGGTATCCCAGGTATGAAGCATGTCGCGCAAGATCTGGGTGGCAGCCTAGAGGTCCACGCCGCCCCGCCCTTTACGCTTGCGGTGTCCATCCCGCTTAACGCCAGCGACACGTTCCAAAGGAGAAGCTCATGATCCGCGTGTTAATCGTCGAAGACCAGGCCATCCTGCGCGAGAGCCTGGCGCGCTCCGTTGGCGACCAGCCCGATATGACCGTTGTTTCCGCCATCGCCGATGCCTCCGAGGCCTTGGGTGTCGCGCTCAGGGAGCGCCCGGACATGATACTGATGGACGTGTGCACCGAACACGATTCAAACGGCATCGTGGCGGCGGCGCGCATCAAGGAGCAGCTGCCCGAGTGTCGCATCATTATCATGACCGGCATGCCCGAGATCACCTTTGTCGATCAGGCCCGCGAGGCGGGCGTCGACAGCTTTGTGTACAAGAACGTCGGTATCGACGAGCTGTTCGCCGTGATGCGCTCCACGCTGGCGGGCTATTGCACGTTTCCCAAGCCGCCCGAGAGCATTTTTTCGGGCACGGCAGCCCTCGACGATGTCGAGCTGTCGATTTTGCGCCTTGCCTGCGAGGGCAAGAGCCGCCGCGAGATCGCGGTCGAGCTGTTTATGAGCGAGGGCACCATCAAGCGCCGCATCTCGGAGATCCTAAGCAAGACCGGCTACGACAACATCATGCGCCTTGCCGTGCATGCGGTGACCGAGGGCAGCATCGTTCCCAACATGGAGCGCTAGCGCTCGTTACGCATCGGCATAAAGCGGCGGGGTCGCAGGATTATCTCCTGCGACCCCGTCTGGCGTGCGCGGATATGTCCGCCAATCCGCGGCTGATGTTACGTGCCGTTACGCGATGGTTGCGGTGTAAGAGGCGACGTCCTCGTAGGAATCGGTCAGATAGGCGTCGATGCCGATGGTCGTGTTGACCAGGTCGTCAAGGCTGTCAAGCTCGCCGTTCGAGAACGTGAATTCCTCGGTGGCGTTGGTACCGGGCATCAGGTGAGCCGAGAACCAGGGGTCCTTCATAGTGCCGTTGACATTGGTCTTGCCGGAGGGAGCGTAGAAGGTCAGGTCCTTGTCGCTCTTGTTGGTGATGTTAACGACAAAGCCGATGTCGCCCCAGTCGTCCTTGAACTTCTCGGTGATGGTGATGGTGCACAGGTCGTCATCGGCGACGGTGACGGCGGGGGAGATTTCGATGCTCTGGACGTCGTCGTCTTCGACGGCCTCATCGATCTCCTCTTCCTTCTCGGCGTTCTCGCGATCCTTCTTTACCGTACCGGACAGATCCTTGTCGGACTTGGTGAAGATAAACTTGTCGCCGTCCACCTCCAGAACGAGCTTGTCGTCCTTGAGCTTCAGATCGTGCGATTCATCTTCGGCGGTGATGGTTGCGGTGGTGGCGTCCTTGGCCTCCCACTTAAGGTCGACAACCTCAAGGAACAGGTCGAGGGTGCCCGTGCCGTCCTCATCGAGGATCAGGATGCAGTTGACGCCCCACTCTTCGAGCATATCCATGTACTCATCGGTGAGCTCTTCGCCATCCAAGGTTCCACCCGAGTACTGCCAGCTGCCGACGAAGTTGGCCTTGGGGTCTTTGCCGCTGCCGCTGCAGCCCGTCAGGGCAAAGGCGAGCGCCAGGACGCATGTCAGAAATGCGAGTACGGACTTTTTGAACGTTGTCTTCATGGTGTCCTCCTTTATCGAACGAAACCCATAGAAGCAAATGCGGGGGTGGCGGACCCCCCGCCAATTACCAGATAGAGGGGTTAGGGCCTGGGCGTTCCGCAGTTGCTGCAGAACTTGCCGCCGTTTTCGCTGCCGCAGTTGGGACAGAACCACTTGGTCGGTGCCGGGGCGGGTGCGGGACTGCCACACTCGGGGCAGAACTTGCCGGTGTTGGTGGCACCGCAGCTGCAGGTCCACGTGCCGGCCGCGGGGGCAGCGGCAGGAGCCGGTGCG
>URCU01000010.1:0-31468 GCA_900546425.1 uncultured Collinsella sp. | reverse complement strand
CGGCAGCGTCAGATGTGTATAAGAGACAGGGGTTTGTATCGCATAGGGCCGCTCCCCTCTCGGGGGAAAGCGAGGCGATGCGCTACTGCGCGTCCGCCATAGTGTCGGCGAGCTCCTTGTACCAGAGTGCCGACTGCTTGATGTAGCGTTTTTGCGTGTCGAAGTCGATGTAGAACAGGCCGTAGCGCTTGTTATAGCCGTTGGCCCACGAGAACTGGTCCTGCAGGCTCCAGATAAAGTAGCCCTGGACGTCGACGCCCTCGGCGCGCGCCCGGAGCACCTTCTCCATGTGCTGGTCGACAAAGTCGATGCGCTCGGGATCGGCGACGATGCCGTTTGCGTCGGGCTCGGGGTCCTTGTGGCCCAGGCCGTTTTCGGTGATATAGATGACGGGGAGGTTGGGATAGGTGGCGCTGATGTGCTTGAGCGTGTCGTAGAGGCCTTGCGGGTAGATGAGCCAATCCCAGTCGGTGGTGGGGATACCCGGCATATCGACCTGCTGCCCGACGCCCTTAAACTTAAAGCACGAGGTGCCCTTGTCTCCGGTGCCGTTAAAGCTGTTGGTGGACTCGCCATCGTAGGCGGCGATAAACGCCGACTGATAGTAGTTGAGGCCGAACATATCGTTGCGGGGCGCCGCCTTGGCGAGCTCCTCCATGTCGCTGTCCTCAACCGTAAGCGTGGCGTTGTTGGCACGCAGAATCTCGTTGATGAGTGAGAGGGTGCGCGCGGAGTAGTGACCCAGGAAGGCGCCGTCCATGATGAAGTCGGTGTAGAAGGCGTTGTACAGGTCGGCGGCGTGCTGGTCGGCGGGCGAGTCTGTGGCAGGATATGCCGGCGTCAGGACGTTGACCATGCCAATGCGTCCGCCCAGGTGCTCGGTCTCGTCAAGATCCTTATACAGGTTGACGGCGCGGGCGTGGGCAACGAGCTCGTTGTGCTGGCTCTGGATGCCGCTCGTCACATCAAAGTGATGGTTGGGCGGGAAGTTGCCTTGGATGTATTGGGAGTGCGAGAGGCTGATGAGCTCGTTGATGGTGAACCAATTCTTGACCTCGCGGAACTCGCGGAAACAGAACTCGGCATAGCGCACATAGGCGTCGACGGTCTTGCGGTTGAGCCAGTCGCCCTGGTTGAACAGGGCGGCGGGGGAGTCAAAGTGATGCAGGGACACATAGGGCTCGACGCCATACTTTTTGCAGCAGGCGAACAGCTCGTGGTAGTGCTTAACGCCCTCGGCGAGGGGCTCGGCATCGTCGCCGTTGGAGAAGATGCGGGTCCAGGCGATGGACACACGGATGGCGTTGAGTCCATGCTCGGCAGAAAGGCGGATATCCTCCTCGTAGCGGTTGTAGAAATCACTGGCCGGGTCGGGCAAAAAGCGACCCTGGGCGACAAGGTAATCGTCCCACATGGTCTTACCCTTGCCTGCCACCTTCGTGGAACCTTCCGTTTGGTACGCGGCGGTTGCGGCGCCCCAAACAAAGCCCTTCGGCAGCTGCTGTACGCGGTTTAGCAAAGACATATGCATACACCCTCTCGTCTCGCTGTTCGATATTGTGCGTTTGCGCTCAGGAGGCTCCCTGGTTAGCGTTCAGCGGTGAAAAAGCCCGATAAACACTATCTTAAAATGATTAGCACCAAAATGAGCACGTGAACATTTGACAATGAGCACGTTAACATCCGGCTGGGATGTATAGAAACAAAACAACTTCAAACAGCCGCGAACGGTTGTATTTGTTCGGTAAGCGGTTTTGATTGACAGTAGTTTTCATGTTGTGATATATGGCTCGGGTATCATGAGCACGTTATCGATGTATGTACGATGCGCCATGGGCGCGGGGAATAGTTGGGAAGCAGGTTAGCGTGGAAGGCATGGCTCAGCAGACAAGGAATGGTCATTCGGCGAGCGCGGCAGAGGTTGCGGCGCTCGCTGGCGTGAGCCGCCAGACTGTGTCTCGCGTGGTCAACGGTATGCCCAACGTGACGGAAAAGACGCGCAAGCGTGTGCTGGCCGCCATGGAAGAGCTGGGCTTTCGTCCCAATTTTGCTGGAGCGGCGTTGCGCGGCGGGTCGTATCGTTCTATTGGCCTGTGCATGTACAACATCACACGTGTCGGTAACCTGGCGACGCTCGAGGGTATCATGCAAGCGGCGCGCGAGCACGATTTTGCCGTCACTATGATCGAGATGGGCGGCGACAAGCCCTATACACTTGCCGATGCCTCGCGCCGCATGGTCGAGCGACCCGTCGACGGCATGATTCTCAACATGAACCGCATGGCTCCCGATTTTGAGGAGTTTGTTCCCCAGCCGGGAGTGCGAACGGTCATCCTGTCCATGTATGCGCATCCGCGCTGCACGACGATCGACTCCGACCAGTATGGTTCGTGCGAGCTGTTGACCAATTATCTGCTGGAACATGGTCACTCGAATATGCGGTTTGTGGCGGGTCCGGAAAACTCGATTTCCTCGCGTTTTCGTGAGGCCGGTTGGCGCGATACGCTGGGTCGTGCTCATGTCGATGCCGCTCCGATGCTGCGTGGCGATTGGAGTGCGGACAGTGGGTACGCCATGGGCGAGCGGATTGCGGCCGAGGTGCTTGCCGGCGGGTCGCAGGCGCCGACTGCCGTGCTTGCGGCAAATGACCAGATGGCGCTGGGCGTTATCGCCGCGCTCGAGAACGCGGGCCTGTCCGTGCCCGACGACGTGAGCGTGGTTGGTATCGACGACGCACTCGAGGGACTTGTTCCTCACAATCGGCTGACGACGCTGCGATTTGATTTGCGCGGTGTCGGTAAGCTTGCGTTTGAGGCGGCGATTGGAGAGAGCTCGTCTATCGAGGCGATTCATGTGCCGAGTACGCTGGTCGAACGCTCGACTGTTAGGGACATACGGGGTTAGGTCCTACTCCGTTTGTCTCGATTTGTAACAGGTAGACGGTCAAAAGCGGGCTACGTGTTACAGATTTAGATTCTTCGGAAAGAGCAATCCTGTTTGTCTCAATCTGTAACAGCTAGGACCAAAAAACTCGGCTAGATGTTACAGATCGAGACAAACGGCTCCCGACCAGCCCAAAAACAAAAAGACCGGGGGCGGCGCGCCGTGTGACGTGCCGCCCCCGGCTGAGAAATGGGGACAGGTTGTGTGAGCGGGCAACCCCACCAGCCACTAGTCCAGACGACGGGTCTGCGCCACGTGCTTGTACCAGTATGCGCTTGCCTTGGGCGTTCGCTTCTGGGTTTCAAAGTCAACGTAGAAGAAGCCGTAACGCTTGTTGTAGCCATTGGTCCAGGAGAACTGGTCCTGCAGGCTCCACAGGAAGTAGCCGCCCACGTTGACGCCCACCTCCATGGCCTTGAGCAGCCAGCGCAGGTGCTGCTCGATGTAGTCGATGCGCGGCTGGTCGTCCACAAAACCGTCCTTGTAGGGGTCCTTGTAGCCCATGCCGTTCTCGGTGATGAAGATCTGCTTGTAGTTGGGGTAGCGCTGCTTAATGTAGACGAGCAGATCGAACAGGCCCTCGGGATAGATGATCCAGTCCCAGTCGGTGGTGGGGATGCCGGGCTTGTTCACGTGCTCGCCAATGCCCTTGACGCGCCAACGGCCGGTGCCCTTCTCGCCCGTACCGTTGTGGTGCAGGTCGTTCTCGCCGTCGTAAGCCTTCAAGAAGCGGCACTGGTAGTTGTTAACGCCCAGGTAGTCGTTGTAAAGCGCTGCCTCGCGCATAATCTCGAGGTCCTCGTCCAGGATTTCGATGGTGCCGCCCGAGACGGCGGCCAGGCGGTTGGCGCACTCGAGGGTGTCGGGTGCGTAGTCGCCGCGGAAGGTGGCGTCGAGCAAAAACTGGTTTTGCAGCACGTGCTCGTTGTTGGCGGCTTTGATGTCGGCGGGGTCGTTCTCGTTGAGCGGGTACTTGAACTCCAACGACTGAATGACGCCGATTTTGCCCTTAAAACCGCCGTTATGGAAGGCCAGCACTGCCTTGGCGTGGGCGAGCATCATGTTGTGCTCGCACTGGAAGGCCTCGGCAAGATGCGCCTTGACGCCACCGGGGAAGGTGCCCTCGATGTAGGTGTTGGAGGCGTCGGCCCAAATCTCGTTAAAGGTGAACCAGTAGGTCACCTGGTCGGCGTACTCCTTAAAGCAGAAGGTGGCAAAGTCCACAAAGGCGTCGATGGTCTCGCGGTTGAGGAAGTCGCCCTTCTCAAAGAGGGGAAGCGGCGTGTCAAAGTGATGCAGCGTGACGAACGGCTCAACATGGTGCTTATGGCACTCGGCGAAGAGATCGTGATAGAACTGGACGCCCTCGGGGTTGATCTCGCCGGTGCCGTTGGGGAAGATGCGGCTCCAGGCAATGGAGAGGCGAATACCGTTGATGCCGAACTCCTCGCACAGCTCCAGATCGACGGGGTACTGGTTGTAGAAGTCCGAAGCGGGATCGGGGGAGAAGCGCCCCTGGGCCTCCAGGAAGTCGTCCCAGGCGACTTTGCCCTTACCGTGAGTGCGGGTCTCGCCCTCTACCTGGTAGGCAGCAGTGGCGCCGCCAAAGACAAAGTCCTCGGGAAACTGCGCGGGCGGGTTGGTGACGCTAGCAGGGTTAACGGACATGATGAAATATCCAATCGTCTAAATCGAAGGGCCAGCCGGCTGTTGATGGTCGACTGGCCCTGGGCGTTACTTACTTCGAAAGTTGTTCGGCGACGAAGGCGAGAGACTTGTCGCCGTTCTGGGAGAGCTCAATGTACTGCTTGCCACGGCAGGCGACGCACTTGTTGCCCACGCGCTCGCAGTCCTTCTGCAGGTCGGCCAGGTAGCTGGCAGCCTGCGGGGCCAGGACGACTAGGTCAAAGTCGGGGAGCATGTCGACGTGGTTGCCATAGGCCTCGGCAGCGGTCTCAAGATTGATGCCGCGCTCTTTGGCGGTCTTGGCCAGCGCGTTGGCGAGCAGGCCCGAGGTGCCGCCACCCTGGCAGAGCACGAGCACGCGCTTGCCGTTGAGGTCACTGGCGGTCGTTGCCTCAGTGGCGACAGCGGCGGGAGCGTCGGCCTTCACGGCCTCGGCAGCAGCGCCGGCGGCAACGCTCTTGGCGTCAGCCTTGCCCTGGAAGGCATCGTTAAGCTTGGCGGCCTTCTCGGCGTTCTTGGCGGCGAGCTCCTCCTGGGAGATCTCGGCCTCCTCGGCGCACTTCTGGGCGTCATAGGCACGGAAGAACGGATAGTACAGGGCAAAGTCGACGACCAGGATGATGGCGAGCATCACAAAGGCGAGCGGCTGGAAGCCCAGGCCCATGATGGTGCCGATGGGGCCGGGGACGGTCCAAGGCAGGGTGTACATAAAGCCGTTCATGCCCAAGAAGTCGATAAAGATCTTGAGGATCCAGATGTTGGCGATCGGAGCAAAGACAAACGGGACAAAGAAGACGGGGTTGAGCACGATGGGTGCGGCGAACAGCAGCGGCTCGTTGACGGCAAAGCAGACGGGGACGATGGCGGCCTTACCGACGGCGCGCATCTCCTGAGACTTGGCCAGGAAGCAGAACATAAAGACCAGGACGAGCGTGGCGCCGGTGCCGCCCATGCAGACGACGAAGTACTGGGCACCCTGGGTCAGGACAGCGGAAGCGTGCTGGCCGGCCTGGAACGCAGCCAGGTTGTCGGTCATGTTGGCAACGAGAGCGGCGGCGATGGCGGGCTCGACGATCGAGGGGCCGTGGACGCCCACGAACCAGAAGAGGCTCATGGCGCCGTAGATCACAGCGAGGCCGATGTAGCCATCGGCAGCGGTGAACAGGGGCTGGAACACCTGGATGACGCCTTGGGCAAAGCAGAAGCCAAAAGCAGCGCGGAAGACGATGTCAAAGACCCAAAAGACGGTGATGCAGACGGAGAAGGGGATGATGTCCTTGAAGGTCTGCGAGATGTTGGGCGGAACCTGCTCGGGCATCTTGACGGTGATGTTGCGCTTAATGAAGAACTTGTAGATGATGCCGGTCACAAACGCAGCGATGAAAGCGGTCAGCAGGCCCTTGGAACCAAGGTAGGTGGTGTTGAAGCCGCTGGCGGCGTCCGTGGCGATGGTGTCGCTCGAAAGGAGCAAGAAGCCGATGATGGCCGCGCACATGCACGAGATGAAGTTGATCTGGTTGTTCTTGGGCAGATCGCGGTTCTGAGCGTCGGCGAAGTGCTTGGCCGTGGTGGCGGCGCAGGCGATGGCCAGGATGCCCATGGAGTAGTTGTAGCACTTCCACAGGGCGTTGTTGATGTCATCGGGCCAGTAGAAACCCCAGATGTTGGGGACCGAGGCTACCAGGCAGAAGATGGACGAGAAGATGATGATGGGGATGACGGAGATAAAGCCGTCGCGGATCGCCTTGAGGTACTTGTTGCGGGCGATCGCGTTGAAAAAGGGCTGGCCCTTTTCGATGATGGCGATGAGTTGCTCCATGCAATGCTCCTAAGAGTCGGTGGGTTAGCAACGATGGTAGCTTTTGGCGTTCGGTTGCCAAAATGTTGACGTTGCCATTTTGCGACACAAAAAAAGACGCGAACCGGTGGTTCCTGTGCCTGCGAACCGTCGATTCCTTATGCGTAAACGTTTGAGCCGCCCGGTGGCTCTGTATTTGCGCAATGGCAACGTTAACATTTGGTCGACAAAAGCCGTTCGGGGAAGCAAAAATGTCGGTGAACGGTAGGTTTTGGGTGGTGAGCGTATGGTGGGGGAGGCGTTGGATATACTTGAAGGCGTTAAAAATGACTGCGCAGGGTGCCACCAATGGCATCGTTGACATAGAAAGATCGACCTATGGCCGCTGTTAAAAAATCGGTATCCGTCAAAGACGTAGCGCGCCTCGCGGGCGTCTCGGAGCAGACGGTCTCGCGCACCGTGCACGATTCGCCCAGCGTGCGCCCCGAGACCAAGGAACGCGTGCGTGCCGCCATGCGCGAGCTGGGGTATCGCCCCAATTTTGCCGGTCGATCGCTGCGCCGCGGCAAGTTTAAGACCGTCGGCGTTGCCATGTTCAACATTACCGGTACCGGCAACCTCGACCGTATGGAGGGCTTTACCGCCGCCGCCGATAAGCACGGCTATGCCATCACCCTCACTAAAGTAGACGGGCATCCGTATACCCTCGAGAGCGCATCGTCGCGCATGAGCGCGCTGCCGGTAGACGGCATGGTCGTGATCATGAACCGCATGCCGGCGGACTTTGGCACCTTTGAACCGCTGCCCGGCATGCAGACGGTGCTCGTTACGATGTTGGAGCACCCGCTCTGTTCAACGGTCGATAACGACCAGTTCGATTGCTCGCGCCAGGTGGTCGAGTACTTGCTGGGGCGGGGGCACAAAACCGTGCACTTTATCTCGTGCCCCGAGCGCTCGCTTTCGGGCATGCGGCGCGAGGAAGGCTGGCGCGAGACATTGCGTGCGCATGGCATTGAGCCACCGCGACTTATCCGTGGCGATTGGACGGCGCAGAGCGGATATGCCGCAGGTCAGGCCCTGGCGGATGATCCGACCTGTACTGCCATCTATGCCTCCAACGACGCCATGGCCTACGGCTGCATTCGCGGACTCGAGTCGCGCGGAAAGCGCGTGCCCGAGGACGTGAGCGTGGCGGGTGTTGACGACAGCCTGGGCGATATCGTGCCCGACCGTCGCCTGACCACGGTGCGCTTTGACAACAAGCGCGTCGGCATGTGGCCGGTCGACAAGATTGCCGGCGCCGAGGGCGTTGAACCCGGTGTGGAGCACATGCTGTTTCCGGGCGTGCTCGTCGAGGGCGATACGGTGCGCGATTGGCGCTAGGGCGCGGGTCTGTTTGGGTTGCCGCTAATTGTGTTCGATATTGTTTAAATTGGTTTAAAAACCGTTCACGGGCAAAAATTGACCGTTCATAGCTTGAAATTACGTTTTGCGCTGTTCTTTTTTGTTTGAATGTTAATGTTTCTGCCATACAGAACGCAGCGCGTATGCCCGGACGCGATGCTCTCCATTGGTTCATATGTGAAAGGAACGCAATATGGCAACCAAAGAAGAAATCTCGATGGTTGGATTCGAGATTGTCGCATACGCAGGTGACGCCCAGACCGATCTGCTTGCAGCGCTCGATGCTGCTCGCGAGGGTGATTTTGAGAAGGCTGAACAGCTGCACAAGGATGCCAGCGATGCACTTATCGGCGCCCACGACACGCAGACCAAGCTGCTTTCGCAGGAGGCCGGCGGTGGCGAGATGGAGATGACCTTCATCATGGCCCATGCTCAGGACACTCTCATGACCACCATGATCCTGGAGAAGCAGGCCCGCTTTACCATCGATGCCTACAAGCGCATTGCCGAGCTCGAGGCCAAGCTCGCCTAACGAGCCCTCACAACCAAGTCCCCTTCCAAAAGCTCTGCCGCTACCCGCGGCAGGGCTTTTTCTGTTCTCCTCCCCGCAACTCATCCCGAGATAGTCATTGGGGACGTTCTTAAACGACTAGTCGTTGGGGACAGTCTTGGGGCTTCTGTTCGTCTTCCCGTTCGGTTTTTCGCAGGGTGGGTATACTTCCATCCGCAATACAGGCCGGAATGAGGAGGTATCCAAATGCCGGACAATGGATCGATTCAAAAAAGAGACGCGCACGAGATGGCTCATGGGCGTCCTGTCCAGATAACCGAGCACACGACGGTAACCGAGCTGCAGCCCAGCCTGTCCGATGTCGTGTGCGCAAACAAAAAGCTGCAGATCGGTATCATCGTTGCGCTCGTGGTGCTGGCGTTGCTGTCGGGCTTTGTAGCTCGTCCGCATTTCGCCGATACCAAAACTTGGGACTCCACCATCGAGGTTATCGACCAAAAGAAAGGCAACGTTTTGGCGCTCACGGCTTCATGCGTTGCTCTATCTGCGGGCATTACCGCGCTGCCTGGTGATACGGGAACGCCGGTTGCCGAGCAGCTCGCACAGCTTTCAGGCAACCTTGGTATCGTGCTTGCCGTGCTATACCTAGAGAAATATTTGCTCACGATTTTGTGGTCGGTTGGCCTGGGCATCTTAATCCCGTCTGCGTTGGTGCTCTTTGCGGTGTCGCTCGGCATTCACGGGCGCTGGAGCACGAGCACTGTCCTGCGCCGTGTGGCGACACGCGTACTGGTGGTTGCCGTGATCGGCATGGCGCTCGTGCCCGCGAGCGTATGGGTGTCGCAGAAGGTCGATGAAACGTATCGCGTAAGTATTGAGCAAGCTGAGCAAAAGGCTGCGGACGCTGCGGATGCGGCCGGCACCACGGACAAGTCAGCCGAGACCAGCTCAAAATCGAACAAGAAAAAATCCGAGACCACGGAGTCCAAAAACGTGCTCGAGCAGTTGACTGATGGGGCATCGAGCCTTGTTACGTCGGTGACCAGCGGCGCCAAGCAGATGACCGATGAGATCGTGCGGCAGGTGACCGATCTGATTGAAGGCGTCATCGTGATGATCGTGACTTCGTGCGTTATCCCGCTGCTGGTGCTCGTGGCGTTCCTGTGGCTGGGCCACGTGCTGCTGGGGATCGATATTTCCGGCCCGGCGAACTATTTGACGGGTCGTTTCTTGAGCACTCCTTCCAAGCACGCCAAAAAGGGTGGGCAGTCTGAGTAGGCGGCAAAGCGATCTTTGGAAAACCAACCGTAAGAAGGGCGGCCGAGATGCGTTCTCGGCCGCCCTTTTTGTTTGTTGAATACGTGACAAGCCGGGCATTCCCTGAATCCAAACGGTCAGCAATCATCCGTAAACGGTATTTGTTCAAAAAAGAACAAAGATAAACAAATAGTTGTTGCAGTTACTGTTCGAATGTGTTCAAATAAACATGAACAGTGAAGAACCGCACATTCAGATGCCCGGACCTGAACGCGATTCAACACTTCCAAACAGAAACTACGCACCTGCGTATCTCTCAAGGAGGATGTCATGAGGGTTGTAATCGCTTCCGATGCCGACGGTATGTCGATGAAGGAGTCCATCAAGGAGATGCTCATCGCCGACGGTCACGAGGTCGTCGACTATTCCGAGACCCCTGCCGCGGACTTTGTCGATTCCGCGACCGCCGTTGCCAAGGACCTGCTGGAGCACAAGGATTCCCAGGGCTTCGCATTCGATAAGTACGGCGTCGGCTCCTATATGGCCGCCGTCAAGATTAAGGGCATGGTCGTCGCCAACATTTCTGACGAGCGTTCCGCCTACATGACCCGCGAGCACAACGGCTCGCGCATGGTCACCATGGGCCCGGGCGTTGTGGGCACCGAGGTCGCCAAGAAGATCGCCCGCGAGTTCCTGCGCGCCCAGTACGCCGGCGGCCGTCACCAGATTCGTGTCGACATGCTCAACAAGATGGCCTAACGAGAGCCACCGAGAACTCGAACTTCTACCTCAACTTGTGAATTCAGACGAAAGGACGTTCTGATGAAGAAGACCATCGCAATCGGTTGCGACCATATCGTTACGGACGAGAAGATCTATCTGGCCGACCGCCTGGAGCAGGCTGGCTACAAGGTGCTCGACTGCGGTACCTACAGCCACACCCGTACGCACTATCCCATCTACGGTAAGGCCGTGGGCGAGGCTGTTGCCAGCGGCAAGGCCGACTTTGGCGTGGCCCTGTGCGGCACCGGCATCGGCATCACCAACGCCGTCAACAAGGTTCCCGGCGCCCGCTGCGCCCTGGTTCGCGACATGACCTCTGCCCTGTATGCCCGTCGCGAGCTCAACGCCAACATCGTGGGCTTTGGCGGCAAGATTACCGGCGAGTTCCTGATGGCCGATATCATGCTTGCCTTCCTGGAGGAGCCCTACGAGAAGACCCCCGAGCACGATGCCCTGATCGCCAAGATCGATGCCTGCAACAAGGCCGACGCCGAGGCTCAGGCTGACCCGCACTTCTTTGACGAGTTCCTCGAGAAGTGGGACCGCGGCGAATACCATGATTAGCGGGTATCCGGCGTAATTAACTAGTCCGTTGACGGCTCGCGTTTCTGTGAGGGGGCGCGGGCCGGTTTTCTATCAGCCCTATTGACTTGGCGGGCTGTCGTAAGAAAGGGAAGGCTCCTATGGAGTTTGTTCTTGATAACGGTTCTATTCGCGTAGCACTGAGCACGGCTGGCGGCTCGTTCACCTCAATTGTGGCCAACGGCCGTGAGTACCTGTGGCAGGGTGACCCGGCGGTCTGGTCGGGCCAGGCACCCATTTGTTTCCCGATCTGCGGCGGCCTTCGTGACGGTCGCGCAATGACCATGGGCGGCCGCGAGGTCAAGCTCGCCCGTCACGGCTTTGCTCGCAAACAGGAGTGGAAGCTCGAGGAGCAGGGCGACAACATGGTCGCGCTGAGCCTAAGCTCTGCCGACCATGCCGAGTTGCTCGAGCAGTACCCGTATCCGTTTAAGATCGTTGCTCGTTACACGATCGATGCGGAGAAGGTGGCTGTGTCGTACGAGGTGACCAATGAGGGCACCGAGGACATGCCGTTCTTTGTGGGCGGTCACCCTGGCTTTAAGTGCCCGCTTGACGAGGGTGAGTCCTATGACGACTACGAGCTCCGTTTTGAGCAGCGCGAGGCCGCCGAGCTCTGTACTGCCGTTCCCTCGACGGGCCTGATTGACGTTGAGCATCGCAGCAAGAACCCGATGGTTGGCCATGACCTGCCGCTGACCCACGAACTCTTTGACTTCGCGGAGACCATCTTTGACGTACTCGAGAGCCGCGTGGTTACGCTTACCAAGAAAACCGAGGACAAGGGCGTGCGCCTGGCGTTCCCCGATATGCCGTACCTGATTGTGTGGAGCAAGCCCGAGGGCGACTTTGTGGCCGTGGAACCGTGGGGCGGCCTGTCCACCTGCTCAGACGAGGACGATATCCTGGAGCACAAGCGCGGCTGCCTGGTGGCCAAGCCGGGGGAGACCGTTACCCGCGGCTTTGAGATCGAGATCCTTTAACGAGCTATCGTATGTTTGGGGCCGCGCGTGTCGTGCCCCGGAAACAGGAGTTCAATATGATTCTGACCGTTACCATGAACCCGTCGATTGATACGCGCTATCAGCTCGACAAGTTAATCATCGACGATGTTAACCGTGTGACGCCCGAAAAGACCGCTGGCGGCAAGGGCCTCAACGTGAGCCGCGTGTTGCTGCAGCTGGGAGATGACGTGCTCGCGACCGGTCTGCTCGGCGGCCACATGGGTGCCTATATGGCCGAGCTCATGGATGCCGACGGCGTCAAGAACGACTTTGTGCCCATCGCCGGTGAGACGCGCATTTGCCTGAATATTCTGCACGAGGGCAATCAGACCGAGCTGCTGGAGAGCGGCCCGCAGATCGCCCCGGCCGAGCTCGAGGCCTTTACGGCCAAGTTTGCCGAGCTTGCAGCGAAAGCGGACGTTGTGACGCTTTCGGGCTCGCTGCCGCGTGGTGTCGATGCCGGCTACTATGCCGAGCTCGTCAAGATTGCCGAGGAGGCGGGCGCCAAGGTGCTGCTCGACACCTCGGGTGCATCGTTGGAAGCCGCGCTGGAGTCCGACGCTAAGCCTGAGCTCGTAAAGCCCAACCTGACCGAGATCAACGGCCTGCTGGGTACGTCCTTTACGACCGATGATGTCGATGCCCTGCGCGAGGCGCTCGCCGCCGATGACCGCTTTGCCGGTATTCCCTGGGTTGTCGTTTCGATGGGCGCTGCCGGTTCGGTGGGCTTCCATGAGGGTCGTGCGTTCCGCGCCAAGACGCCTGCGATTGCGGCTGTGAACGCGACGGGTTCCGGCGACTCGACCATCGCCGGCTTTGCGCATGCCATTGCTGCCGGCGCCGACGACGTCACGGTGCTCAAGACCGCCAATACCTGCGGCAAGCTTAACGCCATGGATCCCAAGACCGGCCACCTGGTCATGGACCGCTGGGACGAGATCTACAACAACGTTGAAGTAACGGAGCTTTAGGGTTACGCGGTTTTACCAAACCGCGTAACCAGCCGACGCTGCAAGCCCGCCAGAGCGGCAATCTGCCTTTCAGCTTCGGCGGCATGACCAGAAGGTCAATGCCGCCTCGCTTCAAGGCACCTTGCTCGCTTTAGCGGGCTTTCGCTGTCGTGGCCAAAACATCGGCGTGGTCATTGGGGACGTTCTTAAATGAATGCGGCAGATAGGGACGTTCCTTTTCTGCCGGCAGTTTGGGACACTCCTTACGGGGCACCCCCCCCTCCACAGCGCCTATGCCAGCTTGTCGATTTGCCCAATCTCCCAGAGCGGAATGTTGACGAGCGTGCCTTCGTCTCTATATGCCGCTAACGATGTTCTCACGCAGCGCTCGAGCTTGAACTTCTCGCAGGCAATCCTCAGGCTCTTTGCTTTGAGATTCTCTGCCGCCTTGACCTCGAGCGGAAGCACGGTCCCCGCATGGTCGACGGCAAAGTCAGTCTCTGCATTGCCGGAGGAGGATGACCAATACGCGGGAGTATTGCCTTGGAGCAAAAGCTCCTGTGCGACGTATTGCTCGGTCAGCGAGCCTTTGAACTCCGTAAAAACAGCGGGCCCGTTCAGAACAATGGCTGGCGTGAGGCCGGAGAGTGCTCCGAGGATGCCGGTGTCGATGCAGAACAGCTTGAAGCCCGAGAGATCCTCGTAGCTTGTGAGCGGTGCTCTTAGGGCGGAAACACGTGGTACCTTATGAACGATTCCATAGTCCATGAGCCACTGGAGGCTTTCCTCAAAATCGCGTGCGCGCGCCCCGGGACGAAGCGCGCCGTAGACGAACTTCTTGTTTTCCTTTGCGAGCTGGCCGGGAAGGGATTTCCAAACCAGCCTCATGCGCTCGACGATGCGGGCTGGCGCATGCTTGCCAAAATCGGATTCATAAGCTTCGATGATTTGCTGCTGAAGCCTGCGGGCTTCGATGAAATCGTGGGAGGCGGCGAAAGCGGAGACAACTTCTGGCATGCCACCGACAACGAGGTATTCCTTGAGCAGGCGCTCGAGCTTTTCAGAAACGTTTGCCAGCAGGTCCATGTCTGCGGCAAGGATGGCATCTGCGAGCGGATCGCCATCGACGGCACGAACGAACTCGACAAACCCCATGGGGCGCATGGTGAGCTGGTCGATCTTGCCGACGGGGAACGACTCGTTTTCGCGTCGGAGCGCGAGCCCCATATAGGAGCCGGCTGCCACGATATGGTATTCCGGCGCCAGCTCGTTGAAGTATTTGAGCGAGGTGATGCCACGCGGCGCCTCTTGGATTTCGTCGAAGATGATGAGCGTGTCTGTCGGCGTTATGGTCTGGCCGCGCAGGAGCTCTATCTGGGAGATGATGCGTTTGGGGTCAAGGCTTCCGTCGAACAGCGAACGTGCGCCCGGTTCGAGCATAAAGTCAAAGCGGATGACGTTTTGATACTGCTGGCCTGCGAATTCGTTAAGAAGCCAGGTTTTTCCCGTCTGGCGGGCCCCCTTAAGCAGGAGGGGCTTGCGGTTTGCCCTAGATTTCCAAGCGATGAGTTCGTCCATTAGCTGTCGCTGCATACTGCCTCCTAACGATCATGGTTAGTATAAGACCGTTTTGGTCTTTCCATCGAAAAATGTGGGAGTAAACCACGTTTTTCCATCGAATAATGTGTGAGGCAACCACGTTTTTCCATCGAATAATGTGGGGGTTTAGGTCGGCACCTGGGGACGTTCCTTCTCTGCCAGCAGTTTGGAACACTCCTTGTTTTGGTGCAAATTAGCTACCCTTGCATCAGAAAACGGCGCCCGTCGGCGATGTTGCCGGCGGGCGCCGTTGTCGTGTAGGTGGCTATGTCGTGCGGGCTGCTGTTGAACGTCCGGGCCCGTGCTCTACAGCGAGTCGATAAAGCGCTGCTGAGCGGCGCGACCTGCCTCGTCCCACTTAAAGACGCCGGCGTTGTCGAGCACGTGGCCAAACACCACGCCGACCTCCTCGTGCAGGATGTCGATGGCGTTGTCGGCCGTAAGCTCGTCGGCGCGGCGGGCAAAGACGTCCTCGGCCCATGCGGCGTGGCTGTGGCAAAGGTCGTCGCCCTCGAGCGCAGCGGCAAGGTCGTAGCTGGCATCGGCCTTGGCCGCCAGCAGGTGCTCGCGGACAGCGCCGAGCTCGGGGACCAAGCGCGGCGGTAAAATCGCCAGGCCCATGACCTCGATCAGGCCGATGTTCTCCTTCTTGATATGGTGGTACTCGGCATGCGGGTGGAAAACGCCCAGCGGATGTTCGTCGGTCGTGATATTGCAGCGAAGCGCCAGGTAGGCCTCGTAAATCTCGCCGCCGGCATTGCCGCGGGAGTCGACGCGGCGGATGACGGGCGTCACGGTGTTGTGCGCCACGCCATCGGCTGTGTGCGCGATGACGCCCGCGGACTCATCGGTCCACTCGCGCCAGGCGAGGATAATCTTCTCAGCAGCGTCGAGCAGCTGGGCGCGGTCATGCGAGCGCAGGCGCAGTACCGAGAGCGGCCACTGCAGCACGGTACCGCTGACCTGGCCAAAACCGGGCACGCTAAACTGCGAGACCTCGGCGGCATGCATCATGGGGAACTCGTGCGCGCCGCCCTGGAAGTGGTCGTGCGACAAGATCGAGCCGCCCACGATAGGCAGGTCGGCGTTGGAGCCAATAAAGTAGTGCGGGAACAGGTCGACAAAGTCGAGCAGGCAGGTCAGCCCCTTGCGGTCGACGTGCATCGGACGATGCTCGGAGCTCATCGTGATGCAGTGCTCGTTAAAGTACGCGTACGGGCTGTACTGGAAACCCCAGCGCTCGCCGTCGAGCTGGATGGGGATAACGCGCAGATTCTGGCGGGCGGGGTGAGCGCCGCCGTCGGCTGCGGCGGAGCGTCCGGGATAGCCCTCGTTTTCGATGCAGAGCTGGCAGGCGGGATACTTCTCGCCCGTGTTCTTGGCTACACCTGCCGCGGCGATATCGCGCGGGTCCTTCTCAGGCTTGGACAGGTTGATAGTGATCTCAAGATCGCCCCAGTTGGTGGGGGTGCTCCATTTGATGTTGCGCGCGATGGCGGCACGGCGCACGTAGCCGGCGTCGCAGCACAGGCCGTAGAACCAGTCGGTTGCGGCGCGGGGCTCGTTGACGCCCATACGTCCGTTGAACTCTTCGTTTACAACCGAAGGCCTCGGCATGAGCGCGCCCATGATGCGCATGGCGATGCGGTCGCGGCCCGACGCCGTGTCCTCGGCGGCGCCGTTGGCAACGGCGGTCTCGGAAAGCGCGGCAAGCGTGCCTTCAAGGTCAAAGTCGGGCAAGGTATCGGGGTGCAAGAGCGAGAGTTTCTCAACCTGAAGCGCCCAGGCCATATCGAGCGCGGGCCCCGTAGCGCCGATGCACTCCAAAATGGTGTTGTATGCCCAGATGCGGTCGTCCTGGCCGATCATCGATCGGTGGATGGCGTACTCGATCAGGTTCTGTGCGGCCTCGCGCACGTCAGTCATTACAGCCATGCCGCGTAAGCCCCTTTGTCAGAGATGGCGTAGTGACGGGCAGAGCCCTCGCCCAGCCAGCCGTTCATCTTGGCAATGAAGGTGTCGACCAGGTCGAGCGGCACGAAGGCCTGGATGGTGCCACCAAAGCCGCCACCGTGGATACGGACGGCGCCGCGGCCGTCGAGCACGTGCTCGGCCAGCGCCAGGGCATACATGGAAGGCTGCTCGGAACCCAGCTTGGCAACAACATTCTGCAGGTACATGGCAGAGCTGGCGCCGGACTCGCGCGTCAGGACCAGGAACTGGTCGATGTCGCCGGCGTTCAGAGCTGCCCAGCGCTTGTCGACCAGGCCGTTCTCGTACCAGTAGTGAACGGCGCGCAGGCAGGCACGGTCGCCCAGTTTGGCGCGCAGCTCGGGGAGCCTGGCGTCAAAATCGGCAACGTCGACCTCGCACAGGCGTGCCTTGCCAAACTCGGCGGCAACGTCCTGCATCTCGCGCGGAACGGCGGCGTAGTCGTCGGTGGCGGCCACGTGGTCGGCACCGACCTTAACGAGCACGAGCGCATAGCCGTGATCCTCAAAGTTGAGCTCGAGCTTCTGGGTTTTAGGCTGAGCCTGGTCCTCAAAGTCCATGTAGGCAAGGCCGCCCAGGCACACGGCGGCCTGGTCCATCAGACCGCAGGGCTTGCCGTAATAGTTGTTCTCGGTGCGCTGGCTCATCTGCGCGAGCGCGACGGGCTCGATGGCGGGTGCGCCCCAGAGGGTTTCCATGGCGCGACCGTACGCGGCCTCGACGGCGGCAGAGCTGGAAAGACCGCCGCCCGAGGGGACGGAGCAGGTAAAGGCAAAGTCGAAGCCGTGGGGCTCAACGCCAAGGGCTGCAATCTCGTGGGCCATGCCGCGGACGAGGCTTGCGGACGTGCCCTTCTCGGACTCCTGAACGTCTAGCGTGTCGAGCGCGATTTCAAACGTGGGATAGCCCTCGTCGGCTACGCGAACCTTGTTGGAATCGGTTGCCACGGCGATGCCGTCGACGGCGACATCGAGCGAGCCGGCGATAACGTGGCCACCCTCGTGGTCGGTGTGGTTGCCGCTGATCTCGGAGCGGCCGGGCGCGTGCACATAGAGCACCTGGCGATCGCCGATGGGCCCAAACTCCTCCTCGAACAGCTTGGTGAGCGTGGCGAGTGTCTTTTCGTCGGGGGTGGTCATGGGAGTCCTTTCCTTGGCGCATACTGACGAGTTTTCCGTCGTAGTGAGTACGTTAACAATCTGAAGCGGCGTGAACTCAGCATCTACGATGCCGCACGTTACGGGCTATGTTAACGTACTCATAACACAACGCTTATCACTTTTTGAGAATCTGGTAATCGGTAGAAATTCAGCCGTGAACGGTATTGCCGTATGGACTTATAGAGCAGAAGAGTTGCGGATTGAAAAAGTAGAGTACGTTAACATGCGTCCGACGATAGCGGGCCTCGGCGCGGGGTGTATTTCTGCCCGGGCCGGCATGCACGCTATTCAGATCTCGCAACGGTGAAGGTGATCCTGTGGCAAGGCGCCCGTCCAACGATACAGGTACGCGTCCGGTCTCCATGGCCGACGTCGCCCGCGCTGCTGGCGTTTCGCAGCAGACGGTTTCGCGCGTCGCCAACGGCTTGCCCAACGTTAACAAGCAGACGCGCCAGCGCGTGCAGGCCGCTATGCAAGAGCTCGGCTTTCGTCCGAGTTATGCCGGTCGCTCGCTGCGCGACGGCCGCTACCATTCGGTCGGTCTGTGCGTCAACGATGTCACCAAGTTTGGCAACCTCTCAATGATCGACGGCATCGCCAGCGCTGCTCGCGAGCACAATTGCGCCATCACGCTGGTCGAGATGTCCAAGACCGAGGAGTTTTCGCTTGCCGAGGCCACGCGTCGTATGGCCGCATTGCCGGTGGACGGCATCATCATCGGCATGAGCCGCATGGCGCCCGATTTTGAGACGTTTGATCCGCTGCCGGGCATTGGCACGGTCATCGTTACCATGTACGCGCACCCGCGGGTGACCACGGTCGACTCCGATCATTACGGCTGCTCGCTGTTGCTTATGGATCACCTGTTTGAGCTGGGGCACGAGCAGATTCGCTATATTGGCGGCCCGTCGTTCTCGGTCGACGAACAATTTCGCCGCGCCGGTTGGCAGGATGCGCTCGAGCGTAAACACATCGAGCCGGCAGAGCCGCTCGAGGGCGACTGGTCTGCCAACAGCGGCTACGAGGCCGGCAGGTACCTGGCCGAGCACGACCGCACCATGACGGCGATCTATGCGGCAAACGATCAGATGGCAAATGGCGCGATTGCCGCGCTGCGCGATAGCGGTCTGCGCGTGCCCGAGGACGTAAGCGTGGTGGGCGTCGACGATTCGCTCGATGATTTTGTCGCACACAACGAGCTCACGACCGTGCGATTCGATCTACATCAGCGCGGACGCGAGGTGTTTGAGCATGCGGTTCCCGAGGCGGGTACGGCGGGTAAAACCGTTGCCATTCGTATACCCGGCCAACTCATCATTCGACATAGCACGGCGATACCGCGCGCATAATTTGTGCAGGTAAACGGCGGTATATTCCGCCTCAAAAACAATCGGTAAGGATGCTGACAGATAGCCGTGGCTATGAAGGCGAGTGTTATGATAGACGGGCTCTTTTGTCTATCTAGGAGGCTTTGCCTGATGGAGATCACCAAGGATATCCGCTACATCGGTGTCGACGATCACGACATTGACCTGTTCGAGGGCCAGTACGATGTGTCCGAGAACGGTATGGCATACAACAGCTACGTTATCTTGGGCGACAAGATCGCTGTCGCCGATTCGGTTGACGCTGGCTTTGTCGACGAGTGGCTCGGCAACCTCGAGGCCGCGCTCGATGGCCGTACGCCCGACTACCTGGTCGTCCATCACATGGAGCCCGATCACTCCGCCGGCATCGCTGCCTTTATGGAGCGCTATCCCCAGGCGCAGATCGTGGCCAGCATGGGCGCCTTCCGCATGATGGTCAACTACTTTGGCACCGACTACCCCGAGCGCAAGATGGTCGTCAAAGAGGGCGATGTGCTCGACCTGGGCGGTCACAGCCTGACCTTTATCGGCGCCCCCAACGTTCACTGGCCCGAGGTGATCTTCTCCTACGAGTCCACCGACAAGGTGCTCTTTAGTGCCGACGGCTTTGGCAAGTTTGGCGCCAACGACGTCGAGGACCCCGAGGGCTGGGCTTGCGAGGCTCGCCGCTACTACTTTGGCATCGTCGGTAAGTTCGGCAAGTTCGTGCAGGCCGTCCTCAAGAAGGCCGCCGACCTGGACATCCAGATCATCTGCCCGCTCCACGGCCCCGTGCTGACCGAGAACCTGGGCTACTACCTCGACACCTATAACACCTGGTCGAGCTATCAGCCCGAGGACGAGGGTATCACGATTGCCTATGCGAGCGTGTACGGGCATCTGAAGGCTGCTGTCGAGGAGCTCGCATCTGCGCTTGAGGCTCGCGGCCAGAAGGTCTCCGTCTTTGACCTGGCTCGTGACGACATGGCCGAGGCCGTTGAGGATGCGTTCCGCTACGACCGTCTGGTGCTCGCCTCCATCACCTATCAGGGCGAGATCTTCCCGTGCATGAGCACCTTCATCCATACGCTCGCCGAGCATGCCTACCAGAACCGCACCGTGGCGCTTGTCGAGTCCGGTTCCTGGGCGCCTGCGGCTGCCAAGGTTATGACCAAGGAGCTCGAGGGCATGAAGGACATCACCCTGACGCAGAACAAGGTGACTGTCCTGGGTTCGCTCAACGACGCCTCGCGCGCTCAGATCGAGGCCCTCGCCGACGAGCTGTCCAAGTAGCGACACGTTCACTTTTGACGCTCAACCATCACAACCACCACAAAGGGGACAGGCACCTTTGTGGTGGTTTTTGTTTAAGCGCCGGCGATGATGAGGGCTGGACGTGCGCTGTCGGTGGCCTCGGCGATTGAGGTGGCGACGGCATGATCGGGGTCACGGTCCATCACGATGGTGTCGACATCGGTCAGCTCGGCAAAGCGGTACATGCCGCGTCCGTTAACCTTGCTGGCGTCCATGAGAGCGACGCTTTGATGGGCCGCGGCGATCATAGCCGTTTTGGTCTCGGCCATCTGGGGAAAGTCGGTCGTAAAGCCGCAGCTGGAGACAAAGGCGCCGGGGCACATGACGGCCAGATCGGCATGGACCATTTGGAGCGCCTGCATAGTGAGCGGTCCGTACAAATAACGATGGCCTTTGCGCAGTGCCCCGCCCAGCATGACGACATCGACCGAGGGCATGCTCTCGTCGATGTAATCGGCAATGGTAATGTCGGCCGTGATAACGGTGATGCCGTTGCGCTGGTCGAGGAGCCGGACAAACTCGAGCGCCGTGGTGCCCGAGTCGACGAGCAGCGTGTCGCCGTCATTGACGAGCTCGATGGCGCTTTGCGCGATGGCCTGCTTGGCAGCGACGTTGACATTGATGCGGCGATCCTGCGTGGAGACGGTCAGGCGTTTGTGGAGCGAGACGGCACCGCCGTGCGTGCGGCGCAGCTTGCCTGCTTCGGCGAGCGCGTCCAGGTCGGCGCGGGCGGTGACGGAGGACACGCCAAAGGTCTGGGCGATTTCCGCTACCTGCACCGAGGCATTATGCTCGAGCATTTCCATAATGGCGGTACGGCGTTCGTCGGCAAAAGCACGGTTGGTAGCTTGGGTCATGGCTGCTCCATTCTCGGCTAAATATGCAGGAATTGTGTTGACTCTATTTTCGTTCATTTTCTTTTTGAGTAAGAAAACACCTTTCGATTACTTATCTTTTCTATAAAAGAAAGACGCTGAACGCCTAAAATTCAATATCGAACACGCCCGCTCGGCTTCAATTCCTTCCGTTTGCTTTTCAAAAACGACGGTATTGACCTGCATGGGCTCAATATCTCGCACGTGCAAAGCCGCTGAATTTCATACAATGAGCGCAGTAAAACGCAAGGTAAAACGCCTTGTGAACAACTACGCCCGATGTCCAGATGCGGGCGAGGGAGAGGAGCAAACGCTCATGGCACTTGTTACCACCGAAAAGATGCTCAAGGACGCTCAGGCCGGCCACTACGCCGTCGGTGCGTTCAACGTCGAGAACCTCGAGTTTGTTATGGCCGTTCTGGCCGCTGCCGAGGAGACCAAGTCCCCCGTCATCATGCAGACCACCCCGGGCACCATCAAGACCGCCGGTCTGGACTACTTCTACGGCATGGTCAAGGCTGCCGCCGAGCGCGCTTCCGTGCCCGTCGCTCTGCACCTCGATCACGGCGATGGCTATGACCGCTGCATGCAGGCTTTCCGCACGGGCTACACCTCTGTCATGATCGACGGCTCGCACGAGTCCTTCGAGGACAACATCGCTCTGACCAAGTCCGTCGCCGACGCTGGCCGCGCCATGGGCGTGCCCGTCGAGGCCGAGCTCGGTAAGGTTGGCGGCAAGGAGGACGACGGTCCCGCGGTTGAGGGCGAGAGCCCCTACACCGATCCGGCTGAGGCCAAGGAGTTCGTCGAGCGCACTGGCTGCACCTCTCTCGCTATTGGCGTTGGCACCAGCCACGGTGTGTACACGAGCGATCCGCACATCGAGCAGTCCGTGGTCAAGGCCATCCGCGACGCCGTCGACGTGCCGCTGGTTCTGCACGGCACCTCCGGTGTGCCCGATGAGCAGGTTGCCGAGGCTGTGAAGAACGGCATCTGCAAGGTTAACTACGCCACCGAGCTGCGTCAGGCCTACACCAAGGGCTTCATGGCCTACATGGCCGAGAACCCCGCCTGCTTCGATCCCAAGAAGCCGGCCAAGGAGGGTATGCGTGAGATCACCGAGCTGGTTAAGATCCGCATGACCAACCTCAACTCTGTGGGCAAAGCAGAGTAATATTTATGTGCCAGGGGGCGCCTGCGATGTGTGTCGCAGGCGCCCCCCTTTTTTGTACGGCGGCGCTTTGTCAAAATCCTGTATGCCTTGCTGCCGAGGATTGGGCTGTTTGCGGCAAAACGGCGCGATTACCTTATGTGATGCAGCTATTCCATAAGGATAAGGAGCAATAACATGAATTACACGCTCGATAATGGTGAGCTTTCGATCGGCCTTACTACCGCCGGCGGCTCGTTTACCAGCATCAAAGCTCAGGGCCGCGAATACCTGTGGCAGGGCGACCCGGCTGTGTGGTCGGGGCAGGCTCCCATCTGCTTTCCCATTTGCGGCGGCCTGCGCGACGGTCGCGCAATGACCCGCAGCGGCCACGAGGTTAGGCTCGCCCGTCATGGCTTTGCGCGCAAACAAGAGTGGAAGCTCGTGGAGCAGACGGATACTATGATCGCGCTCAAGCTCGAGAGCTCTTCTCGTGCCGAGCTGCTGGAGCAGTACCCCTTCCCGTTTAAGATCGTCGCGCGCTACAGCCTCGAGGGCAAACGCGTGCACGTGACCTACGAGGTCACCAATGAGGGCACCGAGGACATGCCGTTCTTTGTGGGCGGTCATCCGGCTTTTGCCTGCCCGCTTGACGAGGGCGAGAGCTACAGCGACTACAAGCTGCGCTTTGAGGCCGAAGAGGCCGCCAAGCTTTGCGCTGCCGTTCCCTCCACGGGTCTCATCGACGTGGAGAACCGCAGCGCCAACCCCATGCAGGGCTGCGACCTGCCGCTCACGCACGAGCTCTTTGATTTTGCCGAGACCATCTTTGATGTGCTTAACAGCCACGTGGTTGACTATGTCAAGAAGGACGAGGAGAAGGGCCTGCGCCTGACGTTTTCCGACATGCCTTACCTTATCGTATGGGGCAAGCCCGAGGGCGATTTTGTGGCCGTGGAGCCGTGGGGTGGTCTTTCGACCTGTTCTGACGAGGACGATGTGTTCGAGCACAAGCGCGGCTGTCTCATCGCCAAACCGGGTGAGACCATCGCGCGCGGCTTCTCGATTGAGATTCTCTAGAGCCCTGAGCAACAAAACGGGGCAGCTCCGAGAGGCCCCAGAAACGGAGCCGTTCGAGAGGCCCCAGAATAGGAGTCATCATGATCCTTACCGTAACCATGAACCCGTCTGTCGATACCCGCTACCAGCTCGATAAACTCACCATCGACGACGTCAACCGTGTAACGCCCGAAAAGACCGCCGGCGGCAAGGGTCTCAACGTGAGCCGCGTTTTGCTGCAGCTGGGCGATGACGTGGTGGCCACGGGCCTCCTCGGCGGCCACATGGGTGCCTACATGGTCGAGCTCATGGATGCCGATGGCGTCAAGAACGACTTTGTGCCCATCAAGGGCGAGACCCGCATCTGTCTCAATATCCTTCACGAGGGCAACCAGACCGAGCTGCTTGAGAGCGGCCCTCAGATTGCGCCCGAGGAGCTCGAGGCTTTTACGGCCAAGTTCCGCGAGCTCGCTGCCCAGGCTAGCGTTGTGACGCTCTCTGGTTCCCTGCCGCGTGGCGTTGAGGCTGGCTACTATGCCGAGCTCGTTAAGATTGCGGCCGAGGCCGGCGCCAAGGTGCTGCTCGACACCTCGGGAGCCTCGCTCGACGCGGCGCTCGAGAGCGATGTTAAGCCCGAGCTCGTCAAGCCCAACCTTACAGAGATCAACGGCCTTTTGGGCACGAGCTTTACTACCGAGGACGTTGACGCCCTGCGCGAGGCCCTTACTGCCGATAAGCGCTTTGCTGACATCCCCTGGGTCGTTGTGTCCATGGGCGCAGCGGGCTCCGTGGGCTTCCATAATGGCCGTGCCTTTCGTGCCAAGACGCCCGACATCCCCGCGGTCAATGCCACCGGCTCGGGTGACTCGACCATCGCTGGTTTTGCACATGCCATCGCTGCGGGTGCGGATGACGTGACGGTCCTTAAGACCGCCAACACCTGCGGTAAGCTCAATGCCATGGATCCCAAGACCGGCCACCTCGTCATCGAAAAGTGGGGCGAGGTCTACACCGCGGTTGAGGTTACCGAGCTCTAGGTTACGCGGGTTTACCAGCCCGCGTAACGACTCGACGCTGCAAGCCCGCCAAAGCGGCAACTTGATGTTCAATCGTCGGCCGCGTACCAAATAGAGGGGCGGAGCCGGATTTAGCCTTCCATTGAGGGGTAAAACTGCATCCGTCCCAAGCTGCAACTGTAGTGGCCCCGGAGCGTCCGTCGCTTCGGGGCCACTTTGCGTCGCTGTATTGTGCACAATTCCCGCCAACGGCGGTTACGCGCATTGGACTGTTGCCTCTACCTGCGCAAACGTAATCTGTCCTTGTCAAGCAAAGACCAGCTGGCGCGGAGCCGGCGGCAAGGCAAGGAGGTTCAATCGTGTGCGAACAGTGCCAAAAAATGTGGGCCGGCGTGGTTCACGCAAAGGACGACATCCGTTTTGAGGAGATCGAAAAGCTCGCGCCCAAAGCGGGTGAGGTCCTCGTCAAGGTCAAATACTCGGGCATTTGCGGCTCGGATGTTCCGCGCGTCCTGGGTGATGCCTGCCATTACTATCCCAACGTGCTGGGCCATGAGTTCTCGGGCACCATCGCCGAGGTCGGCGAGGGCGTCGAGAAGCTCAAGGTCGGCGATCGCGTAGCAGGCGCGCCGCTGGTCCCTTGCATGGAGTGCGAGGATTGCCAGCGTGGCGATTATTCGCTTTGCAAGCATTACAGCTTTATCGGTACCCGCCAGTTTGGCAGCTTTGCCGAGTACGTGTGCATCCCTGCTGTCTGCGCCGTTAAGTTCGATGACTCGGTGAGCTTTGAGCAGGCAGCGTTGATTGAGCCTACCACCATCGCTCTTCACGGCCTTGAGCGTCTTGACTTCAAGGGCGGTAAGACCGTGGCAGTGCTTGGCGGCGGCACCATTGGAATCATTACGGCACAGTGGGCCCGTGCCTTTGGCGCGCGTGAAGTCACGGTGTTTGATGTGATACCCGAGCGTCTTGAGTTTGCGCGCCACATGGGCGCCACGAGTACCGTCAATTCTATGGATGACGATTGGCGCGACCAGGTTGCTGCCATCACAGATGGTCGCGGCTACGACTACGTCTACGAGACGGCCGGTGCTAACGCCACCATGCATATGGTCTTTGAAGTCGTGGGCAATAAGGGCGAGGCGTGCCTCATCGGTAAGCCCACACGCGAGCTCACATTTACTGTTGGCGAGTGGGAAAAGCTCAATCGCAAGGAATTTAAACTCACCGGGTCGTGGCTCGGCTACACCGCTCCCTTCCCGGGGCATGAATGGACGCTCACAGCCGAGGCTTACAAGAACGGCATGATTCCCTATGACGAGGGGCACATTTTTGCCAAGTATCCGCTCGAGAAGATCTCCGAGGCGTTTGATCAATACCGTACCCCCGGTCTTGTCAAAGGCAAGATCCTCATCGACTGCGAGCGCTAACGATGCTCGAGAACGAGTGGGGGAGCAGGGGCTTTGTAACGTATGGCAGCTTGGTCGCCCTCTCGTCTCCTAAAGAAGGCCATTGGCGCGTGCTGAGCCCAAAGGAGAGCCGGCCGCGAAGCAGCAAAAAGCAATCCAACAAGAAAGGAAGCAATCATGGAGCCTAAGGATTGGAAAGACGGAGAGAAGATTATCGGCGCTTGCATGAATTGCGCAGATTACAAGAATCTGAGCGCGCTCATCAAAGAGCTTGATGAGGCAGGCGTGGACCTGTATCACCTCGACATCATGGACGGCACGTTTGTTCCTAACATCGCGCTGGGTCCGCAGGACGTCAAGGCGATCAAGGAACTCACCGGCAAGGTCTGCGATGTACACCTGATGGTTCAGGATGCTCCCAAGTACATCGATATGTTTGTTGGGCTGGGCGCACAGATTGTGCATGTCCATGGCGAAAACGACACCCAGATCACCCGTACCCTTCAGCACATTCGTGACCTCGGTGCCAAGTCGAGCTTGGCTATCAGCCCTTGCACTTCGTTCGAGACCATTCAGGAGTCTCTCAACGTCTGCGATTACGTCCTTGTGATGCGCGTGAACCCCGGCTTTGCGGGCCAGAAGGCGCTTCCTTTTGTCGACGAGAAGATCAAGAAACTCGTTGAGCACAAGGATGAGTATGGCTACAAAATCCTGGTCGATGGCGGCGTGTCCATGGAGAGCGTGCGCGATCTGTGGAAGGTGGGCGTCGATGGCTTCTGCCTGGGAAACGCCGGCCTCTTTGGTATGGACCGCAGCTACAAGGACATTATCGACGAGCTGCGTTCCTATCCTAAGTAACGTGATACGGGCATCTATGTGAATTATGGTCAAAACGTCGGGACCCATTCGCCCATGCACTAGTGCGGGCCCCTGCGTTTCGATAACCCCCCCCTGTAATCGAGCGAGCCGCCGATTAGTCAAAAACCGGTCGGCGGCTACTCGGTATGATTGGGCTAAACCGCTCGCAGCCTTCGCCGTATGCTTCAGTCAGCAGATGGGGAGGCGGCCGAGCCCCACAACAAACCACACCGCGCGAGCTGCGCTCGTGCAAACGCAAGAGGAGAACATCATGGCTAAGAACACGGTTAAGGTACTGGTTGCCTGCGGAAGCGGCGTCGCAACCTCTACGGTTGCTCAGGCAGAGGTCAAGCAGATTGCCGAGGCTGCCGGCGTTCCGGTCCAGATTTTCAAGGGTACGATCGGCGAGGTGGGTGTCAAACAGTACGATGTCGATATCGTCTGCACTACCACCAACTACCGCAAGCCGCTTGAGCGCCCCTTCCTGAGCGTCTTTCCGCTCATTAGCGGCATCAACAAGGACAAGTGCGTCGCTGATCTGACTGCATTGCTCAAAAAGGTCCAGGCCGAGTAAACGCGCCTGCCAATAGCCGGCACCGCGGGCTGTGTCGCGGTGCCAAGGCAATCCCCCCACCATTAACCCCTTAGGAGAATCTCATGGATATCGCGCTCTCCTTTTTTAAGGAGTTCATCAATCTGGGCGCTTCGGTTATGCTGCCCGTCGTTATCGCCCTTCTGGGCCTGTTCTTTAGGATGAAGCCTAGCCAAGCCGTCCGCGCTGGCCTTTTGGTTGGTATCGGCTTTCAGGGCGTGGTGCTCACCATCAACTTTCTGCTGAGCACCATCCAGCCTGCGCTCGATTACTATACGGCCATGGGATCGGGCTACGATGTGGCCGAAATCGGCTTTGCCGCTCTGGGCGGTGCGAGCTGGACCACGCCGTTTGCCGTGTTTGCCATTCCCGCCATCGTGATCATTAACATTATCTTGCTGCGCCTCAAGGTGACCAAGGTGCTCAATGTCGACATCTGGAACTTTATGCACTTCTTGGTGCCGGGCGCCCTTGCCTACGTGCTTTTTGGCAATGCGATAATTGGCTTTCTCGTCGCGGTCGCCCTTTCTGTTGTGACGCTCTTTGCGGCCGAAAAGGTTGCGCCCAAGTGGGGCGAGTTCTTTGGCCTTGACGGTACGGCTTGCACCTGCCTGGGCTACATCGTTTACGAGTATCCCATGGCTGCTGCCATCAACTGGGTTATCGATCATATTCCCGGTCTAAATAAGATTGACCTCGACTTAGACACCCTTTCCCAAAAGATCGGTATCTTGGGCGACCCCGCGATTATCGGCCTGTTTGTGGGCGGCTTTCTGGGTCTTATGACGCAGCAGGATGCGGCCACCATCATCAAGATGTGCGCAGGCATGGCAGCCGTTATGGTGCTGCTCCCGCGTATGGTTGCCATCATGATGGAGGGCCTCGCTCCCATCGGCGCCGGCGCTAACGAGTTTGTGAAGAATCATATCGACCCCGATGCGAACATTTATGTGGGCATGGATATTGCGCTTGCTCTGGGCGACCCGTGCTGCATTACCTGCACGGCTATCATGATTCCCGTGACGGTGGGCCTGGCCTTCCTTGTCCCTGACATGCGCTTCTTCCCGGCGGCGATTTTGGCCGAGGTCTGCTACGTTGCGCCTATGGCCGTGCTCGCCAGCAAGGGCAACGTCTTCCGTACACTTGTCTGCATGGCCGTGTTCATGTATCTCATGCTCTTCTTTGCTAATATGTTTGCGCCTTACGCGACGCAGATGCTTACGGCTTGTGGCATCGATGCCGGCGGCCACATGGTTACCGCGTCGCACTTTGGTTATAACCCCGGCAATCTGATCGTGTCCTTTATCGCTAAGGCCATGGGCATCTAGGGAGGTGCGCAATGAGTGAGAACATCTCTGCTTCTGCGCAACATGCCGGGTCGTCTGAGCAAACCAAGGGCTTCATCGCTATCGAGGGGGCATCGACGACGGCCGTCGAGGCAATCCGTCTCTGTGGCGCTGCGCTCGAAAGTGCCGGCTATGTGACCGATGCGTTTGCCCAGGGTTGCATCGATCGCGAGGCCAACTATCCTACGGGCATTTGCACCCAGATCCCCGTGGCGCTCCCGCATTGCAAGTCCGAGGCTATTCTCAAGAGCGCCCTATGCTATGCGCGCTTGGCCGAGCCAGTGGAGTTCAGGCGTATGGATGATGACGAGGAGACGGTCAAGACCCGCCATATCTTCAATCTTGCCATAGCCCCAGGCGATCATCTGGAGTTTTTGGCAAAGACCATGCAGCTTCTGGCGGATGATCAGGTGCTATGCAAATTTGATCAGATGCCGATTGACCAGGTCGCAGCCTATCTGCAAGAAAAACTCGGCTAAGCTGTAATCGTTGATTTTCGCACGGGCCCCTCGGCCCGTGCGAGTTTGTGTGCGGGGAGGCACGTGAGATGAAAAAGCGCAGCGCGGAGATTCTCCGTCGCCTGATTGAGTCGCCGAGCCACCGTTTGAGGCTTTCTGCGCTTATGGATGACTACCGCATATCCGAGAAAACGTTGCGGGCAGATATTGCCGCTGCCGCCGCGTTTGCACAGGACCCGCGCGGCAACTCGATGGTCGAGGTGTCCTCTGAGCATGTTCGCCTTGCGATGGGTTCGGATGTTGCCGGTTTGGACGAGCTGCTTGACTCCATGGATCTGTATGACTATCGCCTTTCGTTTGACGAGCGTAAGTATTTTATTGCATGCACCTTGCTCGCCCTTCCTGACGGCGCTTTTTGCTCGATGCAAAGCCTGGCGGACGCCATGTACGTGACGCGCAATACCGTTATCGCCGATATGAAGACCGTCGAGGATTATCTTGCTGGGTACGGCATCGTGCTGCTGAGCAAGAGCAAGCGCGGTATGTGCGTGCTGGCAACGACCGAACAGCGGCGCGATCTTCTTATCGATGTTCATGTTGCTCTTTTGGAAGACCGCTTTGCTCGGCACGATTACTTCTCACATCTGGTGGCCGGAGTGCTCGAATCCCCGGTCGATATCGATAGCGTGCTGGATGCGGTCCACCTGTTTCTCAAGACCCATAACATCTTCTTGGCGCTTGAGGTCGAGCGCGAGATTGTTGCCTGTCTTGCCACGCTTTCGCTCTATCTTAACAAAATGCCTGTTCAGACTTGTGATAGCGATAGGGGCAGCCGCTCCGAAGCGTTGGCCCAGCCGCTCGATACCATCGGTGAGCTGATTCGTTTTGTGATGGCGCGTATTGGTTTTGACAACCTTGCAAATCCTCAGATTGTTCAAGCGGAGCGCGTCGTGCTCGCACGTGACCTCTCTCCGCAGATCAAACGCTTTGATGATTTTGACCTGTACTGTGTGGTCACGCGCTTCTTGTTCCTGGTGGGCCGAGGACTCGATATCGACATTCAAAACGACAACCTGCTGGTTGAGTCTCTGCTCTCGCATCTCAAATCTATGAGCAACTGGAGCTCGGATGCATTTGAGGTTGAGGTTGCCGGACCCTCGGGCATGACGGTTTCGATGGTGCAAAATGCCGCGGCCCCACATTTTCATGTTCTCGAGGATTATCTGCGCCGTTCTATGGACGACTCAATGCGCTCGTCGGTGGTGATTCACATCTGTGCAGCGCTCTACCGCAGCGAGAGCGGTATGCGCGAGTGCAATGTTATGGTGGCGTGCCCGAGCTCGGTTGCCACCAGCAAGTACCTTGAGGCCCAGATTAAGACGTACTTTAAGCTGTCGGTGGTGGGGGCTGTCTCCACGCGCGCAATCGATGCGGGCGAGGTCTCGCTTGACGGCGTGGACTTTGTTGTGTCGACCGTTGCACTTGAGCTCGCCGATGTTCCTGTGGTTGTGGTAAGCCCGGTCCTTTCTGTTGAGGATATCAATAAAATTCAGGCCCAGGCATTTAAGTCAAGTAAGACCGATCCGCTCCTTTCGCAAGGGCAAGGCTCGATGCTCGGAAAGCTCTATGAGATCTATGCGCAGGGAAACCCTCGTAAGACGGCGTATCTCAATAGGGCTCTCTCGCACGCTCTCGAAGAAGTCGAGCGAATCGAGCGGGAGGTTGCGAGCACCTCGCCGCTTCTCCGTATGCTTGAGCGCCGATTTATTTGCGTGGATCCTAAGGAGCGCACCTGGCGTGACGGCATGAACAGGGCCTCCGAGGGCCTGCTGCAAGAGGGATACTTTACGCGTGGGTACGTGGACCGTGCCATTGGTAACGTTGAGGAATACGGGAGCTACATCATCCTTAATCAGGGGATTGCGCTCGGACATGCCGGGAGCAAAGACGGCGTCTTTAAGAGCGGCCTTGGGCTTTTGGTTTCGCGTGAGGGTATCGTGTTTGACGAGGGCGAGCGCGTACACCTGATGTTCTTCTTTTCGCAGGTGGGCGATGGCGACTACCTTGAGTTGTTCCGCGAGATCATCAAGCTGGGCAACGACCGCGAGGGCCTTGCCCGCGTGTGCGATGCGAGCGATGCCGACGAGGCCTATCAGGCCTTGGTCGAGATGCTCACCGAGTACGCCTAGCCAAGTGGCGCGCCTCACTTGTTTCATGTTGTCGGGCTAGGGTTGTTTCAGCTGAGTTTCTCGCTCGAGAACTTGCTTTTGCGTGGGCCAAGATTACCGAGACGCCTGTTCCTATGAGGGGGTCTTTCTACATCAGGGTATAGGCCTGTCTCTTATACACATCTGACGCTGCCGACGATCGCATAAG
>URCU01000009.1:0-31917 GCA_900546425.1 uncultured Collinsella sp. | reverse complement strand
ATAAGAGACAGGTTGTAGCTCCAGGCAAGGTTGCCGTCAGCATCCAGATACGCTTTCTGGAACGCGTGCATGTCGGCCGAAACGGCATTGGCGTCCTGGCCATTCAGAATGGCGGCAGCATAGCCGGCCTTCGCCTTTTCCATAAGAGAAAGCTCGGTATCGAGCTCGCCCTGGTCCTGTGGAGTAATGGCGAAGTCGAGGGTCTTACTAGCCGTGACCTCGGCGTTCGATTTGTCGGTCACCGTGAGGGTGATCTTGGTGTTTGCAGCCTTGGCTCCGGGCAGCGGCTGGTAGACCGTGCCCTTGTAACCGTTGAACGTGATGTCATCGGTGCTGGCGGAGTACTCAACCTTGTAGTACTTGCCGTCGATATTGAGCGTGCTCGTGCGCGGCATCTGCAGGTCGGCGGTCAGGCCATCCTTGTTGGCAACCGTTTCGGTGCCGGAGTATTTAATGTTGCCGTAGGTAAAGGCCGCATCGACCTTTTCCTGCAGTGCCTTCTTGTCGGCGGCGACCTTCTCGGGATCGCCCTTGACGGTGAGCTTGAAGTCGTGCGAGCCGGCAAGCTTGATGTCGCCACTCGTAACCGTAACCTTGGCAGTCAGCGTCACGTCTCGATCGCTCGATGCGCGCGAAACCTTACCCGTCTTATCTTCCCAGCTATAACCTGAAACAAATAGGCGCTCGGTGTCGGAGCTTGTCCATTCAACAGAGAATTTCTTTGCGGAACCCGCCTTGTACGGAAGCGTGACATTTTGGGTCACGCCATCGGCGGACTCGCCCGCCGCGTAGCCAATCTGCAGGGATTCGGCAGCACTGTCAAGAAGGTCTTGCAGCTTAGCCTCGTCCCAAGCAACCTGCACGGACTTGTTGGGCAGGTAATACTCGGTCTTGCCATCGCGCGACAGTTCAAACGCCACATCGGCGTTACGCAAACCGTCGATGTTGTAACCGGTGTAGTCGTTGGGATCGATGTAGAAGAACGTCACATCGCCGTTGGTCTTATCCTGGGCGTCGGAGATACCGACCGTGGCCTTGTCATCCTCAGCCTTAAAGGCAACGCCGCCCTCAGAGATCTTGACGTCGATATCGGTAAATCCCAGATCGGCAAGCTGCGCCTTCAGCGCGTCGTTAACGTTGCCGCCCTTAGCGCTGTAATCAACGGAGATCTGCTTATTGGAATCGTTGAGCTTTTGAACTGCGGCCTCAAGAGAGCCTGCGGCGATCACGGGGTTGGCAGAAACGAGCTCGACCGTCGAGCTGCCGCTCGTGGCGACAGCCTTCAGATACTTGCCCGCGGCAGAAGCCGAGACAGTCGCCTCGGCGCCCGACATATCAGACAGCAGCGTCCAGTCGGCCTCCGGGGCCTTCGCATCGTCCGCCGCATACCAGGCAACAGTCGCCTGACCGGTGACGTCGATACCGTTGGTGGTCGAACCGTCGGCGCGCTTGGCCTGCGCCGTCGCCTTAACGCTATCGCCCGAGACGAGATGGGTCGAATCGCTATTAATCTGCGGGTTGGCAATCACGCGCAGCAGGTTATACTCCCCCGCCGCGGTAACGCTGTCGGACGAAACCCATTCAACCGTGTTGTCGAGAGCGTTCGCCGTAACTTTGATGCGCTTGCCAACAAGCGCGTCCGAAATGGTCAGGCTGCCATCGGTCGTATCGATGCCGTCGGTGAGCTCTGTCCAATCGGCATCGCCCTCGCCCTTGGCATACCACGCCATGGTGAGCTCGGCATCGTCGGGCACGTCTTTGGTCGAGCCCGACCAGCTGCCCGGAACCTGCACGCTCGGCGTGATCTTTGAACCCACGCTCAGCGTAACGTTCTTATCGGCAAGCTCAATGCCCGCCAGCTTGTACTGGCCCTTGAGCGTCACGGGGCCGAGCGGGGCAACGGACTGCGTGCCGCCGTAGGAGCTCTTCTTCTGCGTGCTGGAAACGGTGTTTTCACTCGTCACCTTCACGCGCAGGTACTTGCCGGCATAGGCGGCGTCAACGGTATAGGTGGCCTCGGTAGCACCGGGGATATCGGTATAGGCGGAGTCGTAGCTCGAGCTGCTGTTTGCATACTGCCACTGGTAGGTCACATTATCGGTGCGGTCGATATAGTGATAGTTGGAGCCGTCCTTTTTGCGCACCTTAGTCTTGAGCGTATCGCCCACACGTACGCCGTTGGTGGCGGGAGAGCCCTCGAACTGCACGTCGTAAAGCTCAACTTGGCCAGCGACGGAGACAGGACCCGCCGCATAGTACGGCTTCTGCTCGCCATAGCCGCCGTTGGCCTTGGCCACGACGTAGTAGCCCTTAAGGGCGGCGGTCACCGTCAGGGTGTTACCGGTCTCACCCTCGATAGGCGTGTTGCACGAGCTGGCGGTATTCGACTTGCCCTTGTACCACCGCCACGTGACATGCGAGTCGGAGGTAACGTCGGTGGAGCCCGCCTTGGCGGTCGCCGTAATCGTGGAACCAACCTCGACTTTGCCCGAAGTCGGGCTCATGGTCACGCTCGTGACATTAATTGAACCGGCGGCAGCAACGAGAGCGCCCGTCGAGTTGGTCAAGCTCGAAGAGCCGATCTTCGAGGACACCTTGCACTTGAGGTACTTGCCACCCAAAGCGTCGGTAAGCTCGAGGGTCTCACCCGTGGCGCCCGCGATATCGGTATACGCGCCGCTCTTGGTGTCAGAGCTCTGCCACTGGAAGTTGAGCTTGTCCGCGTCGACGAACGCGCCGTACGCGCCGCCCTTCTCCTTGGCGCGGGCCTTAGCGGTATCCCCCACCGTAAAGACGCTCGTGTTGTCCTTGGTGTTAACGATGGACACGGCCGAAATCTCGACCGCACCGGCCTGCTTGACCTTGCTGGAAGTGGTCTTGTTCACCGTGTTGACGCCAGCGTTGGCCTCGACCCTGATGTACTTACCCTCAAGGTCGTCGCCCACCACGAGCGTAGCGCCCGTCTCGCCCTCGATCTTGGTAAATCCCGAGTACTGCGAGGTGGATGCGGACCACGTGTAGGTGACCTTGGCATCGGCGGGGGCTTGCTGATAATAGCTTATGTACGGAGTCGCCGTCAGGGTATCGCCTATGCTCGGCGTGTCGCTATTCAGCTTGACGCTGTTAAGCTCCATCTGACCGGCGCCCAGCACGGGGCCAGGAATGTAGTTGGCATTGATGCCCGAGCCGGAAGAAACGGACGGACCATAGTAGTCCTTGCCATCAACCGTTACCTTGCAGATGAAGTATTTGCCTTCCATCGCGGCGGTGACGGTGAGCGACTGCTCGTGGCCTACGACCTCGGTGTAGTCGGCGACATTGCTGCTGGCCCTGGTCGTGCCGGCGAGCCAGGTGTAAGTCCAGGTGCCGGGATTGGCAACGGACTCAGTCGAAGTGCCGTACCAGTCGTCCTCGACCTCATCGAACATATTTGCCCAGAGTGTATCGCCCGCGCTGAGCGCACCAGACTTCGTGGAATACGAGTTGTCCTTATCCTTGGCGTCCTGGATATAGACCTTGGCCTCGCTCGAAAGCGTCGTGGCAGAAGCGGCGGCAACGGCGTTCTTCTGCTCCGAAGCAGCAGGCTTCGCAGAAGAGTTCTCGGACTCAGTCGCGTTGTCTGCGGCGGTGTCATCGCCATTCGCGGCACTCGCAGTTGCGCCCTGATCTGCGCCGTCACCATCGGCAGCAGCGCTCGCCGCTGCACTGTTCGCGCCGGTGTCGGCAGCGGTGCCATCGTCGGCCGCCGCGCCCTCGCCGTCCGTCGCAGCCTGGGTCACGGCCTCGGTAATGCCCTCGGCGCCCTCGGCCCAAAGTTGCGCCGGCGTGGTGCCAAAAGCCATGGCAAAAGCCAGGAACGCCACCAGACCGCGCTTGGCTACGCCACGGGCAATCGCTCCATGGCGACGCCACGAGGCGCGCTGGCGCTTGTCTTCAAACATATCCATTTGTCTCCTATTGTCTGAACTTGGAGCATTGCCCAGCGGCTGCCCCACGTCATCGCGCACGTTGCGCTCGAGTACCCCCATCGGGGTCCCCCTTCCCTCCAGAGCCCAACGCGTACCGGCGGCATGCGCCACGGTCGCGTGCAAGATGGGAGGCGATCCGACTTAACCTTACCGACCCGGGCGCGCCGTCCGATCTGCGACGTGACCATCCCGGGCCAAGAGGAATTACGGTTACTGGTACAGCCGGGGACTTGCACCCCGATTCTCCCAAACACGCAGGAAAACCGCGCATTCGTGCGTCTCCGCACCACCATCTAGGCCATCGATTATTACTGTCGATATGGTAGCACGCAAAAGGGCCCCGCACACAGGCGAAGCCCAAGGTAAAAGCTATGGTTTGCGATAGGAAGGACTGTCGTCGGACCTTGCAAGAACAGCCCGTTTCAAAACTATGCCGGATTACGGGGCTGATTCAGCACTTCGCAACCATATCAACCATTTTCGAAAACCAACGACTCATCTACCTGCGGTTTTAAAAGCACGGATTCCGGCATGGTCGAGGTTCGGCACTCCAGCCCCGTAAACCGGCATAGTTTTGTTCGGACCAGTCCACGCCGACGCGACGCAAGGCAAAATGATCCGTTTTCCTCCGTCCCCCAGGGGTCATTACCGCTTGCCGCCGTGGCTGTTGCGCCAAATCTCGCGGCCCAGCATCAGCGCCAGCACCAGCGCACTCACGTAGCCCATAAAGCCGATGACCGGGATACCAAGCACAACCGGCTCGATGCGCGCGTAGTACACCACCGACGAACCGATAAACAGACCGGCGATCACAATTGCCATCGACATGCGGTCGATAATTCCACCCAGCTGTCGCAGCGCTTTATCGCTGCTCATGATCTGCGTGTTTACCTTAAGCTGACCGCGTGTGAGCATGCGCGACGCCAAGCCCAGATACTCGGCCGCCTCGAGCGAGCCTTTTGCCGCGCGATAGCTGCTCGCGGCAAGATCGCGCCCCATTTCGCGGACGCGCGCATAGGTGCTCTTCTCGTTTTTGATGTGCGTCTGGATGATCTGAATCATGTTGACGTTGGGCATGTACTCGGTCAGCAGGCCCTCAAGCGTCACCATGCCGCGCGCGAACATCGTCACCACGCTCGGCAGCTCAACGTCGTTTTTGCGCGCCAAATTTAGCAGCGAGGTCAAAAACTCGCCGATATCAAGATCCTTAAGATCGAGACCCGCAAAGTCGGCGACGATAAAGTCCAAGTCGGACAAAAAGGCCGAATGGTCGAGCTCGGCCGAATCGCCGCGCGTCACGGCAAAGCGCATGAGCGAATCCTTGAGCTTGGGCACGTCGCCCTCGGCCACGGCAAAGATCATATCTTTGACGATACCGCGGTCGTGACTCGACATGCGCCCGACCATGCCCAGGTCGATAAAGTAGACGATGCCGTCCTTGAGGATGATGTTTCCCGCATGCGGGTCGGCATGGAAAAAGCCGTCGTCGAGCACCTGCGTCGAATAGTCCTCGACGATCGCCGAGCCGATCTTTTCCAGGTCATAGCCCTCGGCCACCAGGCGCTCGGGATCGGCAATCGAGATGCCGTCGATGTAATCCATGACCACGACATGCTCGGTGCACAGATCCAGATAGGATTTGGGACACGACACGCCATGGACGCTCTTATGGAACTCATAGAAATCGTTGAGGTTTTTGGCCTCGGCCAAAAAGTTGGTCTCCTCGCGAAACGAGGTCCACAGCTCCTCGACCACGCCGTGCAGGTCAACAAACTGATCGGTGTTAACGAACTTGGAAACGATGCGCACCACCGAACGGATGATGTCGATGTCCTGTGCCATGACCTGCTGCGCGCCGGGGCGCTGCACCTTAACGGCCACATCCTCGCCCGTCACCAGGCGGGCGCGGTGTACCTGCGCGAGCGACGCGCTACCGAGCGGGTTGGGGTCGATCGCGTCGAACATCTGCCCCAGGCGCTGGCCGTATTCCTCTTCCAGACAGCGGAGCACTACCTCATACGGCACCGGCTCTACGTCGGAGCGCAGGCGACGCAGCTCGTCGCAAAAACGCTGCGGCAAAATCTCGGAACGGTTAGCCAGAATCTGCCCCATCTTAACGAACATGGGGCCGAGCTCTTCGAGCAGACGACGCAGGCGCACCGGCGTGAGGTTATCCCACACGCGATACTTTTTGATCAGGCGAACAATCTGCCCGATGCGTTCGCGGCGACCTGCCGGCGTGAGCTGATACTCCTCGTCCGGCGCCATCGCGTCGGGCTCCTCGGGGACCATATCGACAGCGCGCGGCTTCTTGCGAGCGCCCGAGACGACGGCCTCGACCTCATCGACAACCGCCGTCTCGTCACCCAAGGGATCTAGATTGTTGTAATCGGTGGTGGAATCTGCCATCTGCGCTGCTACTCGGCCTCTTCGGCATCCTCTGCGTCGTCGGGCTCAACAGACTCGACGGGCACCGAGGTCACGTTGTCCTCGACCGAATCGACGATGTCGCGCACGTGGGCCAAAAAGGCCGTGCGCTCGGGGGCGGTCATAACGCGGACGCGGGCCAGGATGAGCTCGTCGAGCACGCGCTGTGCCGCAGTCTCACCCTGCATGCCCAGGCGCTCGGTCAGGTCGGAGATGGTGCCGCCGGCCTGCTCGAACATGTCGGATACACTGCGGGCGATATCGGGGGTGCCGGCATCCTTGCGGACCTGCTCGCCCTTGGTGCCCAGGTCGTCGAGAACCTTCTTGCCGCCCTCGACGGCAACGGCGGCGGCGCCGAAGCCCACGTTGATGGCACCGTTAACAAGCTGATCGAGTTTCATAACCATGGTTGACTCCAATCATGAACAACTGCATTGGCCTTCTTGTACCCAAGATTGGGCGAACGACACAAAATCGTTTTACCGCCAAGATAGGAGTCGAGCGGGGCAAAGCCTTTGACGGCGTTTGCCCCGCTCGTTCGCTGCAGGGTTGTCTTTACCTCACGTTGTCGTTCATCGCGAAGGAATTCTTCATGGCACAGCTCGTGGTGTAGAGCACCTTGCCCAACAGAGCATCAGTCTCCACGCGCACGAGCTCGGCAAAGGCCTCGTTGGCGCGGGCGAGCTCGGCGGGCACCTCGGCCTCCGGCAGGGCGGCTACGGCAGCGTCAACGTCGTGAATCTGTTTGTGACCCATGCCGCCGACCTTCTCCTGATAATCCTCGACCGCGCGACCGCACTCATGGAAGCGAACATCGGCCAAGGCACCGATCAGGCGATTTGCCCAATAGAAATTCTCGGACGTCACGCGAGCCTGCGTGTTGGCATAGTACTCGGGCATGGTCTCGACGTTGGCATACAGCGGCACGAGCACGTTAAACGAGTTGGAGCCAAACGCCATCCACTGCACGGCGCGATACGCCGGCTGCGCATAGGGGCGCAGCTGCAACACGGCGAGCTGGCTGTTGCGGTTGATACCGATGGGGCGATAGGCGCCGCGCGTGGCGGGCGTACCCTTGCTGCCGTAACAGTCGTACTCCGTGCCTTGGTAGTGGCTCGAAAGCACGTACTTGATGTCCTCGATGGTCACCTTGCGCTCGGGCACGCGGCTCCAGGGGATGTCGTCGCTCTCGGGCGTGTAGTCGGCCTCGGGACCGTCCCACACATCGCTGGGGTTGAGACAGCGTTGCATGTACCAGGCGCGCGGCGTGTTGTAGACGTGGTCGCTGTCGCTGTGCGAGCCAAATGCCTCGCGCGGGTTAAAGACCGCCGCCGGACTGTCGCCCTCGACGCCCAGCGTCAGGTCCAGATGCCACTCGGCCATCCAGGAGCGCAGATCGGCGGAGCACATGTGGTCGGCCTGGGCGCCCTCGGCATCGTCCAGGTCAAAGCTGTCGATACCCAACTGGTTAGGCATGGTCACATAGGCGTCGTCGGGCACACGCTTGGCGATCCAGTGGTGGCCGCCGATGGTCTCGAGCCACCAGATCTCGTCGACGTCACTAAAGGCGATGCCGTTGTTCTCGTAGGTACCGTAGCGCTCGAGCAGGTCGCCCAGGATACGCACGCCATCGCGGGCAGACTTGGCGTACGGCAGCACCAGGGTAACCATGTCCTCCTCACCCAGACCGCCGGGCTGCGCCGGAACATAGCCTTCCTCGCCCTCGTTGCCCTTGGCGGGCACGTAGTCCACGAGCGGATCGGCGCCGCGGACGCGCTCGTTGGTGGTGAGCGTCTCGGTCGCGGACATGCCAACATTGAGCTCGTTGAAGCCGGCCTCGGCCCAAATGCCATGACCCGGGACAACGTCGGGGACGCTTGTGTAACGCATGGGATTGTCGGGCAGCTCAACGGTCAGGTGGCTCAGGACACTCGTGTAAACACGCGGCTGCTCGTCGGGGTGTACCACGCGCATGCGCTTGGGCTCAAACACCCCGTTGGACGAGTCCTCATTGCGGGCGACAAGCGTCGACCCGTCGTAGCTCGCGTTCTTACCAACCAAAATCGTTGTGCACGGCATGCGCATCCTCCTTGAGCGAAGAAATCAAACGGCAACAGTGTATCGCTTCGGCGCAAAAAGGGCGAAACCGCGGCCCCTCGAGACCCCCTCGGGACCCCTGTGGTCAAAAAATGCCAAATATGAGTACTGTCACCAATTTAGTAGCAGCAAGTTTCCACGTTATGAGTGCCGGAAATCCCCAATTGTCCAAAAGCAAGACAACGTTATTCCCCATAGGTTCAATAAAATGGGCTCCCTAGCGATAATGAATATCGCTAGGGAGCCCAAATCTCATAAAACATATGTGACTATCTTGGCAACAGTACTCATATTTGGCGTTTTTTGACCACGAGGTATATAACCGGCCCCTCAAACAGCCCAAAACGCCTATTTCGATGCACGCTCCGCCGCCTCGATCACGTGCTTGGCGAGAATCGCAGTGGTCACAGCCCCCACGCCGCCCGGCACGGGTGTGATGGCGTTAACGATCGGCTCCGCAGCATCAAAATCGACGTCGCCGACCAGCTTGCCGGCGGCCTCGTCCCAGTTGATGCCCACATCGACGATCGTCTGGCCCTCGCGGACCGCATCCGCGCCAATCGTGCGCGCACGTCCAACCGCGGCAACAACAATGTCGGCAGAACGGCACTCGGCAGCCAAGTCGCGCGTATGCGTATGGCACGTCGTCACTGTGGCATTGCGAGCCGTAAGCATGGCGGCAACGGGACGGCCAATCACCAGCGATCGACCGACGACCGCGACCTTGGCCCCATCCAGCTCAACGTCGTAATGGTCCAGTAACGCCAGCACGGCCTCGGCCGTGCAAGGAGCAAAGCCCTCGCCTCGCCCCGAAAGCGTGGTAAGCAGCGAGGCCGGCGTCATGGAGTCAACATCCTTGGCAGGATTGAGTGCCGCGGCAACTGCATCCTCGTCAAGCCCAGCGGGCAACGGACGAAACATCAGGCAGCCATGAACAGCGGGGTCGGCATTGATGTCCTCGATGGCCGCCAACAGCTCGTCCTGCGAAACATCGGAGGGAAGCAATACGCGGCGAGCCTCAATGCCAACCTTCTCGCAGCGCTTGAGTGCACCGCGCTCGTAGGATAGATCGCCCTCGCGCTCGCCCACGCGCACGATAGCAAGCGTCGGCACGATGCCCCGTTCGCGCAGGGCGGCGCAGCGAGCAGCGAGTTCCTCAGTCAAAGCACGGGCAACGGGAGCACCCTTCAACAGCTCTGCCATGGCTATCCCCTCTTCCTTGCGGCGTCAGCGGCGCGGCGCGCCAGCGCATCGGCGCGCGGCAGCCACGTATCGAGCAGCTCGTCACATGCAGCCTCGAGCTCCTCGGCGCGGGCACGATCCTTCATAGACGTGGTGTTCGCAAAGAGCGTCAAGCTCGCGCCCTGCATGGCAGCGCGGCAGAACACGGCACCGCACGCCACGTCGGAGAGCAGCTGTCGGGAGCCCTTGTCCGCCATGTCCTCGAGCAGCGCCAGCGCGCGCCCGCAGGCATCCATGATCCGATATGGCGGCATGGCGGCCACGTGCAACGCATCCTGAATCGCCGCGGGTCGAGCGGGGTCATCACGAGGAATACCGTATGCCGCAGACACCTGGCCGTACGCACGAACGTCCTTGGCAACCAGACCCACAAGCTCCTGAGCCAGCTCGTCTGCCTGGGCAAACGCGTGCGTCAGATCGTCCGCGCGATCGGCAAGCGCGGGGTTCGTCGCGCCATAGCGAGCAACCATCCCGCACAGCGAGGCACCCAGTGCTCCCACAAACGCGCTGGCGCTGCCGCCGCCGGGAACCGGCTCGCGTGCAGCCAACGCCTCGGCAAAACCGCGACAGGTTTTATCCATCATCTCTTGGCTCATCGAAACACCTCTGCCCACCGCGCCGGCCACCACGGGCCGCACGCATAATAAAAAATGGGACAACGACGCCAGGAAGCGGTTGTCCCATTCATCGGTTTTATTGAAGCCCAGTCTAACCCATAAGACAAAGGCTGTCAGGAGCTCTGGCTATCGGTGTTTCCGATTGCCGGCTATAGGCACGGGCGCCTAATCCACCTGAAACGTCGGCAGCAGCGTGTCGATAACCTTCGACCCCATGTCGCGGTTTGCAGTCGAGTACTCCAAATGCGCCGTGGCAATCGTCGAATCCGTGACGATCGTCTTTTCGTAAATGATCGTATCGTCCTCACACCACGAGACCACGTACCAGTTGTCGCCCTCTGCGGTATAGAGGTCGGCCTTGCCCGAGGTGTCCACGTCGACGAACATCTCGTGTGCAGTTTCGTCGTTAATGTTGACGTAGCCAAACAGGTTGATTACAAAGCCCGTCTCCGGATCCTCATACCTGGCACCACTGCCGCTGGGAGTATCTTCCATCTCAAAGCGATTGGGAATCGACATGCTATAAGGGTGAAGGTCGTTCGTGTACGTATGCACGTCGGTCAGGTAATCGTCCGAATCGCCCGAGCCGTAGTATGCCGATTCGTCCTCGGGAACGGCCTCGTCATCGGACGACGAAGACTCCTTGGCCTTGGACTTGTCATCCTTCTTCTTGGCAGAAGAATCTTTCTCGTCCGAAGACCCAGTATCAATCACCGAAATCTGCGTGTCAGAGCTCTTGGACCCGTTAAGCATCGTGAGCGCAAACACCGTGCCACCCCCGAGGAGTACCACGGCGGCACACGCCACCGCGATAATGACCGGCGCCTTGCTCTTAGGCTTTTGAGGCGCAGGCGCGACCGGCGGCATCGACTGGGTCAGGCCCGGGGCAGAGGAAGGACCAGTGCCCGCAGATGCCGGCGCGGAGCCACCCGCCAGCGAGGCCCCACAGTGCGTACAAAACGTCGATCCATCGGGAACTTGCTGTCCGCATTTCTTACAGAACATCGTTCGACCTTTCGTGGTTTAGCTTTTGTCACAGCCAAGTCTATACGCCCCCACCCAGGGCGCTGTTGCGCAACATGAAAAAGCCGATGCCGAGCCGTGCCGTCCCATGCGCCTGCCCCAAACATGGGACACATGGCCCACCTTTCGAGACTCCCGGGCAGCACAAGCTGGGGCATATCTATAAGTAAGGAACCCGTTGGGGCACGGCCACTCAACGGCCGAAAACTAAGAACGGAGGTATCGCCGCACCACACACAACGACATCCGTCACGCTTGCGAATAGCAACATACACCAACGGCTCCAACAACCCGCGGCGCCGTGATGTCATCGGCAGACAAGGAGGACGCCACCATGAAGAAAAAGACCCTATCGATCCTTTCCCTTTGCATCGCCCTCTTTGCCGCGCTCGCCCTTGTGGGCTGCGGCGGAAGTGCGTCAAGCGGAGGCGGGGGCAGCAGCGCATCCAAGAGCGAGGGCAAGGAAAAAGCTCCCGTCGCCAAGAAGACCGACTTTATCTGGTTTAAGGTCGAGATGCCCGAGAGTGTTGGCGTAAGCGACTCCGCTGGCAAGAATGCCGACAGGGTCCAGCTCACCTTCCCCGAAGACGAGAACGGTTCGGCCGATCGCTTTATCCCCGTTTGGAAAAAAGCGCTGACGGCAGAGGAATCCCACGCCGACCAGGCTGAAAAGAAAGGTGAAACGTTCCAGTGGAAGGATGGCGGGTCCGTCGAGTATAACGGCAGGACGTGGCTCGTCGGAACGTACGAGGACAACAGCGGCGTCTCAACCCTCCTCTTTACCGACGTTGAGCCGGGAAGCGCCTACGTCCTCATCTCGAACTTCGATCTGCATAAGAAAGAAACCGAGGCGCTCCTCAACTCCATCGAGTTTCCCGATGACATGGCGAAGGCAGTTGCCGAGGCACGCGAAGTCGAGATTTCGAGCATCGAGATCAAGCATTAGGGGATCGCACGCAGCATCGCATGCGCAGTCATTAAATGATCGGACGCCCAGCCAGGGGAGGATCGGATCGGCCGGCCCTCCCCTCTTTACGCCCGAGCATATTGCCACTTGTCGGCGCAAATCAGGCCCCCAGAATGGGACACATGGCCCACCTGAACGAGCCGCTCGCGCGTACAGTAAAGGCAGGTAATCCATGGGCGGTTACAGATCGAGGAGGACACGACCATGAAAAAGAAGGCCTTTGCGATTCTCACCCTCTGCATCAGTCTCTTTGCCGCAGTTGCCCTGGTGGGCTGCGGTGGCAGCGGCGGCGCTACCGGAAGTGGCGGTGGCGGCGGAGCAGAAAAACCAGCCGTGGATATGAGGACCGACTTCATTTGGTTTAAGGTCGAAGTCCCCGAGGGCGTCGAAATCACGGACGTCGCAGGCGATACCGCCGACAGGGCCCAGTTTAAGTTCACCGAGAGCGAGCATGCCAGCGACCGCTTCATCCCCGTCTTCGATCCTGACAAGAACGCCGATGAACTGTTCGACTACGAGGCCAAATGGAAGGCCAACTCCGGATGGACCGAGAGCGATCCCGTTAAGTACAACGGCAAGACCTGGCGCAGCGCCTACTTTACGCACTCGGGCGGCGTGACGACCGAGTACTTCACTGACGTTGACGGCGGCAGTGTGTACGTGCGTATCGACAATGTCGAGGAGCACAAGGACGCCGTCGAGACCATGATGGAGTCTCTGGAATTTGCCTACGACATCGCCAAGGCCAAGACCGAGGCCATGGACGTTAAGCTCGAGGATATCGAGATTAAACGCTAAGCGACTGGCGAGCGCAGCGGGAAACACGGGCGCAGCGTAAACAAGCGACGGTATCCCAGCGCTTCGTACCAAGGGAGGGCCGGTAAACCGACCCTCCTTTTCTTATGCCGGTAGCCGACGAACGCGAGGACGCCGGACGCCGGAACCACCCCAAATGTGGCAACAGTACGAACACGACAAACACCCCAACACGTCCACCCGCCGATTTATTGCGCCGCGCAGACAATTAAACCGGCGTCTTTAAACATCTGGGCAGTATAGTGACCAAAACTATCGCATAACCGCACTCTGCGAATGGAGAAGTTATGACCGAACACCACGCCATCAGCCGTCGAGCGTTTACGCTGGGCCTAGGGCTTGCGGCGTTGTCACCACTTGCAAGCCTGCCCGAAACCGCAGCGCCGGGCATTCCCCTGCGAGCGGCATTTGCAGACAACACACCCGCACCGTCGGACAGCCTCGACAATTTCGTCATTCGCCTTCGCCCCGCGGGCTATTTTCGCACCGCGAGCGTCAACCAAGACGGCAACGTTCGCGGCAACGTCTGCCACCTGTTTAACGACGGCACGTCCAGCAAGCTCATCCTTGAGAACGTAACGACCAAGAATGACGATACAAACTGGTATGCTATCCGCACCTTGCTCAATTTCGAAGAGCATAAAAAGACGGGCTACAGCATTTGGTCGGTCGACGACGACTCGGACAAAGATGGAAAGGTCATCCACGTATGGGGCGGCGAGTATGACAACAAGCCCAGCCGCGCTTTTGCGTTCGAACGTCAATCAAACGGAACCTATATCATTCGAGACCGCACGGTCGAGAAAGAAACCGAGAAAAAAGACATTAAGTACCTGGCAATAGAATCGGACGGCAAAGACCAGGACAACAATAAGATCTGCCATAAGAGTAAGAGCATTCCGTGGGAGCTAGAACTTGTCGGTTACGACATGGGCAAGATCAATACCACAGTTAGAAGTATCGACTGGACCACGTATAGCAGCTACGTCGACGGACCATGCTGGATGAAATACGTCGACGACAACAAGTACCTCGACGAGCTGAGTATCCCGGGCACGCATGATTCGGGCACCTGCAGCGTGGACAACGACACCGAGCCCCAATCCTCACAAGCAAAGTGCCAGCAGGATTACATCCCGACGCAGTTGCTCGAAGGCATTCGCTATTTTGATATCCGACTCGGAAGGAACGACGAGAACGGCGACCCCGGTATCGACCATGGAAGATGCTACCTGCTCAAAAAAGACGGGGGCTTTATGCATCTCTCCGATGTCATCGGTTACTTCAAAACATTTTTGAACGAAAACCCGTCAGAAGCGCTCATCATGCTTGCGTCACGAGGCAACGACGAGGCTACCGACGAAAGCGTTACGACGGCTTTCGCCAAGGTTATGCACGATAATCCCGATCTGTTCTACACGTCGAGCCGAATCCCCACACTGAACGAGGTGCGCGGAAAGATCGTCCTGCTGCGTCGATTTGTACTCGCCGGCAACAGCGTAAGCAGCCACACGTGGGGCCTCGATCTCACCCAATGGGACGACAAAATCAAGGCGCATTCCGGGCAGTCGATGTGCCTCGTCCAAGACGCGCGAGGCTTTGAGACTACGGGCAATGCGGGCGACAAAGAGCCCTATTGCACCAAGGTATACGCCCAGGACCATTTTGAATGCACCGGAACCGACAAGATTAGCTGGGTCGATATGGCGCTGCGAGAGACGACCAATCTCACGCGCAACAAGGTGGACGTCGAGGACAATGATGGCGCCAAGGTGCAAGTCCTGGAACGCTGCTGGTCTATCAACTACACCAGTTGCACGAATTACAAACAAGGAAGCAATCCTTTTACCGCGGCGCGAGTGGTCAACGAGCATCTGTACAAGAGCCAGTACATCAATCCCAGCGGCAGCGATAGAACAAAGTCAGATTGCCTCAAGCACGTTGGCATTATCGCGTCCGACTTTGTCGATTCGGCACTGGCCCGGAGCATCTACCAACGCAATTACGACGCGAAGCACAAGCCAACAGTTTCATGCTGCCTCCCGGACCGCATGCACATGACGTATGGAGACTCGCTGAGCGATGCCTCGCTCCAAGATGGCAAGACCGTTGGCGAGGGCCATTTCCGCCTTGTCGACAGCAGCAACGTACTCAACGTGGCCGCTTCTGGCAGCGCGTTTGCCATCGAATACGTGGATATCGACGCCCTGGGCAACGAGACCGTTACGGAGCTGCGGGGCTCCGTGCCCATCGATATCAATCCACGCGCGCTGACGCCCCATTTTGAGGGACTCGAAGGCCTTAAGGCCGGCGAAGACGTGCGCGCCAAGATTGCGGCATCACTCGAGGGCAAGCTCGAAACCGATGCCTGCACGGCCCAGCTCGAGTTTGTGCACGACGCGAACGGCGCTCCGGGAACGGCGATGGCCGAGGGCGAGGCATTTGCCGCGGGGACGTATTGGGTGCGTGCGAAAGGCCTGTTGGGCGACGCGGCGCAAAACTACACGCTTGCCACCGACGGAGCCGCAAGCTTTACCGTAGCGGCCTCGGGCAGTACAGGCGGCGCCGGCGCCGGCACTGGCGCCAACGCGGACAGCGCCGACAAGAACGGCAAGGGCAACAAGGGCAAGGGCTCGGGCGGAAAACTCGCCGACACAGGCGACGGCTCTGGCATCGCCGCCGGGCTCGCCGCTGCCGCCGTGGCGACGACGGTCGCCGGCGCAGCAATGCTTGTTAACGACCGCGAAAGCACTAAGGACGCTAGCGAATAGGCCAACCGGCACTTTCGGACGTATCGACTCGATGAGGGGCGCAGAGCACCGTTCTGCGCCCCCAATTTTTACCTTGGCCCGAACGCCGCCATTAGCTACATCACCATGTTCAGCGCGTTCACAAATTCCTGGGCCTTCGCACGGCTACTCAGGCTAAAGACACAGGCAGTCAACAACCTGTTGCGCAGAAAAACGTCGCGGCCCTTGATCCTGTTGACTCCCGTGATGTCCTTAAGGTAGACAATCTCGATATGCTTGCCGCCGAAAGTACCATTCTTGAGCACCTCGATACGGTTAGGCTAGATCTTGACGTCTTTAAACATGCCCGAACCTTTGTCCTGGAACAACAAGGTGCTGTTGTCCATGCGTGTCACTCCCATGGGGTTCGCTAAAACTGTCTCTATAGCCACTTTTTAGTCACCGCAAACCCTTTTCGCGGTCGTGCGCAGAGCACCAAAATCGTGTCCGCACGAGCAAATAGACTAATACAACAAGGAATATAAGCCGTTATCCAAGGATGGTGCCGCAAAACAAAGGATTAGCAATAGCTAAGATTTAAGCCTAAAACCCTTAGGAAATGCTAATATATAGTTATTGAAAGAGGCTGAGATGCAGAGACGCGAATTGATCCGTATCCTCGAAGAAGCCGGCTTCATCTCGAAAGGAGGCACTAATCACGAGAAGTTCGTCAAAGGAGATAAACTCGTGCTCGTGAAACGCCACCGAGAGATTGAGGATTAAATTGCCAAAAGAATCCTAAGGCAGGCAGGGCTTCGATAGCTCATCCTCATCACATTTCGCATCGCTTTTTAGAGGAGGTCATACATGGTTTACGTATGGGAATTCGAGTTCTTTGATTCGAACGGCGTTGTCGACGCTGTGCCATGTGGCTCGCTGGGCGGAGGTGGAACGTTCGGATCCGACCTAAACGACGCCGTCGAAAGCGCCGCCGATTTTCTCGCATGTATGGTCGACGATCACCTTATGGGCGGCGTCGATCTTCCCGCGCCGGACTTTGGACACCAGCCACAACACGGCGGCAAGATTATCGCCGTGGCCGTCAGCCGCGAGCTCGGCGACATCCCCGCCGTCACCGCAGCGGATGCCGCACGTATGCTCGGTGTTAGCTCAGCACGGGTATCGCAACTGATAAATGCAGGAATGTTGGATTCATGGAAGGACGGCACCAAGCGCATGGTGTCCAAAGCTTCCATCGATGCACGACTCGCCGACGCACCAAAGGCAGGGCGCCCGAAAGAAATGCCTGTTGCCGTGTAAAGAGACGTCTAGGCATACCATTTTGGCATATTGACCATTGAGTTCTCTCGATTCGCGACGCACTGCGTCGCGAATCGAGCTGAACATATTGCCGCTGATTGCCACGCATCTCCAATCCGAAGTGCAAGAGGAGTTTTCCATGACAGGCATCGATCGAGCCATCACCGAAAGCGCACCTAAAGTGCGTTCTGCCGAGGACATGGCCACACGACGCAAGAGTGATTCGGAGGGATTTCGGCTCATCTCGCCAGCGCCCCCTACAACGAAGCGTGGGCACACGTCGAAACCATCGCTGTGCGATTGCATCTATGGGCTCGCCGTCGGCGACGCGCTGGGCGTTCCCTACGAGTTCAGGCCCCGCGGCACGTTCGAATGCACCGACATGATCGGCTACGGCACGCATGGGCAGCCCGCCGGCACCTGGAGCGACGACACATCTATGACGCTTGCTACCTGCGACTCGATTAGGGAGCTCGGGCATATTGACACCGCAGACATGCGCGACAAGTTCGTAAGCTGGATTGCCCGTGGCGAGTATACGATCGACGGCGTTTTCGATTACGGCGGCACGACCGCTCGCGCCCTGCACACCGGCAAAGGTGGCTCCGGCGAACGCGACAACGGCAACGGTTCGCTCATGCGCATCGCACCCCTGGCTTTTATCGACGCGACAGACGAAGAGATCGGCGAGGTCTCCGCGATTACGCACGCCCACAGAACGTCGACCGACGCATGCATCATATTTGTCGAGCTGATGAGGGATGTGATGAACGACGTGTTCCCCTCGTGGGCACTCCATCTGAAAGGCGTGCCCGAGCAGGAAATCAGGTCAGGTGGCTTCGTGCGCGACACGCTTAAGGCAGCCACCTGGTGCTTCGTCAACACTAACAGCTACGAAGATTGCGTGCTTGCCGCCGTCAACCTGGGCGACGACACCGACACCACCGCAGCCGTCGCAGGTGTGCTCGCAGGCACGGCCTACGGTATCGAGGCCATCCCGCAGGAGTGGGTCGATACCCTACGCGGTAAAGAGTTGATTGAGCAGTGCTTGTTTTAGGGCGCACTTACGATAGAAACTGACCAGGAGACACCATGGAAAGAGAGATCGCAAATATAGACGAGTTCCAGGTGGACGAAAACGGGATTCCGCTATTTCCAGCAGGACTGAAGGAAGAAGCCAACCTGTATGTCCTCCCCGACGGGCGTTACCTCCCCTGCGGAGTCTACCGAACCGAAGATGGCGGCTCAATCATTTATGAGCCATCCGGGCTCAGCTTCTTCGGGCAGATGCTTGCTCAATTCAAAGAGCGCTAGAGGTTTGATTGCCCGTTAGATCGACACTGTTCCAAACCATGGGATGGGTAGGATGTCTCCCACCGCGGCCTGTGAGGTAAAATCTTGACTGCCGCGGAATCCGCCTGCGGGCAACGCTCCGATCTCCGATTGGGGTGAAGCCTATGAACTTGTTTCTTGAAATCCTGCGCCTCTCGATGTATGTGACCGGCATTGCCCGGAACCTCTACTCGATCTGGCGGGAATATAAGCAGTAACGGATAGCGAAGGGAGTCATAGAAAAGGGTCGGTTGCAGCCGACCCTTTAAGACGATAGCACCTGCGTTGCCCGCGCTTCCAAAGTTGACCGACTGAGGAGCGGGTTCCGCGGCACATCCTGATTTTACCCAGTGAGACGGCTCCTTTGCAGTCGCTCCACCGTTTATTTATATCTACCGCATCTATATGCCCGTCGGACGACCCGCCGACGAAAGCCCGCGTGCGCACGTAGACCAACTTTTAACAGGTCCATGGCGCGGTCGGAGGCATAGCGCACGCCCCATTATGAGTATTGAAACCGCCCAAAAAAACCTGAGTCGGGCGTTACGTCCGTTTTATCGATGCGGGAGCCGCTAGCCGCCCAGCAGGATATTAAGGATTGCGATAATAATTGCTATCGCAGCGATAATCAGAAATAGCGTAAAGGGAAAATTACCGGCTCTAGTAACAGCCTGATGAGCGCGTCGATGAACTCGGCGTTTGCATCGGACATGATGGCATCAACCCCAGACGAAGGCGACCGCTCGAGGCGGCCGCCAGCTAGCAGTAATAAACAGATTATATTGTCGTCTGCCTACCAGTCAGATCAACACTGCTCCAAAACTATGCGGTTGTGTGCTTGGCTAGTACCAGAAAACGGTGCCGCCATCCCGTACGCTACCATCGCGCAGCATGCGGCGGGCTTCTGCGAACATGTGCTCCGCATAGCGCTCATACCTATCGTTCGGCGATATGGACAGAACGGAAACGATACCGACGCTGCGGTCGAGGACCAAGGTACCCGGCTCTCCCTTACCCTCGGGATAGTATTCGAACGTCGCGACATTACCGTCGTCTTCGGTCTTCTTAAACTCGAGCATCTTCTGGCCACTCCACCTCATCCAACCATGCGTCCAGTGTGTCCCGGTAACTGTACTGCAGGTTCGCGGCGTCGTAGGCTGCGGGCTAGTCCGTTCCCTGAGCGATGTAATGCGATTCCAGCAGCTCGCGCTTGAACATCATCACGCAGCGCGCATGCAGTCCCTCGCCATCGAAAAGCCTGCACATTGTCCCAGCTTGATTACCAGTTAGATCGACACTGCTCCAAAACTACAAGCGCGTCCGCGAACGTCTCTATCGGTTTGATTACCAGTTTGATCGACACTGCTCCAAAACTGGCTTCGGGCTTCTTCCGAAGCAGGAACAGTTTGATTACCAGTTAGATCGACACTGCTCCAAAACTGGTTCTCGGCCTTCTGCGGTGCTTCGGCGGTTTGATTACCAGTTAGATCGACACTGCTCCAAAACCATGGGGACGTTTTGACGTTCAAGGCCACTGTTTGATTACCAGTTAGATCGACACTGCTCCAAGACCCAACGTGAGCGGAATAATCAAAGTCCCAGGTTTGATTACCAGTTAGATCGACACTGCTCCAAAACTAGGCCGTCTTGCGCACGGTGCCCTCGTCCGTTTGATTACCAGTTAGATCGACACTGCTCCAAAACCCGAGCTTCTTCTTGTCAATCTTCACGACCGTTTGATTACCAGTTAGATCGACACTGCTCCAAAACACGATCTCGGGAACCCCGTCCTCGTTGTGGTTTGATTACCAGTTAGATCGACACTGCTCCAAAACTTAGAGAACGTTCTGACCTCGTTGGGGTGCGTTTGATTACCAGTTAGATCGACACTGCTCCAAAACCGTGCAGGTCGGTTACTTGTACATCAATCAGTTTGATTACCAGTTAGATCGACACTGCTCCAAAACTTGGTGGACGTGCGAGCGATGCACACAGGGGTTTGATTACCAGTTAGATCGACACTGCTCCAAAACGAGAACCTAACCTCCTGCGCGCGCTACTGCGTTTGATTACCAGTTAGATCGACACTGCTCCAAAACACGCTGTCTAGTATAGGTCAAAGCTAGCCCGTTTGATTACCAGTTAGATCGACACTGCTCCAAAACCGGTATCGAGGTCAAGGAGGACCAAAACAGGTTTGATTACCAGTTAGATCGACACTGCTCCAAAACGGCGCTCGGATGGGGGGAAGGGGGTGAATGGTTTGATTACCAGTTAGATCGACACTGCTCCAAAACCCAACGTGCGCAGAATAATCATAGTCCCAGGTTTGATTACCAGTTAGATCGACACTGCTCCAAAACGTTGTTCGTGTGTTCGGAAGGTGGTTTAAGTTTGATTACCAGTTAGATCGACACTGCTCCAAAACCGCATCGCGGGCATATCCAACGCCTGCGGAGTTTGATTACCAGTTAGATCGACACTGCTCCAAAACGCTACCGTGCGCGTGTTTGGCAGGTGGTTTAGTTTGATTACCAGTTAGATCGACACTGCTCCAAAACCGGCGGCATCTTGTATTCTACCTCGGTAGTGTTTGATTACCAGTTAGATCGACACTGCTCCAAAACCTTTACTCCGTTCATCTCGACAAACCAATGGTTTGATTACCAGTTAGATCGACACTGCTCCAAAACACGACTTGCGCGGCAAGCGGCGAGTAGGGGTTTGATTACCAGTTAGATCGACACTGCTCCAAAACCATGCACTCAAACGTGCAGAGCTTGAAGAGGTTTGATTACCAGTTAGATCGACACTGCTCCAAAACGTAGAAGGGTAATGTTTTAATTTAGTTTACGTTTTATTACCAGTTAGATCGACACTGCTCCAAAACGTGCAGAAGATGATCGATGACAATGCGAAGGTTTGATTACCAGTTAGATCGACACTGCTCCAAAACTCAATCTCGGCACTGAGCGCAGGCGTGAGCGTTTGATTACCAGTTAGATCGACACTGCTCCAAAACATTAGAGCAAATTCCCTACTGCGACGGGACGTTCAATCTAACCGGTCAGTTCTTTCAATGCTCTAAAAACTGCAGGTCAACCGTTAGTTTATGTTCATGTCCGTAAGACATGGTATCTTTTTTATTCTCCAGGAGCAACAGGCTCAACTTAAGGAAAAACACGTGGTCATAGAGCGTTTGTAACTCATTTTCCGTCAAAAAAGTTTTGAGATTTACAAATACGATTGTCTTTCTACAGCCAGCGTCAAGAGCAAATGAAAGGAAATTCAGCAGATTATCAAGGAACGATTTATCTTCTTGAGGCGCTGCGCCAAATCCTAAAAACTTGAGGTAGCGCTTCAAATCCCATTCTAACCCAAACCCCAAATCGGCATTAAAGCCAAGGTTCAATCCGCCTAAACGCAGCTTTATTGCACGTTCAGCCTCTTCCACCTGCATGCGCAAATCTTCATCTTCAAGAAACTCGCGCTCAACCTTCTTGGTGATCGCGGTCATAAACGCACGGTCATCCCATGGAAGGTTCAAAGCATCAGGCACCACCATCAAAGCGCTTCCGGGCTTAATCTCCTCATCGTCATTCCAAAGGGAGTAAGGCTCCATCGCCTGGCGCCCCAATCCGCTTTGCAAAGAAGCTACGATCCGTGTGAACAGAGCCGAGTTCTCGACTTGTAAAACCGATGTCTCCCCTGCTGTTAGCTCCAGCGAGTTCTCAAGTCCCGCAAATACGAGCCTCATAAAACCAGAAGCTCCTCCATCGTGTCTATCTCCTCATGGGACTCACGATTGCCCGTTATGTACTCCATGGTCGAAAACTGAGATTCGGTCACGCGTAGCACTTGCACGAGGCCGGACGGTGGGCGATGTTTCCTGAGTCTTTGCACCGCGCTTCCCGCCGCCCCATCATTAACAACGAGCTTTGCATACACCGATTCCTGGAGCATAAGATAGCCATCTTTAAGAAGAAATTTGCGGAACACCCGGTAGTCTTTTCTCTGCGCAGGAGTATCGACGGGCAAATCAAAGAAGACGACAAGCCTCATATATCTGATCCTTTCCCCAATACTCATACGACCTCAAACGACTCGATTTCGTCCACTGACAGCTTTCGATCAAGGGCCTTGAAACAATCCGCAACATACAGAGAGATTACGGAGCCCACGCGATATGTGCCGCCTCGATATGCAATTCCCTGATTGAGCATGTCGACCAAAAGCAGCTTTGTCTCCTTAGAGAACTCGCCGTCAAAGTTATCGAACACAATGCGGTCGACAAGAGGCCTAAACGGCTCCATAAAATCGCAGCTCAAGTTGAACTGGTTGAACTCATTTCTGTGGCAGATTCCCGCCTGCGTAAGGTATCCGCGCGCTGCGATCTCGCGATTGACGCTCGACAGCAGAATCGCATACCCGTAATTGAGAGCAGCATTCAGAGGTGTATCATCATCCCTCGAGAAGGACGGACCAAACAGAGAGTTGAAATACAGCCGGGCTGCATGTCCTTCGCGATTCGTCGTATCACCCGAGCGCACCTCGGCAACAATGCTCTTGAGCGTCTCGCCCTGTTCCTCACGCGCACGGGCGTGAAGCACATCGGATTGATGCTTGATCTTGTCGCGTACGATGCGTTGCCATACGCGCTTTTTAATCGGCTCGCCCCACTCAAGCTGTTCTGCAATACGCTTGCTGGTGTTATGGGCCCCGTATAGCGGCAAATACTGCCCAATGGGGTCGCGCTTCTCGTCAGAAACGACAAACGCGACCTTTGCCTTGGCAAGCTCCGAGAGCAGATAAGCGCTTATGAACACCTGGTTGGTCTGGAGGACGACCGACGAAATCTCCGAAAGGTGAACCTTCGCCGTGTCGTCCTCGCGGCGGACAACCATGTAGCCGCCCTTGTACTGCAGTTTGCAGGGGCTTGAAATGACGATATTCCTAAAGCCCGACACGGGTCCTTCTCTCGAACATACCCGTTTCAGACTGGTCGATAATGACGAACGGTAAATTAGGATCATTAAATAACTTTGAAAAGACCACATAGAGCGTTCCCGTCCGCTTCGACCCGCCAATACAGGATAGATCGACTCGATCATACGAGCCATTTAAAACCGGACAAAGCGCCCTCGCAAGCTCCACCTTATCGCCGTCGCTTAGCCTTTCCGCCTTGCTGGCAATCGAATCAAGAGACAACATTCTTGCGACTCTAGACCCAACAGTATCCGACGCCGCCGACATCTTCTTCAGAACACGATCGATATTGTCTATATTCTCGCCAAGAATTGCCCTTTGTTCTAACTGAGTAAAGGCGATTTGACCTGCCGACAAAAGCTCTCTCTTACCGCGAAGCAGCAGCCTCTCTCCATCAACCTCAATCAGCTGTTTCTTGTAGATCTTCGACCTCGTGATACCGACGTATTCCAAACCCTCCTTCTCCGCAAGCCCCCTCGCATACTCGCCGAGCGCTGCCGAGTCGCCCTCGATGCGCGCCGCGAGCCACACGGGAACCTGAGAGAACCGGAATACCGGTTTCCCCTTCTTTTTTGCCTCATAGATAAAGAAGTACGCAAACTGCTGGCTCGAAAAACCACCGTATTGCTTGGCGTCGAGCCCCTGCTTGGTCGACAACTCAAGCTTTGCGCCCATCTTAGGATCACGCGGCGAGTAAATCGTTGCCTTCCAGAACGCGCCCGTATCCTCCTGCGGCATCCTCGAGATGTAGCACTGGCGATAGTTGAGCGCGCGGCGAATGCCCTCGACCTCCGCTGCCGCGTTCCAGCCGTCCGGAAGATACTTTCCCCTATAACGCTTGACCTCGTCGTCCTCGGTCCAGGCATCGTCAAAGACCTCGCCCGTCTCGGGGTCAAAACCCGCAGTCATAAAGCTATTGACGACAAATCCGGCAGACCCAGGCATGCGATGGGTTTTCTTAAACAGCTCGGACTGCTCGCGCACGTACTTCTTAATCACATGCGAGTGGCCGATGGGGTTCTCGTACATTCCGGGATGACGCATCTGGATAAACAGACCCAAGCGACATGCCAGATAGGCATCGTGCGCATGATGAAAATCATTGGCTTCGCGGCATTTGACCAAGCCAGCTGCCTCACGAAGGTTGTGCGATACGCTCGCCTTAACGGGAACGATCTTAGTTCCCTCGTCGGCATAACGCGCCTCAAGCAACGCCTGCGCCATCTTGACCATCTGGCTCGTCTCCACGAGCTGGCGCGCGACAAAGCCCTTCATGGCATTCTCGTTTATGGAAGACCTCAGCAGGTTGCGATACTTTTTATCGCCAATAAGCTTCGCCTGATGCAGTTGCTTCCACGTCTCGCCCATCTTCCAGCGAATGCTCTTATCAATCAAAAGCTGGTCGGTCTTGTGCTGGTTCTCCTCGCGGTACACCAGCGCCTTGTTTTCGAGGCTGTCGTCCTTAATGTAGGCGCGCGGGATGATATGGTCGACCTCGTACTCGCCCGAGCCCGCCATTAGCTTACTGAGGTCGATAGCGCGGCCAGAATACAGGCATTTTCCGTTCTGCATCAAATAGAGGGTCAGGCGCTCGTCAAGGTCCACATTAGCTGCCTTGAGCTCCTTGAAATCGTCCATAACAGCCAGGTCGCCGCCCTCGGTCTTAAACGCCTTGAGCGCGTCCTCGATGGCGTCCCAGCGCTTCGTGGTCCGCTTGCCCTTCTTCTTTTCGTCCTCGTCGCGAGTCACCTCAACAAAAACGTTGGCCGGCGCGTGCCCCGCAATCTTTGCGATTTCGTCAACAATGCGAATCGCTTGATTCAGGCTGCGACGAATCGCCGGAGATCCGGGGAGCTCATTAACGCCTAGTGACTTCTCGTTTTCGGCGTAGTATTTGCGATTATGCTCATCCACTTTTTCCTGGAAGCCCAGCGTATTGTCGTGGAGAATCTCCATCATCACCATGGTCTCGCCCAGGCGACGCTCGGAGCTGGGGTTTCCCTCTCGCAGCACGTCCATGATGCTCATAGAGCGACCAGCTTGCGTATCAATCCTGATGCCCGTCAGGAACTTCTCCGACAGACGTCCCCAACCAGTCAGCCGCTTTTTGCAAATCTTCTTAATCTGCCCGGCATCGAGCATTCCATTGCCACTGGGACCAAATTCATCCTGCAGTTTTTCCTTAAGGATCGAGCGGTCCTCGAACAACGTGTTCCAAAGAATAATCTTTTCGATAACCGGATACTCGGCACGGCTCAACTCGTCCACGCCAAAGATGTCCTTGGCAAAGAAGATGTACGAGCCCATCTTCGATTCAAGACCGCTCTCACCCTGGCCGCCACGGACAACCGGATTTGTCGCGTCGCCCTCTTTTACAAGCCAGTCGGCAATCATCTTGTAGGTAACGCGACGCTTTTTATGGAAAAGCTCATGGACAATGCCTTCGCGTTGCGCGGCATCCAGGCGTTGCCAATCGTCACCATCTTCGGACCAGCGAACGCCATTGAGTTCATTCAGAACGCAGAACTCCTCATAGAGCAGAGACTGCTTGGGAAGCACTTTCTCGCCAGCAAGATAAGTGCAATCACCCGTCATGCGCATGATAAAGTTCTCGGCGCTCTTGTTCTTATCGATCACGGTATCCCAGTTCCAAGGCGTGATTGTCGCATCTTCCATACCGGGCTTGCGCTCGGACCATTGGAATCGGTGGTTGCCATGTTTGTCCTGGGCGGCATTTTTAGGCGTCAGCGGTCCCACATAGTACGGGATACGGAATGTGACCAGGCTCTCGATCTTCGCAGTCTCGTCCTTGAGGAACGGATAGAAGCGGCCCTGGTTTTTGAGAATAGCCTGCAACTCCTCAAGATGCAGCTGATAGTAGATGGCACCGTTATCACTCGTCTTAAGGCGACGCAAAAAGCGCTGTTTGTCGAATGCGTCCATCATGGCGATATATCGCTCGTCCGTCTCCGCGCCCGTTCCCGCAAAGAGCTTCTTTACGGATTTAGCGAAGTCATCGTAAGACAGTTTATGCAGGTCATATGCGGTGTAACCCTGTGCCTTAGAGACATCGTAGTCGCGCGAGGGGTCATCGCTATTCGAATCATGATAGGTTGCGCCGCGGAAGAAAGACTCATATGAGCCGGGAGCATATTCGCGAACCAAAGTCTTGAGCCGATCAAGATCATTCGCGTAACAATTGTATTTTTCAATCATGTTGACCGAGATAGTCTGGCCTTCTGCATAGGACAAAAGCCCCTGCAGCACGTAAGCGGAATAAACACCGCAGGTTGCCTCCAGAAGCTCGACGCAGTCATCGGGACATGCGGCCTGCAGCGCTTCTAGCTTCTCGTCATCCGAAAGCGCGAGCTTAGTTGCATCGCATTCAAAATCGCCAAACACGTCTTTGAACTCACACTGAAGGCCAACGACAGCGTTCGACAAAGCCTTTGCCAGCTTTTTATTCGCGGCCGCATCCGCAGTGTCCACTTTTACAAGCGCCTGAATGTCTTTTGCCTTTTGCGAACGAGAAGACCTCTCATCAGCCAAGATCTTCGCTACAGAAGGTTCATCAATCTTCGCGAACTCATATTCTCTCGATTCGCACCATGCCTTCAGAGCACCATTGAGGTTCTTAAGAGCATCCGACGTCTTCGCCGTCTTTGCCGTCAGCTTCTCTCCCTGGCGCAAGAAGTTACCGCGATGCTTAACGATGTTATGGATTGCGAGATACACTAAGCGAAGATCGGCCTGCTCATCGGTGTCCATAAGGTAAGCGCGCAGATGATAGATGGTCGGGAAACGATCGTAGTAATCGGCCTTGGTGAAGTCCTTGATAAAGATCGGGTCGCCTTCGATGGTTCGCGACTGATTGAGTCGCATGAAAAAGCCAGGGTCAACCTCGCTCATCGCGGGCTCGAACAGCTTTTGCAGCAAGTCAAGGCGCCAGCGGCGGCGCACGTAACGGCGACGCTGCCCACGATGAACGCGCGCCTCGGACGCCGGCTGCGCGCTATCGAACAAACGACTGCCCCACGTTGGCTGCTTCTTAAAATGCAGAAGCTTGCCCTGGGCATCGGTCACCGCCCAGCCAACGGAGCCGGTTCCCATGTCAAGGCCGATATTGTAGTCGCCAGAGTAGTTTCTTAAATTCATGTCGACCAGCCCTTCCGCGCTGTGTTACAGTTGCCTTGTCGATTACCAGTTACATCGACACTGCGAGTCAAAATACGGCTTTGCCAAAAATGCCTTCTTTTGAAGGCGTCCCGTAGGGGACAATTTGACTTGCCAGAGGGGTTCCATTCGGGACCCCTCTTTTTTTGATACTACTACCGCATACGGACATTTTTTAATAGCTATCGGCAAACGTAATGTTGCTCAACGTTTGCGCTGTGAGCATGTGTGTTTAATGGAGTGCCTGCGGGTCCTGTCGCCGCACAAAAACGGGGCGGCCCGCACCCCTGCGGGCCGCCCCGTGCCCCTAGCTATCGCGTCATAAGACTAGCCAGCGCCACTCCCCTACTTACCAAATATCGCGCCAAACAATCCCTTGCGTTTGGGCTTCTCCTCTCGGTAGGAACCCTCCGCCGCCGCTGCCACCTGCCGCGGTTGCTCGCCGCCTCCGCGGCGTACGATCTGGTATAGGAAGGGCGATTTAACGTATTTGACCTCGATGGGCGTGGCGTGCACGGTGCTTTCACTCGACAGCAACACGTTGGGATTGAGCGGTGCCACCACATGTGTCTCGCGATTGTCGCTAAACACCACCGCGGCCGCGCGACCCGTCTGGCCGTTCACGGCGATGCGCACCTGCTCGCCGTCGCGGCTATCCGACGCCGGACGATCGACAAAGTAGACCGGCACCATCACCAGGCCATCCTTATGCTTGCGGGCCTTGCGCGCCCAGGCGCGGATGCTCTTTTTATTGAGCCCCAGGGTCGCCTCGGCATCGTTGCCTGCAACGTCGAGCGCCAGCTTATCAATAACCACCTGGTCCTTGGTGGACGCATCGACGGAAACGACGCGGAAGTCGCCTTCCTGCATAGCGGAATCGAACGGTCCCACCTTGGCAAAGTCCCACGGCTCCAAAATGCCCATAAGACGAACGTCCAGGTAGTTTGCCCGCGGATACGCCCAGTCGAGCAACTCGTAGTACACCAGGGTCTCCTTGCTCAGCCCTTTGCCCGGGAAGGACGCCATCATGCGCAGGTCCGCCAACGCCATGGGGAAATAGAAGAGCATCATGTCGTTTTGGATCGCGTCTTCTACATCGTGCCCGGCAAAGGCGTCCGGGTACTGACGCACCAGCTGCAGCGCGTTGGCACGTGCCTGCTGCGGCGATATCTCACAGGGGACGCCCTGTTCGGGAACGTATTCGGCACCCACGCCCATGGTCAGGCGTTTGCTAAACGTACCGGGTTTGAGCAGGTCGGCAACGCCGATCTTATTGCCGCAGAACGGGCACTCAAACACGCGTTGGGTCGACTCGCCCTCAAAGGACGCGCCGCAGAAGGGACAGGGAATGCTCACATGCGTCGCCTCTTGGAACTCCTGCGCCGTTCCTCGATCTTCCCACAGCAGATGCTCCAGAACCGACTGATTGCGCCAGTGCGAATTGAAGAAATACCAGTCGGGGTCCACCGGGCGCTCGAGCTGCGACACATGGGTGAGCTTAAGCAGCCCGTCAACCACCGTCAGCGGCGTATGACGGATACCTAGGGCGCTCTTGGGCTCCCCGGCGTCCGCTTGCCACGGAATAACCGTTTCGCAATAGGCGCACTCAAAGCTGCGCTTTGCCTGGTGCGAATACATGGGGCCGCCGCAGTTTTGGCATTTAATGGCAAACATCTCGTCCATGGAAACGTCCTCCTTTGCACAGGGCTGTCGACATTAAGTATGTCGAGCAAATCGACGCGTGCCCATACCCATGTGGCCCAAAATGGAGCACTCGATCGGACGGGAAGGCGCAGCGAACTCGAAGGCGCGGGCAGTCGTCCCCCTCCGCCTCGCGCCCGTTAGCGCCGGCAGACCATTACTGCATTTTCTGAGCATCGGTACACGTTGCGTCTGTGCGAGCTACACTATCCCCTTAAACATGATTGTGAGGACGATCGTTATGCTATTTGTAAATCAGCTGGTACATACGCTTGTTCCCGGCAGCGAAAGCGAGCCGGTCGATACCTCCTGCCGCACCAACGCGGGTTTTGCCGCAAGCCTCATCTGCATCGGGCTCAACATCACGCTGTGCCTGGCCAAGGGCATAGCTGGTCTGCTCGCGGGCTCCGTCTCGCTTATCGCCGATGCCTTCAACAACCTTTCCGACGCCTCGAGCAACATCGTGAGCCTGCTCGGATTCCGCCTTGCCAGCCGCCCGGCCGACGAGGGGCACCCCTATGGTCACGGCCGCTACGAGTACCTCGCCGGCTTGTTTGTCGCCGTTCTCGTTTGCGCCGTCGGCATCAACCTGATCCTGGAGTCGGTCACCAAGATCATCAAACCCTCCTCCACCGCGTATTCGGTGCTCTCCATGGCGGCCCTTGTCCTGTCCATGCTCGTCAAGTTTTGGATGGCGGCGTTCAACCGCACGCTGGGCAACCGCATCGATTCCGAGACGCTTATCGCCACGGCGCAGGATTCCAAAAACGATGTCATTACCTCGGCCTCGGTCCTGGCCGCAGCGCTTATTTCGCATACGACCGGCTTTGACCTCGATGGCTGGGCGGGCCTGGGCGTGGGCATCTTCATCTGCATCAGCGGCATGGGCCTGGTGCGCGACGCCATCAGCCCGCTGTTGGGGCAAGCGCCCGACCCCAAGCTCGTCCAGGCAATCCGCGACAAGATCATGTCGTATCCGCAGGTCCTAGGCACGCACGACCTGATGGTGCACGACTACGGCCCCGGCCGCCAGTTTGCCAGCGCACACGTGGAAATGCCCGGCGAGGGCGATGCCTTTGAGCACCACGAGATTCTGGACACCATCGAACACGACATCAAGCATCAGATGGGCATCGACATCACGTTACACTGCGACCCCATCGCCACCACCGGCGACGACCTGCGCGGCTGGGTCAAGCGCGGCATAGCGCAAATCGACGCCACGCTCTCCATCCATGACCTGCACGAGCACGACGGGTTCGTTTCGTTTGACCTGGTGCGTCCCGACGGCTTTGACATATCCGACGAGGAGCTGCTGGAGCTCGTCACGCGCATCGTGCACGAGCGCCGGCCCGATGTCTCGTGCGTCGTCACATTTGACTCCGGCTTTAGCTCGCCCGACCGGCCGGCCGAGCAGCTGTGATCGACAGCAAAACGGGACGCAGGACCGCCGACCAACGCGCCTACGCGCCCGGTCACGCGATCCTGCGCCCCGTTTTTGTTTGAGCTGCTAAGGCTCTAGCCGCTCGGCCGCTAGTTCCCCTGCGCGCCCGAAATGCCGTTTTGCAGGGCATCCCAGGCGTTCGTTGCCATATCGCCCAGGTTCTGTGCGGTATCGCCGAGGTTCTGAGCCGTGCCGCCCAGCTCTTGGACCTTATCCCCCAGCTCCTGCGCCTTGTTGCTCAGGTCCTCCAGCGTGTTGGAGCTCGAGCTGTCCGCGCCGCCCTGGTCGCCGGACGCATTACCCGACGAGCTGCCCTTGCGCGTGAGCTGAATCTCGAGGTTACCGTTGTCGTTATAGTAGGCAGACGTCACGACCCAATTGGCATCGACAACGGGCGTTGAGCCGTCGTCGGTCAGAATCACGGCATTCGAAAGATCAGCCCCGCGTGACTTGAGGAGCTTCTTGGCGTTGGACCAGTACTGACCCGGGATATCGCTCAGGTCGACGGTGCCGGACTGGGTAGTCTCGGTCTGCTCGGCCGTGGTATCAGTCGTGGCGCCCCGCTTGTTGAGCATGCCCGACACAATGGCAAACACAACCGACAAGGCAAAGAAGATCGCCAGCACGATGAGGATCTTCTTGATCACGCTCGACGAACGCGAAGGCTTCTTCTCCTCGTCCTCGCCATACTGAGGGATGGACTTGGGATACTCACGATACGGCTCGCGCGCATATCGGTCGCGCGACTCGTAGCGCGGCTGTGCCGTGCGCGGCATATATGTCGTCTGCTGAGGCTGCGGAATGGGATTCTGCAGCAGGTCATCATAAGGGTCTGCCGCCGCGTTGCCGTAGGGACTCTGCGACGAGACACCATACGGGTCCTGCGCTGCGTTTCCGTAATTCACAACGCGCGTGGGATCAGCCGACGCCTGCGTCGTATCGGGGGCAGCGTAGCCGGGATTCGGCACGACACGAGTCTCATCGGCGCCATTGCCCGTCCGCGGGGAGCCGTAGCCACCCATTACGGTCGTCTTATCCTGGTCCTGTCTCTTATACACATCTGACGCTGCCGACG
>URCU01000008.1:0-33429 GCA_900546425.1 uncultured Collinsella sp. | reverse complement strand
GTGTATAAGAGACAGACTTTGCGCAGCAACCGGAGTGAAGATGAAAACACCGGGCCGCCGCAGAGCACCCACAGACCGCAGGGACGGGAGCAGCTATACTACTCTCAGTAGTTAAGGGTCGCGGATTCGCCGCGTCACCGCTCTCAACAGGAGGTCTTTGTTTATGGCAGATCAGAAGCCGGTTGTCGGGATCATCATGGGCTCCAAGTCCGATCTGGGCGTTATGGAAGGTTGCACCGCCGAGCTCGAGGCACTGGGCGTGCCCTATGAGCTCGTCATTGCAAGCGCGCACCGCACGCCGGCGAAGGTCCATGAGTGGGCCTCGACTGCTGCTGACCGCGGCATCAAGGTGATTATCGCTGCCGCCGGCAAGGCTGCTCACCTGGGCGGAGTCGTGGCTGCGTTTACGCCGCTGCCGGTCATCGGTGTGCCTATGAAGACGAGCGATCTGGGTGGTATGGACTCGCTGCTGTCGATGGTGCAGATGCCTTCGGGCGTGCCCGTTGCCTGTGTGGCCATCAACGGTGCCAAGAACGCTGCCATTTACGCCACGCAGATTCTGGGCGCCTGCGACCCCGAGTGCCGCAAGGTTATCGAGAAGATGAAGCAGGAGATGGCTGACGCCTAAGCGGTCTGCCAGTCCATTTGCAGCATAAGGAGAGCCATGTCCGACTATCAGGGAAAGCGTTTTTCGGCTTCTCGGATTCCCGATCCAGCCAAGTCGGGAGCAGCCCGCGCGCCGCAGCAGGGTCGGACATCCTCTCCTCAGCAGTCGCGCGCGCCACGCCCCGTGACGCCGGCGAAGCATCGCCGCCAGGATACACCTGCTGCATATCGCCCTTCGTCATACAGTACGGCCAAGAAGTCACCTCGCTCTTCGGCGCATGCCGCGCCATCGAGCTATACCGAGCCGCCGCGCAAAAAGCGCCGCTCCATCATTCCCATTCTGCTCATCATCATCGGCATTGGCCTGATCGTTGCTGCGGCCGCCATCTTTATCAACGCGCAGATTGGCTACAAGCAGGCGAGCGAGTCGTATCAAAAAATCGAAAAGCAATATGTGAGCGACAAGGACGCCAGTGGCGTGCCAATTGTCGACTTCAATGCGCTGGCCCAGACAAATCCCGAGGTTGTGGGTTGGATTTACGCGCCCGGCACCAACATCAACTACCCCGTGGTGCAGACCAACAACAACTCCAAGTACCTCAACACGCTGTTTGACGGTACGGCCAATGCCTCGGGAGCCATCTTCCTGGATAGCGACGACACCGCGCCGGGCATGGTGGATCAGCAGACCACGATCTACGGCCACCACATGAACGACGGTTCGATGTTCAACGTGATTTCGGATACGACCGATCAGGCGACGTTCGACAGCATGGAATACGTGTACTACATCACGCGCGATGCGACGTATAAGTTGCGCCCGCTGGCGACCAAGGCGGTCGAGGACACATATGCCAAGGCGCGCACGCCCAACTTTGAGGGCGATGACGGACTGAAGAATTACCTGTCCGAGATGCTCGACGGCGCCTCGGCCGTGGCGAGCGATGCCACCGATCGTGCCGCTTCGGCAACCAAGGTCGTAACGCTTGTGACTTGCCGTTCGCTGTCATTTAGCAATACGCGCGCAGTCATGGTACTCACGCCGGTCGAGGAATAAAGTGTCCGGGAGTCCCGTCCCAAAAAGACTACCCCGGAAATCAAAAGGAGAAATGATGCTTGAAAGTGGCAAATCGATGCCTTCGGTTGATGCCTGGCTGCGCGAAGCCAAGGCCGATGTTTCGGCGGCTGATTGTGGGATGTACCTGACACACAACGGCGTGGTGCGTGCGACGCCTAAGTCCGAGGTGCGTGGGGTCGAGACAAATGGTGTGGCGCCTGGACATAAGGTGGGCGGCATGGTGTTCGGCTTCGATGCCGAAAAGGTGCAGGCCGCCATCGAGGCAACGCGCGCGATGCCGGGTATCGGCTATGTGCGCGTGTGGCTGGCGAGCGGCGAGCTTGCCGTGGGCGACGACATCATGCTCGTACTCATTGGCGGGGACATTCGCCCGCATGTGGTCGATGCGCTGCAGGCGCTCGTCGGTACCATCAAAAATGAGTGTGTGAGCGAGGTCGAGCGCGAGGCGTAAGGCCGGCAGCAGCGCTCACCAACAAAAAGCCCGCTGGCAGTCCATCAGTCTGCCAGCGGGCATTTCTGTGCGTTGGAAAATCTCGGCATTGCGTGGCGCTACACGCGCGTCGCATCCTTGGGGCTCATGGTCATACTCTGGAAGCGGTTTTCCATGTAGTCGTTATCGAAATACTTGCCGTAGAACTGCGCGACGGGAATATCCGGCTCCGTGCCGTTGACGCGCTGGTACCAGTAGTCGAGCGACTGTAGCGTCATGACGCCGTCGACCAGCATAATGACGGTAAAGATGACGGTAGCCGAGTAGCGGCTCTTCCACGGAATCATGTTGATGAGCTTGAGCAGCCTCGGCAGCAGCAGCTTGATCCAGATAAGGCCACCCAGGCCCCACAGGCAGGCAAAGCCCGTGCAGGTGCGTCCGCCCGTAAGGACGGCGAGTGGGTCGGGCATGCCGAACAGTTTCATGTGCGAGTAGCTCCACGAGACCACGCCAAATGAGGTCTGCATAAACCAACCCACGAACACCTCAAAGCTCGCGCCGAGCACAGCGCTTACCAGGAAAATGATGATGGGGTTCTTTTTATAGAAGCGGTTGAGCACCATGGTCATGAGTACGGCGCCAAAGCCATAGATGGGGCTGAAGGGACCAAACAGCATGCCGGCGCGGTCCTGGTAGACGCCTGGGTCGTCGACCGTCATATGCCAGATGTCCTCGGCGATCAGGCCGAGCACGCAGCAGGCGAGGAATACCCAGAACAGGTTGAAGTAGTTGAGCTTGATGTAGCCCTCGCCGGTTTCATCGCGGCCGAGCATGCCCTCGTCCGCGGCGTCGCGGTCGAGCATCTCCTGCAGGCGGCGCTGCAGTTCGCGCTCCTGGCGCAGCGTGGGGTCGACGGTGGCCGAAAGCGCGATGAGGATGCCGAGCTGGACGGCGGGACGAAGCAAGAAGAGCCCGATACCCTGGAGCATCACGTCGACCAAAAGCTCGACGACGGTGAATGCAATAAGGATGTAGGACAGGCGGGCGGCGTTGCGGCGCTGGTTTTTGATAAGGTCCAGGCCAAAGATGATCAGGATGACGGCACTTGCCGCAGAGAGCATGATGCCGGCGACGATGAGTCCAACCGCGACGAGCGTGTTGTCGCCGAGCTTTTCGGCGGCGTTGCCGTTGATGAGCGCGGTAATGACCTGCCACATAAAGGCGGCGACCGACGGGAGCGTGCTCACGCCAGACAGGATGCACAGGACGGCGTACACCTTAATGACGAGGGGGATCTTCTTGACCTCCGTGGCGCTGGGGACGCTGGGGTCGAGTTCGTTTCGATCCATACAGAACCTTTCTCGCTTTGTTGTAGGTTATAAGGATACGCCGCCGACCTGCCAAAAGACAGGACGAACGTCCCAATTGCAACAATGCAACCCTCAACGGTGGGCGCGGCGGCCATCTGGGAGCGCTGGCGCTTGCACTGGACAAGCCGATAAAATGTTTGGCCGCAAAACGGATAATTAGCTCGGTGGGCTTTTAAAAAGCGCTGCTCATGCGCTGGGGAGCGCGTCGCGCCGTGCGTATAATAAGGCGGGTAACGCCAAAATACGAGGCTCTGAGGGGATGCCATGTCTCAAGAAACCATCCGCGCGGCCGAGCGCGCCGCGGGACAGGTGAACGCCATGTCGACGTATGATCCGGACTCCGACCAGCTGCATGAGGAATGCGGCGTTTTTGGTGTCTGGGCGCCCGATCGCGACGTGGCTCGACTGACGTACTTTGGCCTGCGTGCATTGCAGCACCGTGGCCAAGAATCGGCGGGAATCGCCGTGGGTGACGGCGGCACGGTTATGGTTCGCAAGGACCTGGGCCTGCTCGACCGCGTGTTCTCCAATGCTGACTTGTCGACGCTCTCCGGTCAGCTGGCCGTGGGCCATGTGCGCTACGGCACCGCCGGCGCCAAGAGCTGGGAAGCCTCTCAGCCGCACCTCTCTACCATCAATAGCGTCATTATCGCGCTCGCGCACAACGGCACCCTCGTCAACACCGACGAGCTGCGCCGCCAGCTGATCGAGCTGGGTGTGCCGTTCCTCTCCAACTCGGATTCCGAGGTCGCGACTAAACTCATCGGCTACTTTACTCAGCGTACAGGCCATCTGCGCGAGGGCATTCGCAAGACCATGGAGCTCGTGCGCGGCGGCTACGCCATGACGCTCATCAACGAGCAGGCGCTCTACGCATTCCGCGATCCGCACGGCATTCGCCCGCTCGTGCTGGGCAAGCTGGTGGACGAGGGCCTGGACCAGGCCGATGCCGCATCCGTTTCGCAGCTGCCGTCGCAGGACGGCGCCGCGACGGTCGACGCCACCAACCATGTCACCCGCGCCGGCGGCTGGGTCGTCGCCTCCGAGACTTGTGCGCTCGACATTGTGGGCGCCGAGTACGTCCGCGACGTCCGTCCCGGTGAGATTTTGCGCATCAGCGCCGAGGGCCTTGTGTCCGAGCAGGGCGTGCCTGCCGCCGAAGAGCCTGCTAACTGCATCTTTGAGCAGGTCTACTTCGCTCGCCCCGATTCCATCATGAACGGCAAGAGCGTCTATGCCTGCCGTTATGACATGGGTCGTCAGCTGGCACATGAGGAGCCCGTCGAGGCCGACCTGGTCATCGGCGTGCCCGACTCCGGCCTGCCGCCCGCGGAGGGGTATTCGCACGAGAGCGGTATTCCCTTTGGCGAGGGCCTTATCAAGAACCGCTACGTGGGCCGTACGTTTATCGAGCCTACGCAGGAGTTGCGCGCCATGGGCGTGCGTATGAAGCTCAACCCGCTGCGCGACAACATCGAGGGCAAGCGCCTGGTCGTCATCGATGACTCCATCGTCCGCGGCACCACCATGGTGCAGCTCGTCAAGATGCTGCGCAACGCTGGCGCCAAGGAGATTCATATCCGCATCAACTCGCCCGAGGTCATCTGGCCGTGCTTCTACGGTATCGATACCGACGTGCAGTCGCAGCTTATCAGCGCCAACAAGACGGTCGACGAGATTTGCGAGTACATTGGCGCCGATTCGCTGGCCTTCCTTTCGGTCGAGGGCCTGCTGAAGGTCATGCCCAAGGGCGGTTACTGCGACGCGTGCTTTACCGGACGCTACCCCGTGGCGATTCCCGAGAGCTTTGGCCGCGACAAGTTTATGGAGGGCTTTAAGCCCCGCAACCTGGACAAGCCGCTGCACTTTGACGACGACGCCGTCGTCGAGAAATACGACGACCGCAGCTGGGAAGAGGAGCACGGTGAGGCCTAAAACCTGCCATGTAGGGACAGGTTTATTTTGGTAGGTTTTACCTGCTGTTTTGTTGATATGACGGCGCGCGCTGTTATGACGCGCGCCGAAATGAACGCAACTATGAGCACCGTTTGGCGCCTGTGCGGCGCCACGGTAGTGGGAGAGGAAGGCTCAGATGAGCGACAGCAAGCATGTGACGTACGAGGACGCCGGCGTCGACACCGCCGAGGGTGGCCGCGCCGTCGACGCTATTAAGCAGATGGTCAAGGACACCAACCGCCCCGAGGTTATCGGCGGCATCGGTGGCTTTGGTGGCCTGTTCTCGGCCGCCGCGCTTAAGGATATGGAAGACCCGATCCTGATCAGCGGCACCGACGGCGTGGGCACCAAGCTCGTGCTCGCCCAGATCATGGACCGTCACGAGACGGTGGGCCAGGACCTGGTCGCCATGTGCGTCAATGACATTTTGGCTTCGGGAGCCGAGCCGCTGTTCTTCCTGGATTACGTTGCCATCGGTCACATTGAGGCCGAGCACATGGCAAAGATCATCAAGGGCGTGGCCGACGGCTGCAAGCTCGCGGGCTGCGCGCTCGTGGGCGGCGAGATGGCCGAGCACCCGGGCGTCATGGCCCCCGCCGATTACGACCTCGCCGGCTTTACTGTGGGCGTCGTCGACCGTCCCAAGATGCTCGACCCCGCGAACGTTCGCCCCGGCGATGTGATCCTGGGTCTGCCCTCCACCGGCGTGCACTCCAACGGCTACTCACTCGTGCGCAAGGTCATCGGCGTCGACGGCATCAAGCCGGGCACGCCCGAGGCCGCCGCTAAGGCCGAGGAGCTGAGCCGTCCGCTCGAGGAGCTCGGCGGTGCTTCGCTGGCCGACTCTCTGCTGGCTCCCACGCGCATTTATGTGAAGCCGATTCTGGAGTTGCTCCACAGTGGCGCCAACGTTCATGCCATCGCACACATCACCGGCGGCGGCATTACCGAGAACCTCAACCGCGCGCTCGCCGACGACGTCGATGCCGTGGTCACCCGCAACGGCGCCGAGATGGGCTGGGACGTTCCGCCCGTCATCACCTACGTGTCGCGTCAGGCCGAGCTCGCGCCCAACGAGGCATGCAAGACCTTCAACATGGGCGTCGGCCTGTGCCTGATCGTTGCCCCCGAGGACGAGGCCGCCGTGACCGAGGCACTGGTCGCGCTGGGCGAGAAGCCGTTCCGCGTGGGCGAGTGCGTCGAGGGTTCCGGTAAGGTCGTGTACTCCGATGAGCGCTAACGAGCAGATGGCTGCCGCCGAGGGCCTGGACTTTGTGCCTTACACCCGTCCGACCGGCACCGATACGGCCGAGCCGCTTAAGATTGGCGTGCTTATCAGCGGTTCGGGTACCAACCTGCAGGCGCTGATCGACCTGATCGCCGCCGGCAAGCTCAACGCCTCGATTGAGCTTGTGGTGTCGAGCCGTCCTTCGGCCAAGGGCCTGCAGCGTGCCGAGCGTGCGGGCATCCAGACACTCACGCTGTCCAAGGATGTCTATGCCGACCCCATCGCAGCTGACGAGATTATCGCGCATGAGCTGCTTGAACGCGGCTGCGAGTACGTGGTGATGGCCGGCTATATGCGCATGGTGCACACGCCACTGCTGGCGGCGTTTCCCAACCGCGTGGTCAACCTACACCCGGCGCTGCTGCCGAGCTTTACCGGTGCCCATGCGATTGACGATGCGTTTGCCCGCGGCGTCAAGGTGACCGGCGTGACCGTGCACTTTGCCAACGAGATCTACGACAACGGCCCCATCATCGCCCAGCGTGCGCTGGCTGTTGAGGAGGGCTGGGACGTCGACACGCTCGAGGAGCACATCCACGCGATCGAGCACGTGCTGTATCCCGAGGTTGTGCAAATGCTCGCCGACGGCCGCGTTCACGTGCTGGAGAGCGGCAAGGTCGCAATTGATGCGCCTCGCGGCTAGTGGCGCACAGTACAATTTAGCCGAGTAGTCAGGGTGGTCATTGGCGCCAAGGCGCAAGTGGCCACCCTTTGTTTTAGGTAGTCATTGGGGACGTTCTTGAATGACTAGTCGTTTAAGAACGTCCCAGGTGACTAGGTGAGAGAGGTGAGCGCATGGCGGATAACGAAGCGCTGTTTACGCCTGAGCTGGTGTTTTTTGATTGGGAGTGCGCGACGCCGGGCGAGGTGTTTGCGCGGCTCGAGGACGAGCTCGCTCCGCGCGGCTACATTGCCGAGGGTTGGCTCAACGCCGTCCGCACGCGCGAGGACGCCTATCCCACGGGTCTCGCTATGCCGGCGGCAAACATCGCCATTCCGCATACCGATCCGGGATTTGTGGCCAAGCCCTATATCGCGGTGGTAAAGCCCACCGCGCCCGTGACGTTCAACGCGATGGCGGGCATGGGCGCCCCGGTGCCGGCGCAGATCATCATCAACCTGGGCATTGCCGAGCCGGGCGGTCAGGTCGAGGCGCTTCAGGCACTCATGAATATCTTTATGGACACCGACGCTGCAACCGATGTACTCGGCCAGACCACGCCCCAAGGCATGGTCGACGCCATCCGTCGCCACTTCTAAGTCCGGCACTGGGGGACTGTCCCTAACCGCCGGCAGAAAAGGAGCGCCCTGGCATTAACCTGCCAGACCTGTCCCCTTTGCACCAAAATGGTGCAGATTAACCCGTCCCCCATGCACCAGGTGTGCCGCGGGGGCTGCGTTGTGACACAATGGCGTTTGTTCGATTCGTGATGCGAAAGGCCAAACATGGCAAATAAGAAAAAGAACCCCGAGGTCGCGCCGACGTCCGAGCAACGGTCCCGCGCCGCCTCCAGCTCTCGTAAGAAGCAGCGCAAGACCTATGTGTCCAAGACCGTCAAGATTGTCCTGGTGGTTATCGGCGTGCTGGCGATGCTGCTCTCCGTCTCGGCCATGGCGTGCTCCGGCCTGATGTCGCAGACCGAAAGTGCCAGCTCGGGCTATAAGCTTACTGGTGGCGTGGCTGCCACCATCAACGGCACCAACCTCACCGAGGACACCGTGACCAAGCAGATCATGAGCATGCGCACGTCCTACGGCTACACCAAGGACAAGGACTGGGCACAGTACCTGGTCGACAACGACCTCACACCCAAGAAGTACCGCAAGCAGCTCATCGACTCCTACGCGCAGCAGATCCTGCTTCAGCAGGCGCAGAAGGAAAACGGCGTGACCGTCTCGGACAAGGAGGTCGAGAAGGCTTGGAAGGACGCCTGCAAGAGTGCCGGCGGCGCCAAAGCCTTTAAGAAGACGCTTAAAACCTATGGCTACACCGAGGACACCTACAAGGACTCGCTCAAGGAGAGCCTAGCGCAGCAAAAGCTCAAGGATGCCGTGGCACCCACCAGCAAGCCCAAGGACAGCGAGATTGTCGAGTACATCAATGAGAACCTGTCCAACTACAATGACGCCCGTCGCTCGTCGAATATTCTAATCAAGGTCGATTCTGACGCTTCCGACGAGGACATGGCCGCCGCCAAGGCCAAGGCGCAGGAGTGCCTGGACAAGATCAACTCCGGCGAGCTGAGCTTTGAGGACGCCGTGAAGCAGTATTCCGACGACACCGGCTCCAAGGACAAGAAGGGCGATGTGGGCTGGGACAAGCTCACCACCTTCGTCGACAGCTACCAGGCGGCGCTCGAGGGGCTCAACAAGGGCGATGTGAGCGACGTCGTCGAGTCGACCTATGGTTATCACATCATCAAGTGCACCGACTACTTCCATGTCGATAATCAGGTCGATGACATTAAGCAGGTGCCCAAGGACATCAAGAAGTACGTCTCCAACGTGGTGAAGACGCAGGCGGCAAGCACCGCGTACAGCGAGTGGCTGGAGCAGTACAAGAAGGACGCCGACATCACCGTTAACCCCATGCCCAAGGACGTGCCGTACAACGTCAGCCTGAAGGGCGTCACTAAGAGTTCGACCGACGATTCGTCGACGACTAAGTAATCATGGGGCGGCGCCCGCGTGAGTGCCGCCCGCACTATTGAGGAGGATTTGCAGATGACCAACGAAGAGCTGCAGAAGGAAATGATTGCGGCCATGAAGGCCAAGGACAAGGTTCGCCTGTCCATCATTCGCCAGGTTAAGGCCGAGGTGAAGAATATCGAGGTCAACGAGCGCCGCGATGTGACCGAGGAAGACGTCAACAGCATGATCAAGCGTCTGATTAAGCAGACGAGCGAGACGTTGGAGATGTCCATTAAGGCCGGTACCGACCAGGAGCGTACCGACAACCTGACCGAGCAGGTCAAGATTCTGGAGAGCCTGCTGCCCGCGCAGGTTTCGGGCGAGGAGCTCGAGGCCCTGATCGAGCAGGTCATCGCCGAGCTGGGCGCGACCTCTAAGAAGCAGATGGGCCAGGTCATGGGCGCTCTGGGCAAGGCCACCGGCGGCAACTTTGACAAGCCGGCAGCAGCAAAGATCGTCGGCGCCAAACTTGCGTAATTTGTTACGCGGTTTTACCAAACCGCGTAACGGCTCGACGCTGCAAACCCGTACACGCGGCAATCTGACGTTCAATTTCAAGGGCGCGACCATAAGGTCTGCGCCCTTTCATTTCACGTCACCTTGCTCGCGTGTACGGGTTTTCGCTGACTTATGCTCAACAAGGGCGGTTGTATTATTTTCGGGTCTTGAGGGGGCGTGACCATTGCGGTCGCGCCCCTTTTGCTGGGCTGGGCACTCATTGGGGACAGGCTTAAATGAGTGCCCAATGAGCGGGTACTCATTTAAGCCTGTCCCCAATGAGTGGGTGGAAGGTTGCGGGTTCTTTACGGGGATGTAGTGTGGGCTGCGGAAACGTGGTTCTTTCCGTACAATAGTTCAACTCGTGTAAACGCAGGGAAGGGACATTCATGGCAGACATGATCGAGATCAAGCATCTCAACAAGTACTTTGGCGACCTGCATGTGCTCAAAGATATCAATCTCACCGTCAAGCGCGGCGAGAAGCTCGTAATGATCGGGCCTTCCGGTTCGGGTAAGTCGACGCTCATCCGTTGCGTCGATTATCTGGAGGAGCCCACGTCGGGCGAGGTCGTCATCGACGGTACGCCGCTCACCAAAAAGAATCACCTGGAGATGGCTCGCAAGTACAGCTCCATGGTGTTTCAGCAGTTCAACCTGTATCCCAACATGACGGTGCTCGGCAACCTGACGCTCGCGCCCATCAAGCTGCAAAAGAAGAGCAAGGAGGAGGCGACCGAGATCGCCATCGCCGCGCTCAAGCGCGTCGGCATGGCGCATAAGGCCGGCGAGTATCCGCAGAATCTCTCGGGCGGTCAGCAGCAGCGCATCGCCATCGCCCGTGCCCTGTGCACCAAGCAGCCCATCATCCTGTTTGACGAGCCGACTTCGGCGCTCGACCCCGAGATGGTCCAAGAGGTTCTGGACGTTATGATTGAGCTCGCGCAGGAGGACATCACCATGATCTGCGTGACGCACGAGATGGGCTTTGCGCGCCAGGTGGCCGACCGCGTCATCTTTATGGAGGACGGCCGCATCCTGGAGGAGGGCACGCCCGAGCACTTCTTCGATAACCCCGAGAACCCGCGCTGCCGCGAGTTCCTGTCCAAGATTCTGCACTAGGCGCGGTGATGGACATGACGGATATGACGAGGGCGGCCGTGTCGCGCCGTCACTTTTTGCAGCTGGCTGGCGCCGGCATGCTTGCGCTGACGGGGACCGCGCTTACCGGTTGCGGCAACTCCACCAGCAGCGAGGGTTCCGACAAGGGGTCCAAGCTGGCGGCCATCAAGTCGCGCGGCCATCTGAATGCCGGCGTTAAGAAGGACGTTCCCGGCTACGGTTACTACGACACCGCCAAGGGACGCTTTGAGGGCATGGAAGTCGATTTGTGCTACCAGATCGCCGCTGCCGTCTTTGGCGTGAGCTACAAGGAGGCCCGCGCCCAGGAGCTTGTCGAGTTTACCGACGTGACGCCCAAGACGCGCGGCCCGCTGATCGATAACGGCCAACTCGACGTGGTCGCGGCGACCTACACCATCACCGACGAGCGCAAGAAGAGTTGGGATTTCTCGACGCCGTACCGCACCGACTACGTGGGACTTATGGTCAAGAAGCGTTCGGGCTTTACCTCGATTGAGGACCTGGACGGCAAGGTCATCGGCGTGAGCCAGGGTGCCACCACGCAGGGCCTGATCGAGCAGATGATCAAGGACAACGGCTTTAGCTGTAAGCCCGAGTTTAGGGCCTTTAGCGGCTATCCCATCATCAAGAGTTCGCTCGACGCCGGCAATATCGACGTCTTTGCCATGGACCGCTCCACGCTGGCCGGTTACATGAATGAGACCGTTGAGCTGCTGCAGCCCGAGGTCAAGTTTGGCGAGCAGGGCTACGGCGTGGCGACCAAGAAGGGCTGCGACCTTTCGGCTGTGGTCGATCAGGTGATTTGCGATCGCCTGGCCGACGGCTGGCTCGACCAAGAGGTCAAGACCTGGGGTCTTGTATAGGCGCATCGTCCAAGGAAGGAATCAAATGCTCGAAGGATTATTTGACGCCGACCGTTGGTCGACGACATTTCAAAACATGGGGCCCTTCTGGGAGGGCTTTGGCGTGACACTGCAGGTGGTCGTTGCCGGTCTGCTGCTGTCGCTGGTGCTGGGCACGCTGCTGGGCGTGTTCTCTACCACTCGCTCGCGCGTGCTGCGCGCCATAAGCCGCGTGTACGTGGAGTTTTACCAGAACACCCCGCTGCCCGTGCAGGTGCTCTTTATGTACATGGCCGGTCCGCAGTTTTTGCAGGCCATAACCGGTGCCGACCAGCCGGTGCGCATCGCACCGTTCGTGCTGGGCTTCTTGGGTGTGGGCCTGTATCACGCGGCCTACATTTCGGAGGTCATCCGCACTGGTATCGAGGCGGTTCCGCGCGGTCAGATGGAGGCGGCCCAGAGCCAGGGCTTCACCCGTGCGCAGGCGTACTGGTACATCGTGCTGCCCCAGACATTCAAGATCATTCTGCCGCCGCTGTGTAACCAGGCGCTCAACTTGGTCAAGAACACGTCGGTGCTGGCGCTTGTGGCCGGCGGCGATCTTATGTACCGTTCCGACAACTTTGTGAGTCTGTACGGTTACCTGCAGGGATACATCGTCTGCTGCCTTATGTACTTCATCATCTGCTTTCCGCTCGCCATGCTGGTGCAGTGGCTCGAGCGCCGCTCCAAGGAGCGTCCGCGCGGCGTGAGCCTGGCCGAGCTGGGGCTCGACAACGTAGAGGAGGCCTAGCGCATGGAAATCTTCAACGCGACCAACCTGCTCTACATCTGGGGCGGCTTTGTTAAGACGATCGAAATCTCGGCGCTGTCGATCTTTTTCTCGCTCATCTTTGGCACGGTGCTGGCGCTCGTTAAAAGCTATGCGCCCCGCCCGTTCCGTATTTTGGTGAGCGCCTATATCGAGCTGTTCCGCTGCACGCCAAACCTGCTGTGGATCCTGTTTATCTACTTTACGGTGCAGGGTTTGGACATTGTGATTTCGACCATCGCCTTTACGCTGTTCACCAGCGCTGTTATGGCCGAGATTGTGCGCGGCGGCCTCAACTCGATTCCGCGCGGCCAGTTTGAGGCGGCGCAGAGCCAGGGCTTCGGCTTCTTTGCCACCATGCGCTACATCATTCTGCCGCAGACGTTTAAGACGATCATTCCGGCGCTGTTTAGCCAGTGCACGACCGTCATTAAGGACAGCTCGTATCTTTCGGGTATTAACGTGGCCGAGCTCATGTACACGGCAAATGTCGTGATGGCCCATGCGATCGACCTGTCGCAGGTTCTTATGCTCTACGGCCTGGTGTTTGCGATGTACTTTGTGCTCAACTTTGGTATCTCGCTGCTGGTGAGGGCATATCAACGCCGTATCGTGGCCGCATAGTCCTGCTTCCCCAAGCACGGCACCTTGCCCCTCAATCGTCGCTTGCGTACATTTAGTACGCGGCGCTCCTCTTTCGGGGCAATCTGCCGCACTTGGGAAACCAGGACGGTCTAAGTGACAAAATGGGAATCAGGAATTGCCTATTTCTCATTTGTTAGAAAGGAATCGCGATGAGCGATCTGGAGAACAAGAAGAGCCCCGTGGTCATTACCATCGCGCGCGACTTTGGCGCCGAGGGCCACGAGATTGGCCGTATCCTCGCCAACGAGTTGGGGATTCCTCTGTATGACAACGAACTGCTGGTGCGCGCGTCGCTGCGTGCGGGCGAGTCGCTCGATAAGATGGCCGCCTATGACGAGCGCCTGGCCGTGGAGAACATGGCATTTCTGCCCGACCGCTACGACGCCCGCTCGTACTCGGACAAGTTGTTCCAAAAGATGAGCCAGGTGATTTTGGATCTGGGTGAGACCGAGAGCTGCATTATCGAAGGCCGCCTGTCCGATTACCTGCTGCGTAACAACCCCAACCACATTGCCGTGCTGGTGACAGCCCCCTTTGAGGACCGCGTCGAGATCGTGCGCAAGAAGCGCGGCCTTAACAAAAAGAAGGGCGCTAAGCTGGTCAAGCAGCAGCAGAAGGCGCGCGAGGCATTTTACAAGCGTTACAGTGCCGGAAAGTGGAAGATGACGAGCGGTAAAGACATCGTCGTCAACCGCGCCAAGCTGGGCCGCGAGGGCTGCAAAGACGTTATCGCCGCTGCCTACCGCTACAAAGTGGCGCAGCTCGAAGGCTAGCCGACCAAAACCACCACAAAGGGGACAGTGAACTGCGCCCCGAAACTTGGACTGAATAAATAGCGACTACGCCGCAAGGGCCCGGTCCCGGAACTCCTCCGGCGTCAGGCCCTTCAATCTTACCTGCCTGCGCCGCGCGTTCCAATGGGCTATGTACTCCTCCAGGTCGCGCTTGAAGTCCCCGAAGCTGCCCCACTCCCTGCCGCGGTAGAACTCGTCCTTCACGTGGCCGAAGAGCTGCTCGGTGGCGGCGTTGTCGATGCAGTTCCCCTTGCGCGACATGCTCTGGGTGATGCCCGCCCCCTCCAGCCTGGAGGCGTAGGACTCGTGCTGGTACTGCCAGCCCATGTCCGAGTGCATGGTCGGTGCCGCCCCGTCTGGCAGGGCCTCGAGGAGCCGGTCGAGCATCCTGTGCTGCTGGGCGAGGTCCGGCGAGGTCGATATGTCGCTCGCCACGATCTCCTTCGTGCAGAAGTCGAGCACCGGGGCCCAGTAGGCCTTGGCGCCGGCCACCTTGAACTCGGTGACGTCGGTGCCGAGCTTCTGCCACGGCCCCTCGGCGCCGAAGTCCCTCGCGATGACGTTCTCGAACGTGCTCCCCACGAGCCCCCTGCAGGAGCTGTACCGGCGGCGGGAGCCCCGGCGGCGTATCCCGCACCGGATGCCCATCTCGCGCATCATCTTGAGCACGGTCTTGTCGGCCACGACCGCGCCCAGCTCGGCGCGAAGGCACATGGCTATCTGCCGGTGCCCGCAGCCGTTGGCGGTGCGCGAGAATATCTCGGCCGCGGCGTCGCGCAGCTCGGGCCTGGTCGGCCTCCGCGGGTGCGCCAGCGCGTAGTAGTAGGTCGACCTCCTGAGCCCCGAGCACTCCAGCAGGTGGCGCAGGGAGTGCCCCTCCGCGCGCAGCGCCCTCACCGCCTCGGCCGCCGCCCTGGTCAGAGCCCGTCCCGCTCGACCAGGGCGCGCAATTTTTTTAGGTAGGCGACCTCGGCCTCGAGCCTGCGGCAGCGCTCCTCGAGCTCCTGCTCGCGGGTGCGGGCCCGGGGTTTCGACCTCGACCCCCTCGGCCTGCCCTTCGGGCGGGGCCGCAGCGCCTCGGCGCCGCCCTCGCGGTAGAGCCTGCACCAGCGCTCCAGCGGGGACTTCGACCTGATTCCGAACTCGGCCATGGCGTCGGCCTTCGCCATCCCGCCGTCGACCACGGCCGACGCCGCGGCGACTCTCTGCTCGAATGTGTAACTGGATTGTTTCCCGTCCATGGACAGCAGCGCCTCGCTTCCGAACGCCCGGTATACCCACTGCCATTCTCTCACGGTCTCGCGGGGGACGGACAGGGCCTCGGCCGCCGGCTTGCAGCCGACGCCGGCGTCGAAGAGCTCGACGGCCCGCCTCCTGGACTCCAGGTCGTGCTTCACCCTGAGGTCTATACTCATGGAAAACCTCCCATTTCCCGATGTCCAAGAAATGGGAGGCAGTTCACAGGCACTTTTGTGGTGGTTTTTGTTTTAGGCCGAGGGGAAGGCCTTGGTGAGACCGGCGCGCGTCTGCGTGTCGGTCTTTTGGTAGATGGAGCTCAGGTGGCGCTGGACCATGCGCATCGAGATGCCGAGCTCCTCGGCGACCTGCTTGAGCGGGCGTTCATCCTGGGTTACGGCTATGAGCACGTCGACTTCGCGCGGGGTGAGAGCGTGGTTGGCGATGAAGGCCTGGCGCTGCTCCTCGACGGTGGGCGCGGCGAGCACTTCTTCTGCCAGCTGCTCGCGCTCGCGCTCCTGCTCGGTTTGGGGTAGGCGGAACAAGCCGGCTGCCACGAATGCCGCGCAGGCGGCGACGAGCAAAACGAGCGCACCGATCATGATGAGAGCAACATTGTCCGAGGTCACGAGCGCCAGCGAGATACCCGATGTGGTGAACGCGCATACGTTGTTGGCCGCGCGACCCATGCCGGCCCATAAGGCGGGCGCGCGCATGCGCGGTGCCAGCTGCGTAAAGGTGGCGGTAAAGAACGTGACAAAAAAGCCCGAGCTCAGATAAAAGACGACAAGGCCCAGGTTGGGATCGGCCCCGGCCTCCACGGCCAGGATGGAAATGGTCGAGAGCACGGCAATGCCGAGCATGACAAGCCCCATGTATCGGCGCTCGGCAAGATCAAAAATAAGACCGGCAGCAAGGCCGCTTGCAGCCAAAAAGAGGCGCGGCCAAGTTTGTACGGCAATGGTGCCGTGGGCGTTGGAGAGTGTGACCACGTTGTCGAGGGTAGAGAACAAACAGGCAAGAACCATGACGAGCGCGATACTCCAGCATGCCTGTTTGGCGAGGGCATGAGAAGGCTCAACAAAGGGATTGATGGCGGGGCTGGAGCTCTCGGCAGCCTTTTGGGGTACGACGCTGAGGGCGGAGATGGCGATCGTTGCTGTGCCAAGGACGATGAGCTCTGCGATACCGCCGCAATTGAGCAGGTTGACGGCGAACTGCATCAGGATGCCCGCGGCATAGGCCGCTCCCGCACCGGTGGCGAGCTTGGGGTCATCCTGGAATGCCAACGAAAAGGCGTGGTGAGTGGCGGCGCCCAGCAGGCCGAGTCCGAGGAATGCGAGGCATCCCAGAATCTCGAGCGCAAGCGGGCTCGTGGGGGACTGAATCTGAAGCAGCCCCAAGATGGCGAGGGGGACGGCGGCACTGACAACTGCCTGAGGCTGGCCTTTGCGCTGCGCGTAATCAAGCAACGTAGCGTATCCGATAAAGCCGAGCACGCTCGCACCCAGAATAAAGCCCTGTGCGATTACAACGCGTTCGGCACCGGCGAGCAGCCCGACGTTGACGTCGAAACGAAACTCGGCGGCAAGGAAGGCGAAGGTGAAGAGCGCGAGTGCCAGAAGCGCGTTGATTTTAGGCCTGCTCAGGTTCAAGGACGGTCCTTTGGGTGGACGAATAATCGTGTCCTCGATTGTAGCGTTCCCGGGACGAGTGTGGCGATGGCGAAATCATATTGGATTAAATCGCAGGTAGAGGCCTGGGTTCACATCTACGAACCTAGGCATACGGAGTCATTTGACACATCTTTGTGGTACAGGACCACCACAAAGGGGACAGGCACCTTTGTGGTGGTATATCCCTACGACCAAGGAGGCCGTTATGAACGCAAGTCACTTTGACAAGCAAGCTCAACGTGAGTCCACCTGCTCGCTGGTTCACGGTACCTGGCGTTGTGTGGGTGCCAAAATAGCTTGCGCCGGCGCGTGTGCGCTTATGGTCGGTCAGTTGCTGCTGCCGAGCGTGGCGCTGGCGACGGAATGCGCCGATCCCGCCGTTGGGACGGATGAGGTTGCCGCGGCTCCGGTGACGCCGACGGTTGCGGAGGATACGGCGGCTCCGGCACCGGTACCGGTGGCTCTGGCTGCGCCGATGACTGACGCGGCTCCGGCGGCACCGTCCACGGCAGAAGCTCAGCAAGATCAGCAGGACGCACCGCCGGCAACGGTGAACGATACGGTTGCTGTCAACCAAGATGGCTCTCTTGGTGGCACCGACAGCTTGTCGGCAAACAACGCCATCATGCCCTGCGGTGTGACCGATGTTGTTGGCGGCAGCGACGTTAGGGTCAATACGACCGTGGTTCCCTGCTACACGGACTGCGTGCTTCCGTGCAATGTCACACTCGAAAAGGGCCAGCCGTATACCCACGATTTTCTCGATGTAGAGGGTGGCATTCCAGAAACGCTTGCGAGCGAAGTCGTCGAGGTTGAGTACTACAGGGCCGATGCCGCTTCGGGCACTCTGGTCGAAGTTCAGGATGCGTCCATGTCCGACGTGACGGCTCGCTTCGAACCCGTTGGCAATCACATGAGGCTGACGCTGACCTTTACGGGTGGCGCGGCAGGCGGCTCGTATCGACTCACGCGCAATGAGGCTCTCTATATTGGCACGGCACTGGAGTATACCGGAACTGACTATGAAGGCAGCTCGACTATCCTCAACGAAACCAGGTACGATTATTACCTCCGCTACGCCATCAATAGCGAAATTACGCTCGTTGCATCGGAAAACGAAGCCCTCCATAACCTGGACGTCAACGACGTGAAGACCGACTACGCGCCCGGCGAGGCGCCACGCGCGACCGCGACGATCCCCGCTGCCGATGCCGACAAGTACGAGATCGCCTACGAGTGCTGGGAGGAAATGGAGCTCGATATGGAATCCGGGGAGTCGGTACCCGTTGCCTTCTGGTATTCCGACCCCGCTAAGTATCCGACGGGCGCGAGGAGGATCGAGCACTTCGAAGAGGGCAAGTTCTACATGTATTCCGTTGAGCTGAGGCTCAAGGGCGACAATACCGTGGCCGATGACTGCAATATGAACGTCAACGGTCGTTGGGTGCACCACATCAAGACCGACAACGGCGTCTTCGCGCCAATCGCTGGCAATATGCTGTGCGAACAGCCAATCGACGAATGGCGTGCCATCGACGTTATCGAGATCAACGGCGCCACGACCACCTTCAAGGCGGGCGATAGGCCGGTCTTTACGGCGAATGTTCCGACGGGCTCCAACTCCCTTCCTCAGTGTGAGTTCTGGACGGGTAGCGACGGCAGCGAAGTGAACTCCGTGGATTTCTGGGATCAGAACATCACGAATCACATCGACGTCTTTAAGCCTGGCGTGACCTATCGCTACGGCATCTACCTCAAGTCCGCGCGCGGCTTCTACTTTACGCCCGACACCAAGCTGGTGATCAACGGCCAGGAGTGCGGCTACCAGGTCGCGGATAGCGTATCCGATGAGGACAGCGGCTGGATCTACACCCTGTGGCTCAACACCGATCTGACCTTTACGCCTGAAGCCACGCCGACTCCCGATCCGCAGCCTACGCCGGATCCCAAGCCGACGCCGCAGCCTGGGGTGAAGCCCGCGACAAAGCCGGTCGCGACAACCGCCATGACCAAGACGGTTGAGAAAACCACGCCGTCCAAAAAGTCCGATGCTGTCCTGGCTACCACGGGGGATACCACCGCGATGACGGTCGCCGCCCTAGGCATCGCCGGCGCGACCGTCGCCGCCGCCGGCCTCGCAGCGACCAAGCGCTGCAAGCGTTAGGGTTGGGTGGCGGCGCCCATCCTCGACGTTAGTAAAATCTCAATCTGTAACACCAGACTGCCCAAAACGGCTCCAGATGTTACAGATTGAGATGAACCGAATGCCGCCAATCTAATGTCTCGATCCGTAACACCAGGCGGGGAATTTGACCTCTAACTGTTACAGATCGAGACAAACTGGCCGGCCAAGTCCAGAACCACCACAAAGGTGCCTGTCCCCTTTGTGGTGGTTTGCGCAGGTAGAACGTTAGGTTCGTATATATGAACCTACCGTTCGCTTTGTTTTTGGACAACGATTACGCTGGATGACTTTTGGTTTGCAGGAAAGGAACGACCATGAGGTGGACTACTGTTCGAGCGCTTTGCCGCCGCCTGACCGTTGCCGCGGTGACCCTCACCATGGTGACGGGTTCGTTGCCCGCGGGCGCGTTTGCCGAGACCCTCACCACCGACGGCACTTTTGTGCAGACGGATAACGGCCAAGCAACCGACGACGCTCCCGCCGATTCGGCTGAGGCCCAAACGTCAGACTCTGCTTCCGCCGACCCCGCGCCCGATGCCGGCGCTGCCGACCCCACAGTGCCCGCCGTCGATGACATCCCTACGCCCCCGGCCTCCGAGATTGCATCGGCGGCAGGTCTGACGGGCGCTGGGCAGACCGAGAGCACGCCCGTGGGCACGCTCGCCATCGACCTTGTCGAGGGCAAGGAGCTCGCCGAGCAGCAGAAGCAGGAGGAGACCGCCGAAGCCGAAGCAACCTGGAACGAGGAACTTGAACTCTGGGCAACCTCGAAGGGCGCCACGGGCGTAAAGGACGAATACGACGATGGCTACGTGGCCGGCGAGCAGGCTCCCGCGCAGTACTACTTCTCGATTGATAGCCTCACCAACGAAATTTCTATCGAGTATGGCGACGCGGGCATTACCACGTTGGAGGTGCCCTCGACCATCGACGGCAAAAATGTCGTGAGCCTTAAGGGCATGGGAAACGCTGCACTCACATCAATTACGTTTGCCCCCGATTCGCATATCCGCTCTGTGGGCGGTTTGGGCGGCAGCAGCATTAAGGAAATCGCACTGCCCGATTCGGTTGAGGAGCTGGGCTGGAATGCGTTTACCGGAAGCAAGACACTTCAGACGGTGACCTGGCCCAATAACGCGGCCTTTACCACGATTCCCGAGCAGGCCTTTGAGGGCTGCGAACAGCTTGACGACAATGTGGTGGCAACGCTGCCACCTTCGGTTAAGACTATCGACTATCGCGCCTTCGCCAATTGCGGCGTACCGCAGTTCTATGTCTCGGACACAACGGTACTCACCTTTACGCAGATCAACGTGCCGGGCACGGTGGAGCGGATTGAGCGCTATGCCTTTGACGGGTGCTCGCATGTGTCATCGGTGACGATCGGCGATGGTGTCAAATCTATCGGGGCGCTCGCGTTCGCCTCTCTTGATCCTGCGATTGCCGGCAAAGAGATTGTGCTACCCAAAAGCGTGGAAATGATAGAGTGGGGAGCTTTTGAGAACACGAGATACGGAAACGAGACGAACCATAATGCCGTTGCCCTGCGCGTGATGAACCCCGATCTTCAGTTTGGTGAGGCGGGCTATCCGGGCGACTATAATGAGCGCGTGACAATCGATGGCGTAACGTATGCGATTCCCTTTGGTGAAGGCCAGACCATCTATGCCTATGCGACCGATTCGGCTGGCAACCCCTCGATGGTCAAAAAGCTTGCCGATGCCGTGGCCGATCGCAAGGACTCCGTCGATTCCTCGAAGCCTGCCTACACGTTTGAGTGGATGGGCGAGGCGGCCCAGGTGACGGGCAAACTTCCCCAGAGCGCGACGGCTACACTCGTGCAGGTGGGGCAGTCCACGCCGCTGGCGGTTGGCGATGACGGCAGCTTTACAGCGGACGCTCTCTCCAAGACAGCAGCCACCCTGCGCATTTCGCTCAGCGGTTACTATGACATGGTGCTCGCTCGCCCGGGCGACCAGATGACGGGCACATGGAATATCGGAGAGATTAAGGCCGAGGACTTTACCAAGATTCCGGCTTCGCGCGCGATTGAACTCAACGTGGGCTATCTCGAACCGGTCGCAGGACAGGATAAGACCGAACGCATTGAGCTCGATAGTCTCGATGACATCGATCTGACGGTGAAGAGCGGCGGCAAGACGCTTAAGCCTGCCAAGGGCGACAAGGAAAACGACTACCGTATCCAGGGCACAGCACTCGTGGTGTCGCAGGCCATTGCCGACGCGGACCAGGATCTGGAGATAACGCTCGAGCCCAAAGGCAGCCTCAAGCTGGGTGGGGCGACGGCGACGGTGAAGCCTTCGGCCGGCAAGGTCGATATCGACTTGAAGCCCTGGGGCACGGCGACGGTCACGACCAAGGGCGACTACCAGGGCGCCAACCGCGTGCTGGTGTTCCGTACGTCCGACGGCAAGCTAGTCGCCGACGGCGTCACCTATTTGATGGGTTACGAAGACGATGGCACCATGCCTATCATGAAGGCCGAGACGCCGCGCCTTAAGGCCGGTTCGTACACCATCGTCGCCTTTAACAAGACGAGCTACGACATCCAAGCGACGAGCTATTCCACGTTTAGCCGCCTAGGGCTGACCGTGGGTAAGCATATCGCGCAAAAGCAGGTGAAGATTGAGGACGGCAAACAGCTCGACGTGACGCTCGACGTCCCCACGTTTGACGTGGAGTCGTATCGTGCCGAGCGCGGGCTGACGGCGGGCTCGGTTATCGCTGATTCGTCCGCGGTCGTTGGCGCGGAGACCGAGCTGCGCATTCATTACGAGCTCAAGGACAGCCAGGCTGCCAAGATTGAGATTCCTCTGGCCAAGGATGCCGTCGAGGATGTGTCCGCAGGCGCTCGCGAAGCCGGCGCCAGCTCCGATGCCATGTGGGCTGCCACAACTTGGGAGGGCGACAACCTCGTTCTCGATATGAAGAAGGGCATGGGCGCCGATGTGTTTGTGCGCTTTAAGCCTAAGGCCGCGGGCACCTATGCCGTCTCGCCGCTTATTACGCTGGGCGAGGTGACATTGCCGCTGGGAAGCACCACACTCGAGGTTAGCGGATCGCGCATCGAGGTCGACAGCACCGACGTTCACAGCCTGCTGGGCAATGTGGCCTACGTTTATGCAGCGCCGGGCAAGAGCGTGCAGCTCACCGTGGGGACGGGCTCGTCGGCTGCAAAGTACACCGGCAAGACCAACAAGCTGGGCCGTGCCAAGATTGAATACGACCTGCCGCAGGATACGCTTGCCGCCGAGCGCGTGACGCTCGAGGCACGCGTGGGCTCGACCGATGTTGCCGCCGCTGCTGCCGAGGTAACGGCTCGCAATTATGTGCGCTATGTTCCGGGCGCTTCGGTCTGGAACTTTGATGTGACGTATCGTGGCGGTACGCAAAACTTGGTCAAGGACGGCAAGGACACCGGCAAGAGCCTATGGACCTTCCATCATCTGCCACAAAAGAAGAACGCCTACTGGACCTTTGACATCACGCTCGAGGTGGGAAACGAAGAGGCCGCCGACACGCTCGACCTGTACGTGGACTGCGTGGATGGCAAGACGGTGACGATTCCTCTGACTCAAAAGTCGCGCGAGGGCACCCGTGTGCGCTATGCGGCGGAGTATGTGGACGAGGGATATCTCAAGCTGCTCGACGAGTTTAACAAGGCGAATGATTCGACCTATGTGAACTGCGGCAACTTTGAGCAGATCTTTATGCCGCAGACCTACCGCATCTCCAATGCTCAGCTTATGACCATGCTGAGTTTTGACGCCAACGCTTCGGCCAAAAAGCATTCCGCCGCGGCCGAGGAGCGCCAGCAGGAGTTCTCGAATGCTGTGCAGCAGTGGCACGAGTATATGATGGATAACTCGTTTAATGATGTCGATGAGGCCTTTAACGACGCGATTGACCAGATGGTCGCCGATGCGTTTGCCGAGGAGGACGAGGACGGTAAAGAGGACGAAGCCCAAGGTGGAGCTGCCCGTAAGGCTTGTCGCGCCCCTGCCGCCAGCGACGGCGAGGGTGATGATGCTGGCAACGACGAGGCCGCGCAGTTTGCGGCTGAGCTCAAGGTCGCGGTCGGCGGGTCGGCGGCGCTGCTGACCCAGCAGGGCGACAGCTATGGCGTCAATGTGGACAAGATGATCTTTGAGGATGCTTACGGCACCAGCGAGGATTGGTATCAGGAACTCGCGGCGGCCCAGGGTGCGAACGCCGCGGATGCGGCCGCCATCAAGGAGCTCGTCGACCATGCATCGCGAGCGGAGTTTATTGCCCAGCGGGCCGAGGATCTGGTGGGCCAGTCGATGGGTATCGGCCAGCTCAACCAATACGGAAGCTGGAATGACGCAACCGCTGCGGCGCTCAACAAGTGTGCGGGCATTAAGGCCAGTGAGTACAACGGCCAGTCGACGAGCGGGTTTAACGATTTGGGCCAGGCGCTCGGCAGCTCGCTGAGCTACAAGGCGGCTGACGACGATACCGTTAAGGGCTTTAAGGTCGCCGCGCCCGATGGCGAGCAGACGGCCTATATAGAGTCGGAGTTTATCGAGAACTCCAATAACAACAAGAACCAGGCGCTTCTGTTTAACTCGATCGCCATGCAGTGCGACATTCTGGACAACCTGTACGACAACTGGAATGTGGTCCATAGCCTCAACAACTCCAAGGTGCGCGGATGGCTCATGGCCTGGAAGCGCAACGGCGACGTGAGCGCCCATATGAAGCTCATCCGCACGATCCGTTCGCTCAAGAGCTATAAGATCGAGTGCGAGATGTTCGGACAGGTCTTTAAGACCGATGCGTGGAAGGCGGCCGGCCAGGCGTTTCCCGCGGCGACCCAGGGCATCGGCATCTTTACCGGCATTTACGGCGTGAACGATGCCAGCAAGAACTGGGAGAACGTGAACGTCCGCATGCAGAAGGTGAAGGGCGAGCGCGAGGGCTATGAGCTTCAGCATACGCGCTTGCTTGCCAAGCCCGAGAAGACCGAGGACGACTGGAAGTGCATTTACGCGCTGCGTGACGCCATGGAGAAGGCGCGTGCGTTTGAGGATCTGCTGTATCGCCAGCTCTGCCACGACAGCACCGATGTGGCAGTGGGCTCCATTATGACAATCGCCGGCGTGCTGACGGCCGGTTCGGCGGGTACCGTGGTGGGCGCTGCCTATGATGCGGCTTCGACCAGCGTAGGTTCGGAGCGCGCGATTAAGCTGACCAATGCCGAATGCGCCTACGATGTTGCCTGCGAGCAGGTGGAGCGCGCGTGTCAGAATCGTATTACGGTCAACTGGGGCGAGCTGACCGATGCCGAGGTCTACAAGGCCAACAAGGACGGCTTGATCTCGGACGAGAAGATGCAGTCGATCTTCGAGGCGCGTTATCGCAATGTGGCTGCCAAGGCTGCACCCGATCCTGCGGGCGTGGTGTACGAGGGCCTGCTGTCCAATACGGTTGAAGGCGCGACGGTTGAGCTGTGGAGCGCCGACGATGCGGCCGGTACCAATGCAGTGCGTTGGGATGCCGAGGAGTATGAGCAGGACAATCCGCTTGCGACGGGTGCGGACGGTGCGTACAACTGGAATACGCCGACCGGCTGGTATCAGGTGCGCGTGACCAAGGACGGGTATGAGGAGGCGCGTTCGGCTTGGCTGCGCGTGCCGCCGATTCAGACTGAGGTGAACATTGGCTTGGTGTCGACGGCGGCGCCCGAGGTGGTTTCGGTCCACGCCTATACCGATTGCATCGAGGTTGAATTTGCGCAGTATATGGATGCGAGCGACGATGCCCTGGTCGCATTGTGCGCGCAGGGCTTGGGCGACGTGACGTATACGTGGCTCGACAAGCAGGACGATCCCAATGGCAAGCCGCTGTCGCGCGTGCTGCGTATTCGCTATGCCGATGCGTGTGAGGCGGGCTCGGCGGTGGCGTTTGAGCTCGACGGTGCTCGCAACTACGCCGGCACGGCCATGGCGCGTTGGGCAAGCGGCGAGCTTGTCGTGGGCGTTCGTGCCGACAAGCTCAAGCTCAACGTGGAGCAGGCCGTGACCATGCTTGATGGCAGTGACTTTGAGCTGGTGGCGCACGTGACCGATAAGGCGGGCAAGCCGTTTGCGGGCGCAAAGGTTAGTGTTGGGCTGGAGTCCTCGGCTATCTGCTCTGTCGATGCCACCCAGGCCGTGACGGGCGAGGACGGCGCGGCGACGTTTGTGCTGCATGGTGCTCTGCCCGGTTTGACGACGTTGACGGCGGCGGTGGACGGCACGGCGCTGTCCAAGCAGGTCGACGTTCGCGTGTCTGCCGAGGCAGTGCGACCGGCGCGACCGGTGGCGACGATTGGTGCGACGACGTTTGGTGCATGGTCGCCCAAGGAGAACTACATTACGGTGCCCAAGGGCACGAAGCTGGAGCTTTCGGCCGAGGATAGCGCGACGATTTGGTACACCACCAACGACACCTGCCCCTGCCGTGACGAAGGCCGCGTAAAGTACACCGAGCCTATTGCGCTCGATAGCAACATGTATGTGCGCATTGCGGCACAGCGCCCTGGCATGTCGTACAGCGAGTATTCCGAGCGTCTGAACATTACGATTACGGTGACCGATGAGGCGGCGCCTGAGCCGACGCCCGATCCCGAGCCGACGCCCGAGCCGGACCCGTCGCCTGGCGACGGCGAGCAGGGCGGCGGTGCGGATGGCTCTGGCGGCACCGGGGTACCTGCGGGCGGCTCGGCTTCGACGACGACCACGGTGACGACGGGCAAGTCCAAGGGTAAGGGCAAGAATGGCAAGAAGTCCGGTGGCACGGAGCTTGCCGGCACGGGTGACTCCGCTGCGATGACAGTCGCCGCCCTAGGCATCGCCGGCGCAACCGTAGCCGCCGCCGGCCTCGCAGCGACCAAGCGCCGCAAGCGTTAGGGTTGGGTGGCGGCGTCCATCCTCGGCTTATACAAAATCTCAATCTGTAACACCAAGCTGCCCAAAATGGCTCCAGGTGTTACAGATTGAGATGAACTGTTCGGCCGCCAAACTAATGTCTCGATCTGTAACACGTAGCGAGGAATTTGGGCTCTAACTGTTACAGATTGAGATAAAGCGGGGGCGGCTGGTGCAATATCTCGATCTGTAACAACTACAAGGCTCGACGGGCTCCAGGTGTTACAGATTGAGACAAAACGACCGGGCAAGTCCCCAAACCACCACAAAGGTGCCTGTCCCCTTTGTGGTGGTTGGGCGGCCGACATAGAAAAAGTCCCCGCCGGGCGTGTGCTCGACGGGGACTTTGCCGTTTGGTGGCTAGCGCTGCGGGTGATTACTCGCCCAGCAGGCTCTTGGTGATCGAAGCGGCGGCCTTCTTGCCGGCGCCCATCGCCAGAATGACCGTAGCGGCACCGGTGACGATGTCGCCGCCGGCCCAGATGCGGGGATCGGTGGTCTGGCCGGTCTCCTCGTCGGCAACGATGTAGCCCCACTTGTTGAGCTCCATCTTGCCGCCGATCTTCTTTGCGAAGGGGTTGGCGTTAGTGCCGATAGCCGAGATCGCGACGTCGCAGGGGATCTCCTCGATGGCGCCCTCGATGGGCACCGGGCGACGGCGGCCGGACTCGTCAGGCTCGCCGAGCTCCATCTTCTGGACCTTGACGGCGCACACGGAGCCGTCCTCGCCAGCGACAAACTCGAGCGGGGAGACGAGCGGCAGAACCTCGACGCCCTCGGCCTTGGCATGGTGCAGCTCGGCGCGACGGCAGGGCATCTCGTCCTCGGTACGACGGTAGGCGATGATGGCGTGCTCGGCGCCCAGGCGCTTGGCGGTACGGACGGCGTCCATAGCCACGTTGCCGCCGCCAAAGACGACGACGTTCTTGCCGTGCTTGGTGGGGGTGTCGTACTCGGGGAACTTGTTAGCCTTCATCAGGTTCACGCGGGTGAGGTACTCGTTAGCGAAGAAGACGTTGGGCAGGTTCTCGCCGGGGACGTTGAGGAACTTGGGCAGGCCAGCGCCGGTCGCCACGTAGATGGCGTCGAAGCCCTGCTCGAACAGCTCCTCGGCCGTGGCCATGTTACCCACGACGGAGTTGTACTCAAACTTGACGCCCATGTCCTCCAGGCCGTCAATCTCGCGCTTGACGACTGCCTTGGGCAGACGGAACTCGGGGATGCCGTAGACCAGCACGCCGCCGCCGGTGAAGAAGGCTTCGAAGACGGTGACGTCAAAGCCGTTACGGGCGAGCTCGCCGGCGCAGGTGATGCCGGACGGGCCGGAGCCGACGACGGCGACCTTCTTGCCGTTCTTGGGAGCCATCTTGGGCGTGGAGGCGAGCTCGGGGCGGTCACCCAGGAAGCGCTCGAGCTGGCCGATGGCCACGGGCTCGGACTTCTTGCCACGGATGCACTTGCCCTCGCACTGGTTCTCCTGCGGGCAGACGCGGCCGCAGATGGCGGGAAGCATGGAGTCCTCGCGGATGGTATCGAGGGCGCCGCCGAAGTCCTTCTCGCGGATCTGCTCGATAAAGCGGGGGATGTTGATGCTGACGGGGCAGCCCTCAACACAGAACGGCTTCTTGCAGTTGAGGCAGCGCTCGGCCTCGGCCAGCGCCATCTCCTCGGTGAAGCCCTTGTCGACGGGGCGGAAGTCGCAGGCGCGCTCGGCAGCCGGCTCCTCGTTATCGGGGGTGCGGGGCGACTTCATATCGGCAACGAAACGACCGTTAACTAGTGGCATGCGCAGCTCTTTTCCTCATAGGCCTTGAGGGACTCGCCCTCTTCGGAACGGTAAGCGGCCTGGCGGGCACGAAGGTCATCCCAGTCGACCAGGGTGGCATCGAAGTCGGGGCCGTCGACGCAAGCGAACTTGGTCACGCCGCCCACCTCGACGCGGCAGCAGCCGCACATGCCGGTGCCGTCAACCATGATGGGGTTGAGCGACGCGGTGATGGGGGTGTCGTACTTCTGGGCGGTGAGGGTCGAGAACTTCATCATCGGAACGGGGCCGACGCAGAAGACCTGGCTCACGGCCTTGTCCTGCAGCAGGCGCTCCAGCGGAGCGGTGACAACGCCCTGCTCGCCGTAGGAGCCGTCGTCAGTGGTGATGTGGATGTGATCTTCGTCGAGGAGCTCGCGGAACTGGTCCTCCATGAGCAGGAGGTCCTTGGTGCGGGCGCCCATGATGGCGTGCACCTCGTGACCGGTCTCGACCAGGTGCTTGGCGACCGGGAAGGCAATTGCCAGGCCGACGCCGCCGCCAATGACGGCGCAGGGGCCCTCGGCCATCTCGGTGGGAACGCCCAGCGGGCCCACGACGTCGCGCAGCGACTCGCCGGCCTCGTAGGTGGACAGCATCTCGGTGGTCTTGCCGATCACCATGAAGATGAACTCGACCCAGCCCTCGTCACCGTTCCAGCCGGCCAGGGTAAACGGGACACGCTCGCCCGTCTCGTTGGCGCGAACCATGAGGAACTGTCCAGCGTGCGCATGCTTGGCGATTGCAGGCGCCTCGATGCGGAACTTGAACACCTTCTCAGAGAACTGCGTCTTCTCCAGGATCTTATACATAGAACCCCTCTCTTGTTAGGGCCGCCGAACCGTGCCTCCACGGAAATGGACGGTAGCCCGAATAAAACCGTACGCGCACAGGCGTTGTGCAGACATACGGTGCAAATTATACCCTCATGGACATGTCACTTACGTGTGTCTTCGGCGGTTGGGAGCAGGGTTTATCCACTTCGGCCTACCAAACAGGGGCAGGTATATTTTGGTCAGTTTTATCGGGTAAAACGGCAAAGGGGGCCGGCCTCGGGTTGTGATGAGGCCGGCTCCCTTTGGGGTGCTATGTGCGTATGGCGGCGCGCGGTTTATTACGATGCCGCAAATTGAGCGTTTCCGCAGGTAAAATCTGCCAAAATAAACCTGTCCCTAAATGGTAGGTTTTAGTGCTTGCCGTTGGCGGAGGCGGCGCCGTTGACATGGTCGCGAGCGTAGACCACGCCGTGCACGATCGCCAGGCCGGCGGCGTCGGCCGCGCGGGCGCAGGTGTCCTGGAAATCCTCGGCCTCGCGGGCGCGCAGCTGCTTAAGCACGTAGTCAGCGACGGGCATCTTGCCGGGAGGGTTGCCGATGCCGGTGCGGATGCGGCTGAAGTCGCGGCTGCCCATCTTGTCGATGATGGAACGCAGGCCGTTGTGGCCAGCATGGCCGCCGCCCACCTTAACGCGCACGTCGCCGGCGGGAATGTCGAGCTCGTCGTGGATTACGAGCAGCTCCTCGGCCTTGATCTTGTATTCGCGGCAGAGCTTGGAGATGGGGCCGCCCGAGGTATTCATGTACGACTGCGGCTTGACCAGCACAATCTGGCGCTTGCCGTCCTCTTCCTCGGGGTCGTTGATGTTGATGAGCGCGACCTCGGCGCCGGCCTGGTTTTTCCAGTACGTGACGCCGGCCTGACGGGCCAACTCGTCGATCGCTTTGAAGCCAGCGTTGTGGCGGGTCTCGGCATACTCATCGCCAGGGTTGCCAAGTCCGGCAACCATGCGAATCTTGAGCGGCTGTGCAGCTGCCATGTTTGTCCTTTCGTTGATTTGTCGCCTGCTATGGTGAGCGACCCTGCTGCCGCTGTCAAATGGAGGGCGATTGAGGTTGTTTGGGGGCGTTTGGACGGCCGTCGAAATCCGAGGTGGACAGCTAGTTCAGATACGTATAAGTTCTGAGGACTCGAATTGCTCAATTCAATGCCGATGCGTTGTTTTGGAGCTTTAGTTAGCCCATATGACGCTGTTTTGAAGTCTACCCTGCCTTCAAATAGGGCGAATGGTATAGAGATAGCTGCAAAACAGCCTAATTCAATATGTCTAGTTATACGTATTTGAACTAACTGTCCAGCCCTGTTTGACGACGCACGGGTGATTCGCCGTTTAGACCGGTGCAAGGCCGATTCCGGCCCGCAGAGCGTTGAGCCAAGCGGCCTGACGCTTGCGATAGCCCTTGATGCGATATCGGAATCGGACTCCCGCGAGTCGATGCATCGTTTGGGCGAAGGCTTCGAGTGCAACAAGGTCTTTCATTTGGTCGCGATTGATAACCAGGACGTGGATGCCCATTGCCTTGAGGCCATTATTTCGATTGCCATCGTGGATGCGAGCGTTTTGAAGCTCATGCCCAATTCCGTTGTATTCGCTGTCGACTCCGGCTGCGGGGCAATACAGGTCGCAGATGGCGTAAGGGATGCCGGAGGACATGTTGACCGCAAGGGTGTCGAAGTCGATTCGATAGTTGAGTAGCAAGCCTCCCATAGGTAGGCTGCAACACCCGAAACCGCCAAAGCGCATGGGTGCTCCGAGAACGGCAAACATTAGGGATTCGGCTGGGGATGCGGATCCGGCCCGGGCGAGTTTAACGGCCGTGCGAAACGAGGCGTACGAGCTACTTTTGGCGAACCGTGCGACCGCCTCGAGCTCTTCGATGGTCGTGGCGGGCTCGCATTTGTAGTGTGCCTGTTCATAGCGGGTTTCGTTCTGTTGCTCGGCCACCGACTGGTTGCCCAGGCAATCAAGATCGCCCGTCGCTGCGCAGCCATCGCCCTTGGGCCAGATGTCGTCATGGGCAATGGGGTATGTTGCCCCGGGAGGAAGGGAGTAGGTTCCGAGCAGTTCCATGAGAAGCATCAAGGTTTTGGCGACTGATTCATTTTTGGAACAAAGCATGGCTGTCACGGCGGGAGACGTTGCGTAGATGTCGGCCTCGACGTGCATAATTGCACCTTCAGGAAGCGGAGCGGAGAGAATATGCTGAAGAAGTCGCTTGTCGGGGCGTCTGTTGTCTTCGTCTGAAACGAGAAGATCGAGCAGTTCGGAATCATCTTCATTCCAGGCATCGAGTATCGAAAGTGCGCCAAAGTCGATTGCGTCATTATTGGGAATGCAGCTAGCCAAGGCCTGTGCTTGCTGTTCACTATCAACGAAGTCCCAGGGTAGGGCAGAGTACGCCCGTCGTGCGCGACGAATTGCGCGGAGGGCGGAGAAATGTGAAATCACGGTCGTCATAGCTATAACGTACTAAGTTGGAGGCAGAATGCGACCGCCATACCGTTCTTTTCGCTCAGCGGGGCGCTGCGCGCCACGAACGGCTGGGCGTTATGAAATCGGTGGAATCGGTCGAGGGGATTACAGGAAATTGAGCTCTGCCGCGAAGGTTGACGATATCTACTGGACAGTTAGTTCAGATACGTATAAGGCGGCGGGCGTTCGAGGCGTTTCTAAGGGCCTTTGAAGGCGATTTGAGGATAAAAATGCAGCGGCTGTACTCGAAAACGATGAGCTTTGGACGGTATGGCATCCGCCGGGGAGCTCAGAAGGCTCCGAACGGCCCTTTGGAGCTTTAGAAAAATACGTATCTGAACTAATTGTCCAGGGAAGGTTGGCGAGGGATAGAAAAGGGTCGGAAGCGAGCTTCCGACCCTTTAAAAACACCAAAGATGATGAGATGCACGCTGGATTACAGCGCGAAGTCGCCGCCGACGAGCGTGGAGACAGGCTCCTCGTGGTAAACGGCGGAGATGGCCTGGGCGAACTCCTCGGCGACCGAGATGGTCTTGATCTTGCCGCCCACCTCGACGGGAATGGCGTCGGTGACGACGCACTCGACGATCGGGGCGTCGTTCAGGCGCTCGATGGCCGGACCGGAGAAGATGCCGTGGGTGGCGCAGACGTAGATGTCGCCAGCACCCATAGCCTTGAGCTCCTTGACGTTGGCGCACAGGGTGCCAGCGGTGTCGATCATGTCGTCGTTGATGACGCAGGTCTTGCCCTTGATGTCACCGATGATGCCCATGACCTCGGCGGCGTTGTGGCGCGGACGGCCCTTGTGGGCGATGGCCAGGTCGCAGCCGAGCATGTCGGACAGCTTCTTGGCGGCCTTGGCGCGACCCACGTCGGGGGAGACGACAACCAGGTTGTCGGTGTCGAAGTGCATGTCGTTGTAGTACTGGCCAAACAGCGGCAGTGCGGACAGGTGGTTAACCGGGATATCAAAGAAGCCCTGGATCTGACCCTGGTGCAGGTCGAGGGTGATGATGCGGTCGACACCGGCGCGCTCGAGCAGGTTGGCGACGAGGCGGGCGGTGATGGGCTCGCGCGGGCCGGCCTTGCGGTCCTGGCGGGCATAGCCGTAGTGGGTGATAACGGCGGTGATGGAGCGGGCGGATGCGCGCTTGGCAGCGTCGGTGGCGATGAGCAGCTCCATGAGCATGTCGTTGACGTTGCCGCCAGCCACGGACTGAATCAGGAAGACGTCGGCGCCGCGGACGGTCTCGTCGTAGCGGGCGTAAATCTCACCGTTGGCGAACTGCTTTAGCGTAAGGCCCGAAAGCTCGACCCCAAGGTACTCAGCGATCTTCTGAGCGAGGGGACGGTTGGAGGAACCGGAATACACGCGGATGGACTTGCGCATATTCTCCGACTTCTCGGGATCATTAATCGGCATTACCCTTCTCCTTTATACATCGAATGCCATATAGATGCCTTGTTGCATTGTAACCGTGCGACGGGGTTTATCGAGTCTTGATAACGTCTTTACCGTCAACGGACACGAACCGACCACTCATCCGGTCGCGCAGGTCACGATAGAAAAAGGAGCCGTCCTCATGGAACAGCTCCTTTTGTGCTTGATAAAACGTTATACCTCGTCGTCCTCGTGCAGGCGGCGGCGATAATCGGCGGCCCAGCCCTCGATATTTACCTGACGGGCGCGGCCCAGACCGAGTGCATCGGCCGGGACCGGCTCGGTGATGACGGAGCCGGCGGCCACGAGTGCACCGTCGCCAATCTGGGCGGGCGCGACCATCATGGTGTCGGAACCGATGAAGGCGTCCTTGCCGATGACGGTCTTGTGCTTGTGGACGCCGTCGTAGTTGCAGGTGATGGAGCCCGCGCCCACGTTGACGCCGGAGCCCATGGTGGTGTCGCCGATGTAGGACAGGTGGGGCACCTTAGAACCCTCGCCGATCGTGGACTTCTTGATCTCCACGTGCGTGCCGGCCTTGGAGCCGTCGAGCATGTGGGTGCCCGGGCGCAGGTAGGCGCGCGGGCCGCAGTCGACGCCGTTCTCGATGACGGCCTCGATGGCGATGGTCTCATCGATGATGCAGCCCTGTCTCTTATACACATCTGACGCT